>CAZWEZ010000098.1:0-14121 GCA_964632795.1 uncultured Thalassospiraceae bacterium | reverse complement strand
GGCCGACCAGGGCGCAGGCCAGCGGGTGCAGGCCGAGCCAGAAGGCGGCGCCCAGGCCGGCCGCCGCCGCCAGCCCGACCCCGGCGCCGACCACCGGGAAGGCCCACGCCGCCTCGGCCAGCACCTCGCCGCCCTTGAGGCGCAACGGCAGGCGGGTGAGGAAGGCGGCGGCGATTCGCAGCTGGCGGGCGAGACCGCCGGCGGTCTGAAAAATGGTGCCTTCGGAGTCCATGAACCCGCCCTCGATACCGTAAACCCCTGGACCCCGACAACGGGATATGGGATGAAGCCCCGCTTGGCGCGATCCCCGGCGCGATTCCGGTTATAGGTGAGTGGCGGGAGAAAAGAAATCCATCGCTTCGAACAAAGGAGAAGACCCGTGAACCGGCCCCCATCCGTCCATTCCCTCGACGACGTCCGCCGCCTCCTCGACGATCTCCCCGGACCCGACCGGGCGGCCGCCGAGGCGGCCGCCGAGCGCGAAGCCCAACTGACCAAGCCGCCGGGATCGCTGGGCCGGCTGGAGGAGCTGAGCGCCTGGCTGGCCACCTGGCAGGGCCGCCACCCGCCGACCATGGACAAGCCGAGGACGGTGGTGTTCGCCGGCAACCACGGGGTCGCGGCGCGCGGGGTGTCGGCCTTCCCGGCCGAGGTCACGGTCCAGATGGTGGCCAACTTCGAGGCCGGCGGGGCGGCCATCAACCAGTTGTGCCGGACCTTCGGCGCCGAGCTCAAGGTCGAGGCGCTGTCGCTCGACGCCCCGACCCACGACTTCACCCGCCAGCCGGCGATGAGCGAGGACCAAACCGTGGCCGCCATCGCCGTCGGGATGGCGGCGGTGGAGGCCGACACCGACGTCCTGTGCCTGGGCGAGATGGGGATCGCCAACACCACCTCGGCGGCCGCCCTCTGCCTGGCCCTGTACGGCGGCGAGGCGCCATTGTGGACCGGCCCCGGGACCGGCGTCGAGGGCGCCGCCCTGGCCGCCAAGGCGGCGGTGGTCGCCGAGGGGGTCGCCTTGCACAAGGCGGCGGCGAGCGACGGCCTGGAGACCCTGCGCTGCCTCGGCGGGCGCGAGCTGGCGGCCATTACCGGCGCCGTCCTGGCGGCCCGGCTGTCGCGGATTCCGGTGCTCCTCGACGGCTTCATCTGCACGGCGGCGGCGGCGGCGCTGGAGGCCGTGCGCCCCGGGGCGCTGGACCACTGCCAGGTGGCCCACGCCTCGGCCGAACCCGGCCACGGCCGGCTGCTGGAGAAGCTCTCCAAGAAGCCCCTGCTCGACCTCGGGATGCGGCTCGGCGAGGGCTCGGGCGCGGCCCTCGCGGTGGGCGTGCTGAAGGGCGCGGTGGCCTGCCACGCCGGCATGGCGACCTTCGCCGAGGCCGGGGTCAGCGACCAGGAGGAGTGAGACCAGAGGTCCTTATACCAGCGGTCCCTGTTCCTGACCCCATGTGATCGCTTTTCCCGTTCTCTCGGCCACGAGGGGGCGCGAAGGCGATGCGGCGCATCGGCGAGCGTTCCCGACGCCCCGAGAGGGCGGGAAAAGCGACCCGGAGGGCGGCCTTGCGAGGCTTCCGGTCGTCGTCGCGCGCCCCTTGTGATGGGCCGCCATCACGGCGCGCCACGCGCCTGGCCGGGTGAACTCGGAGAGCCGTCGTATGGGTGCCATATGTCTGATCCAGGGCACTAGGTCAGCTCTTCATCCTCGCCGGCCTCGCTGCGTTCCATCCGCCGCTTGAGCCTGAGCAGCTCGCGCCGACGGTTGTCCTCGGCGATCAGGTTCTCGATGAAACGGCCCTGGAACAGCGAGACCCCGACCGATTGCCCGAAATCGACGGCCTCGCGGCTGTCGACCCGGCACAACACGACATTGGTTTCCCCGGCCCGCTTGATCAGCTCGCGCATCTTGTCGCTCATCTCCTCGCCGCCGTCCACCAGATCGCCGTGCCAGATCAGCTTGACCAGGTCGGCGCCCATGCGTTCGCGCTCGATCAGCTCCATGGTCTGATGGGTCAGGCCGTCGATGCACACCCGGTAGCCCTTCTCCTGGACGAACTCGCGGGCGAACAGATAGGCGCCGAGGTCGGCGAAGATGTCGACCTGCTGCATTTCGATGATCATCGCCCCGCGGCGGCTGGCCGTGATGTTGTCGTCGAAGCCCTGGAACTCCGGCAGCAGCAGGGTCGAGACGTTGAGGTTGAAGCTGATGTCGCCGGAGATGGTCAGGGTGTCGGTCTTGGCCAGCATGGCCAGCATGCGGACGTCGAGGGTCTCGGTCAGGTGCTGGAACAGCCAGCGGTTGGACAGCAGGTTGACCCCGGGAAGCAGGGTCTCGCGCAGGTCCTGGATCGAGATGAAGAGCTCGCTGAACACCGGCTCGGGGATCATGTTGCGATCCACCTCGCACACGAACTGGCGGCGCACCAGGTTGGACAGGTCGGCCCGGATCAGCGCCGCTTCGACCCGGCCCAGGACCTCGGGCGTCATCGGTTCGCCTTTCTCCTGCTTGGCCTTGAGGGTGGAACGGGTGTCCATGCGGTTGCGGACCTCGAGCGCGCGCCGGCGTTCGGCGTCGACCATCCCCTGGACCAGGTGGAGGATGTCGTCGAAATCGGTTTCGATGTCGTACCAGGTGGCGAAGGCGCGGGTGTCGGACTCCTCGTCCAGCAACGGGTCGTCGCCGAACAGGAAGCGCACCTTCTGGACCGCGGTCTCGGTCTGGGGGTGGGCCTCCTGCTTGTAGATGAAGACCAGGTCGGAGTTCTTGAGGATGAAGAGCTGCCCCTGCATGGTCTTGATCAGGGTCTCGAAGCTGTTGGCGGCGGCCCGCACGTGCTGTTGGCGGCGGTTGTAGGACCTCAGCTCCGAGAGGTGGATGAACACCGCCCGGCGTCCCTGCTTGTGGGATTCCAGGCGGTGGACGTAGTCCAGCAGCAGGTTCTCCTGGCTGGGCAGCCGTTTCTGGGCCTGGGCGCCGGCCACCATCAGATGATCCCCTTGGCGATCATCGCCTCGACCAGGGTGTCGATGTAGTGGCCCTGGAAGCGGTTGATGCCGAGCGTCAACCCCCACTTGATGGCGTCCATCGAATCGACGCGGGCCAGGACCAGCTTGTTGCGGCCGGTCTGGCGGACGACGTCGCGCATCTCGACCATCCGCTCGTAGGGCACCTCGCCGAGGAACTCCCGGCTCCAGTTGATCTTGACCAGGTCCGGGTCCAGCAGGCCGGGCTCCAAGAACTGCAGCGACAGGGGGTTGAGGCCATCGACGAGAACCCGGTAGCCGCTCTCGCGCAGGGTATCGCGGGCATAGTAGTAGGCGCCGACGTCGGCGAAGATGTCGATGATCTGCATTTCGACCACCACCTTCGAGGCGTGGGGCCCGACGTTGCGGTGGAAGTGCTGGAATTCCCGCCCCAGCACGGTGGAGATGTTGAGGTTGAGGCTGATCGCGTCCTTGATCTCGGCGAAGTTCCAGCGCGCCACCACCGCCAGCATCCGCCGGTCCAGGGTCTCGGTCAGGTACTGGAACAGCCAGGTGCTGCCGAACAGGTTGACGTTGGGGGCGATCCGTTTCTGGAGGTCGGCCATCGACACGTAGTGTTCGCGGAACAGGACCTCGCCCTTGCCCCCGACGTGGACCTCGATGGCCGACTGCTGGCGGATCAGATCGGCGATCTGCACCCCCTCCAGGCGCTGCGTGATGGCGGTCATGTTGTCGGGGTCCAGCGACACTCCCGACAGCCCCCTGTTGGTTCCGGTCGCCTGGCTCTCGGCCCGCTTCTTGCGGTACAGCTCCTCCTCGGCCAAGAGGTCCATGACCAGCGACTGGAAGGCCGTGTAATCGGAGGTCTGGGAGAGGTCGTACCAGGTGGTGAAGCGGTCCTCCAACGACCCCTCTTCGCCGAAGGTCAGCGGGTCCTCGCTGAACAGCGCCCGCACCTTGTAGATCGTCGGGTCCACCTCGTCGACCGGCACTTCGCGGCAGATCACCACCAGATCGCAGTTGGCGAGCTGGAACAGGGTGGCGTCGAAGTTGTCGATCAGGGGCTCGAAGGCGCGCGCCGCGATGCGGATATAATGGGGCTTGCGGTTGCCCGGGCGAAGGTCGGACAGCAGGATGTGAACGGCGAAATAGCCGCTTTGAACGCCTTCGATGCGGCGCAGGTATGCGACCAACCGGCCCTCTTGGGACTCCTCGTCCTGGCCGGACATCGATACCGCGGTGCCGGTCTCGGCCATCGCCCTGCCCGTCGTCTGTTTCGCCTCGACCCGCCCCCGAGCATAGGCGCCAACCGTTAACACGGAATTAAGGTTAACGCCCCGACTCTTGCCCGGAACGGGCGGGGGACGGCATCTTGTGTCGCCCCTCCGACAGGCCCATCTTAGCGGACATGGTGTCCATGCAACAGAGCCCCGGACCGGATCACGCCGCCGCCCCGCCCCGGGCGCCCGACGGCTCGCGCCTGTACGTGATCGGCGACATCCATGGCCGGGCCGACCTGCTCGGCGACCTGCTCGGGCAAATCGGCGCCGACGCCCAGGGGGCGGAGCAAAGGCGCAAGGTCCTGGTCTACCTGGGCGACTACGTGGATCGCGGCGAGGAGTCCTTCGAGGTGATCGAGATGCTGATCGCCGGACCGCCGCCGGGGTTCGAGGCGGTCCACCTCAAGGGCAACCACGAGGAGTTCATGATCGGCTTCCACGAGGACGGCTCCCACGCCGCCTCGTGGACGCTGAACGGCGGCGCCGCGACCCTGTGGAGCTACGGCGTCGGCGCCCCCGGCCTGTTCCGCGGCGACTGGAACATGGAGACCCTCAGGCGGAACTTCCGTGAGGCCCTGCCCCAACGCCATCTGGACTTCTTGATCGGCCTCGCGACGTTCCACATCGAGGGCGATTACCTGTTCGCCCACGCCGGCATCCGGCCGGGGGTGCCGATCGAGGAACAGCAGGAGTGCGACCTGTTGTGGATCCGCAAAGAGTTTCTGAGCCATGGCGGGGCGTTTCCCAAGATGGTGGTCCACGGCCATTCGATCCGCGAGACGCCCGACATCCGCGCCAACCGGATCGGCATCGACACCGGCGCCTACCGCACCGACCACCTGACCTGCCTGGTCCTGGAAGGCGAAAGCCGCCGCTTCCTTCAAACCTGAGCCGCCACCCAATACCAAGGAGCGATGATAATGACCCATGGAGATCGCGCCCGCGCCCCGTCGGGTAGGAGGCGCGTTGCAGGCGATGCGGCGCATCGTCAATGCGTGCCGACGCCCTCCGACGGGGCGCGGGCGCGACCGAGACGGCGGCTTTCCAAGGCTTTCGGACAGCGTCGCGCCCGCCTTCCGATGGGCCGCATCGCCACGGCGAGCGCTCCTAACCGAAAGCCTTGGAAAGCCGTCTCCATGAGTCATTATCATCGCTCCTTGGTATAACCCTTTGCCGGCCTCGTCCCCCGATGCTAGGTTCCCGGCGGACGGAGGAGCCATGCATTCACGCAAACGAATCCTGGTCACGGGCGGCGCCGGTTTCCTGGGCTCGCACCTGTGCGAGCGGCTGATCGCCGACGGCCACGACGTGCTGTGCGCCGACAACTTCTTCACCGGCACCAAGGACAACATCGCCCACCTGCTGGGCGAGCGGCATTTCGAGCTGCTGCGCCACGACGTGACCTTTCCCCTCTACGTGGAGGTCAACGAGATCTACAACCTGGCCTGCCCGGCCTCGCCGATCCACTACCAGTACGACCCGGTGCAGACCACCAAGACCTCGGTCCACGGCGCCATCAACATGCTGGGCCTGGCCAAGCGGACCCGGGCCAAGATCCTCCAGGCCTCGACCAGCGAGGTCTACGGCGACCCCCAGGTCCACCCCCAGGACGAGGACTACCGGGGCTCCGTCAACCCGATCGGGCCGCGGGCCTGCTACGACGAGGGCAAGCGGTGCGCCGAGACTCTGTTCTTCGACTACCACCGCCAGCACGGCCTCGACATCCGGGTGGCGCGCATCTTCAACACCTACGGCCCGCGGATGCTACCCGACGACGGGCGGGTGGTCTCCAACTTCATCGTCGCCGCCTTGGCCGGCCGGGCGCTGGCCATCCACGGCGACGGCAGCCAGACCCGCTCGTTCTGTTACGTCGACGACCTGTGCCAAGGCCTGGTCCGCCTGATGGACGCCCCGGAGGGGACGACCGGGCCGATCAACCTGGGCAACCCGGACGAATTCACCATCCGCCAGTTGGCCGACAAGGTGCTGGAAATCACCGGCTCCGACTCAGCCCTCGAGACCCACCCCCGGCCGGCCGACGACCCCACCCGGCGCTGTCCCGACATCTCCCTGGCCGCCAGGACCCTGGACTGGCGGCCGACGGTGCCCCTGGACGACGGCCTGGCGCGGACCATCGACTACTTCAAGGGTGTCCTGTAGTCGGCGGTCCCCGGACTGTGTTATCCTCGAATACTTGAGCGTCAGAGGCGAAAAGGGTTTCGCTATCATGCCGCCGTCGTTGGCGACACGGACCGGATGGTGGCTGATCGCCGCCGCCGCCGCCGGTCTCGGCCTGTTGCTTCTGTTCAGCCTGCTGGGCTGGACCGTCGAGTGGCTGTGGATGGGGGAGCTGGGCTACCGGCCGGTCTTCTGGACCATCAGGCTGACCCAGCTTGGCCTGTTCGTGGCCACCTTGGTTCCGGTCTTCCTCTACTATTGGGTCAACACCCGCATCCTGGTGGGGATCGCGACCAGCGAGGAAGTCGCCGCGTCGCCCGCCGCCGGCTGGTTCAGCCCGGCCTGGGCGAAGGTGGTGACGATCCTCGCCCCGGGCCTCGGGAGCCTGGTCTTCGCCCTGTCCATGGCCGGCGAGTGGAACGCCTTTCTGCGCTTCCGCCACGGCGCCGGGTTCGGCCTCGCCGATCCTGTGCTGGGCCGCGAGGTCGGCTTCTACGTGTTCACCCTGCCGTTCCTCGATATCGTCCAGGACATCGTCGTCGGAATCGCCGTGTTGGCCCTGGCGGCGCACCTCGCGGTGCTGCTGAACCTCGACCTCCTGCGGCTGTGGAAAACCCTCGGCGAGGATGTGCGAAGGCCGATCCTGCGGGTGCTATCGGCCAACGGCGCGGTGTTCCTGGTGGCCTGGGGGTGGGGCTACTACCTCGACCGCTTCCGGCTCCTGTACACCTCCGACGGCACCGTGTTCGGGCCCGGCTACACCGACGTCAGCGTGGTCCTGCCGGCGCTGGGGATCATGGTCGGGGCGACCTTCGCTCTGATCGCCGTGGTCGCCGCCGGGGCCTACCTCAACCGGGCGATGCTGTCGCTGCTGGGGACGGCCAGCTATCTGGTCCTGGCCTTGGTGGTGCAGTATGCGGTGCCGGGGCTGTTCCAGCAGCTGGTGGTCAAGCCCAACGAGCTGAAGCTGGAGGAGCCCTACCTGCGCCACAACGTCACCCACACCCGGATGGCCTTCGGCCTCGACCGGGTGAAGGAGAAGTTCTATCCCGCGGTCACTGAGCTGTCGCCGGCCGAGATCGCCAGCAACCAGGACACCATCAACAACGTCCGCCTGTGGGACTGGCGGCCGCTGTTGCAGACCTACCGCCAGCTCCAGCAGCTCCGCCTGTACTACAAGTTCTACGACATCGACGTCGACCGCTATACCATCGGCGGCGAGCTGCGCCAGGTCCTTCTATCGGCCCGCGAACTCTCCGAGCGACTGCCGCGCAAGGCCGAGACCTGGCTCAACCGAACGCTCCAATACACCCACGGCTACGGACTGGCGATGAGCCTGGCCACCCACGACAACCTCCAGGGCGTGCCGAGCCTGGTCGTCAAGGACCTGCCCCCGGTGTCGGCGGAGGGGCTGGCCATCGAGCGCCCGGCCATCTATTACGGCGAGAACATGTCGGGCTTCAAGATCGTCAACACCAACCTCAAGGAGTTCGACCACCCCAAGGGCGACGCCAACGTCTACACTCGCTACCAGGGCCGGGGCGGGATCCGGCTTTCCTCGACGTGGCTGCGGCTTCTGTTGGCCTGGAACCGCCTCGACGTCAACATCCTGATCTCCTCCTACATCACCGAGGACAGCCGCATCCAGATGTGGCGCGAGGTCGCCGAGAGGGTGTCCGTGATCGCCCCGTTCCTGAAATACGACCGCGACCCGTACCTGGTGGTCGACGGCGGGCGGCTGTACTGGATCGTCGACGCCTACACGAATTCCGAAACCTTCCCCTACTCCGAACCCTTCGAGGGCGAGTCCAACTACATCCGCAACCCGGTCAAGGTGGTGGTCGACGCCTACCAGGGGAGCGTCGCCTTCTACGCCATCGACCCCTCCGACCCCGTGTTCGCCGCCTACGACAAGGCTTTCCCCGGGCTGTTCCTGCCCTTCTCCGAGTTGTCGACGGGGCTCAGGGACCACCTGCGCTACCCCCGCGACCTGTTCACGGCCCAGGTCGAGATGTACCGCAGATACCACATGGAAATCCCGCAGGTGTTCTACAACAACGAGGACCTGTGGGAGCTGGCCGAGGAGAAGTACGGCGGCAGGCTGGCGGCGATGAAACCCTACTACATCCTGATGCGCCTGCCCGGCGAGAGCCGCCTGCAGTTCCTGCTGATGACGCCGCTGACCCCGGATGGCCGCAACAACATGATCGCCTGGATGGCGGCGCGCAGCGACTTCCCCGGCTACGGGGAGCTGATCGTCTACAAGTTCCCCAAGGATCGGCTGATCTACGGGCCGTTGCAGATCGAGGCGCTGATCGACCAGGACACCCTGATCTCGCGCCAGTTGTCGCTGTGGGACCAGCGGGGCTCCAAGGTGGTCCGCGGGAACCTGATCGCCATCCCCATCGAACACTCGCTGCTCTATGTGGAACCGGTCTACCTGATCGCCGAACTCAACGACGTCCCCCAGCTCAAGCGGGTCATCGTCGCCCATGGCGAGAACGTGGTCATGGAACCGACGCTGGAAGGCGCCCTCGAGGTGTTGTTCGGCGGCCTGCCCGGCGCCGGCGACGAGGCGGCGGCGCCCCTGGCGCCCGGTACCGGCATGGTGTCGCGGCTGAGAGAGGAAATCCAGCGTGCCGAACAGGCCATGGGGAACGGCGACTGGGCGGCCTTCGGGGCGGCCATGGGCGAGCTCAGGAGGCTCCTCGAAGACGCCCGGTGAGTCGTATCAGGCGTAGACCTCGTAGAGGTCGCGGATCGAAACCATGGCCACGAAGCGGCCGCTGTCGTCGACCACCGGCATATGGCGGTAATGTTTGTCCTGCATCATCTCCATCGCCTTCATCGCCGAATCGTCCGGCGACAGGGTGTCCGGGTCGGCCGACATGATCTCGGATACCGGGGTCCGCTCCGGGTCCAGCTTGCCGCCGATGACCCGCCGCGCGAGGTCGCGCTCGGTGACGATGCCGATGATCCTCCCCTCCCCCTCGGTGACCGCCAGCGCCCCGACGTTGTGTTCTTCCATTAACCTGGCCACCTCATAGGCGGTGCTCCGTCCAGGCACATGGCAAATCTTGATGCCGGCGACGATATCGGGAATGATCCGACGGTGCATGAACCCCTCCACGCGGTTATTATTGGTTCTCCCCCCAGCCTACCACATGACGGCGCGAAATGGGATAGCATGGTCATCGGCAGGTTTCGGCGAACGCCCCGTGGATTCGCCGCGCCCAGCCCCTGAGGCCCCGCTCGCCGGACCCCTGGCCGCCGCCCTGTAACCATTCCTGTATCGGAACGAAAAAGCCGGTCTTGGCCCGGGCCTGCACGGCCCCGGGCAACGGCGGCGCGGGGGTTCGCGCCATCTTCCCCTTGTCGGGACCGCCCGGGCGGCCCAGGCGCGCAGCCAGTTGGGCCAGCAACTCGACATCGACCAGGGGCACCCGGATCTCCAGCGAATGGGCCATGCCGGCCCAGTCGGCGTCGCGCAGCAACTGGTTGCGCATGTACCAGGCGGTTTCCAGCGCCGCCACCTTGCGCCACGGCGTCGACGGCGCCGAGGCGCAGGCCTCGAGGCGGACCAGGGGTTCCAACTGCCGCCAGCCCTCGGCGGCGATCGCCGGATCGAGGATGGCGGGCAGTTCCCAGGGCATGAACAGGCCGCGGCGCAGCAGGTAGGCGCCGGCGTAGCTGCCGGCGTACTCCAGCAGTCCGGCGTACTTGGGCGAGGTCAGGCGGCCGGCGATAGGGGCCGCCACCACCCGCGCCGCCCGGCCGATCGCCGACAGCCCCGGGATCCAGCCCAGCCGGCCGACCACCGCCGGGATCTGGCGGAAGCTGTCGTAGCCGCCCAGCAGTTCGTCGCCGCCGAGGCCCGACAGCGCCACCTTGTGCCCCAGCCCGGCCGCCGCCCGGGCCACGAAGTAGGTATTGACGCCGTCGATGGTCGGCTGGTCCATGGCCCCCAGCAGGTCATCCAGGTGGCGCCTGAACTCGGCGCCGCCGAGGCGGCGGGTGCGGTGGCGGGTGGCGTAAGTGCGCGCCACCTCCTCGGCCAGGGGCGCCTCGTCCCGGGGCGTCCCCCGGTACTCGTCGAAGGCCAGGGTCATGGTGTCGAGGCCGGCCCCGTGGACCTCGGCGGCAAGCCCGGTGACGGTCGCCGAATCGAGGCCCGCCGACAGGAACACGCCGACCGGAACGTCGGCCACCAGGTGATGGCGGACGCTGTCGAGCAGCGCCTGGCGCAGGTCCACCGGCTCGCCGTCAGCGCCTTCGCCGGCCAGATGCGCGGTGACGTCGAGGAAGCGCCGCGAGCGCCGCTTGCCGTCGCCGCCGATCCACATGGTGGTGCCCGCCTCGAGGGCGCGGATATCGCCGTACAGCGTGTGCGGCTCGGGCACGTAGCCGAAGAGGAAGAAGCCGACGTGGCCCGCCGCGTCGACGCCGTTCCCGGCCTTGCCCCCGGCCCGCAGCGCCTTGACCTGAGAGGCGACGCGCAAGGTCGCGCCGTCGTCGGCATAGTACAGCGGCTTGATGCCGTAGGGGTCGCGCCCCAGCAGCATCCCGTTGCGCGCCTCGTCCCAGATCGCGAAGGCGTACATGCCGCGCAGGCGCTGGGTCATTTCCTCTCCGTAACGGTGGTAGAGGTGTAACAGCACCTCGGTGTCCGAGTGGCTGGTGAAGACGTGGCCGTGGCCTTCCAGCTCGCCGCGCAGGGCCCGGAAGTTGTAGATCTCGCCGTTGTAGGTGATCCGGCAGCGGCCGTCCTCGAAGGCCATCGGCTGGGCCCCCGAGTCGCTGAGGTCGATGATCGCCAGCCGGCGGTGGGCGAGGCCGGTCCGGCGGTCGGGCGCGATCCACAGGCCGGCGCCGTCGGGACCGCGGGCGCGCATCGCCTCGCGGACGGCGAGCAGTTCCGCTTCGTCCACCGGCGGCGCTCCGCTGCCGTAGGCGAATATGGCGACGATTCCGCACATGGTTGTTAGATAACCGCCCCGGGGATGGGGAATAAAGTCTTTTCGCGGCGTGGCTTCTTTGCATCCGTCCCGGAAATCGGGGTACAACAGCGCCATGAAGCAGGTCATCCAGAGCACCCGGAGCGGAAAGCTGGAGCTTCGCGAGGTTCCCCAGCCCAAGGTCCGGGACGGCCATCTGCTGGTCGCCACCCGGGCCTCGGTGATCTCGGCGGGGACCGAGCGGATGGTGGTCGCCTTCGCCCGCAAGAGTCTGGCCGGCAAGGCCAGGGCGCGGCCCGACCTGGTCCGCAAGGTGCTCGACAAGGCGCGCCGCGACGGCCTCGCCGCGACCTGGGCGGCGGTCATGGCGCGGCTCGACGAGCCGCTCCCGCTGGGCTACTCGGCGGCCGGCACGGTGGCCGCCGTCGGCGCCGGCCTGGAGGGCGCGTTCCGGGTCGGCCAGCGGGTGGCGGTGGCCGGGGCCGGGATCGCCAACCACGCCGAACTCAACGTGGTGCCGGGCAACCTGGCCGCCCCGGTGCCCGACGACGTGCCCTTCGAGGAGGTCTGCTATTCGACCCTCGGCGCCATCGCCATGCACGCGGTGCGCAACCTGGACGCCGGCCTGGGCGACGTGGTCGGGGTCATCGGGGTCGGCCTGCTGGGCCAACTGGCGGTGCAGATGCTGGCCCTGTCCGGGGCCCGCCCGCTGGCCCTGGACTACAACCCCCGGCGCCTCGAGCTGGCCCGCCGGCTGGGCGCCCAGGGGGTCTTCGACCTGTCCGGGGAGGGCCTGGACGCCACGGTCTCGGCGCTGACCGGGGGCAAGGGCTGCGACGGCGTGCTGATCGCCGCCGCCAGCGACTCCAGCGAGCCCTTCGAGGTCGCGGCGCAGATTGCCCGGGACCGCGCCCGGGTGTGCATGGTCGGCCTCACCGGGACCACGTTCCCCTACCAGGGGTTCATGAAGAAGGAGCTCAACCTGGTGGTCTCGCGTTCTTACGGGCCGGGGCGCTACGACGACGACTTCGAGGGCCGGGGCGTGAAGTATCCGCCCGGCTTCGTGCGCTGGACCGAGACCGAGAACCTGGCCGAAGCCGCCCGCCTGATGTCGCCGGCCCTGGAGCGGCGGCTCGACGTGGCGGCGCTGACCAGCCACACCTTCCCCCTGGACAAGGCCGAGGACGCCTACGCCATGATCACCGGCGGCGGCGAGCCCCACCTGGGGGTCGTCCTGGCCTACGACGGCGAGGCGGCGGAACCGCCCAGGCCGTCGTTCCCGGCCGCCGCGGGACGCCCCGAGGGCTGCGTGCTGGGGGTGATCGGCGCCGGCAACTTCGCCCGCGCCGTGCTGCTGCCCGAGCTGGCCAGGCTCGAGGGGGTCCGCCTCCACACGCTGGCCACCCAGCGCGGCGCCTCGGCCGAGCACGGCCAGCGCACCTTCGGCTTCGAGCACGCGGCGGCCGACGAGGCGGCGGTGATCGACAACCCGGAGATCAACGCCGTCTTAATTGCCACCCGCCACGACAGCCACGCCGAGCTGTGCGCCCGGGCGCTGGCCGCCGGCAAGGCGGTGCTGGTCGAGAAGCCGCTGGGCCTCGGCCGCCCGGAGATCAACCGGGTGATCGAGGCCCGCAACGCTTCGGAGGCCTTCTTCCAGGTCGGCTTCAACCGCCGCTTCGCGCCGGCCTCCGTCAAGGCCCGGGACCACCTGGCGAGCCGCCCCGGCCCGCGGTTCGTGCTGCTGCGCGTCAACGCCGGGCCGATTCCGCCCGACAGCTGGATCCACGCCGCCGAGGTGGGCGGCGGGCGGATCCTCGGCGAGGTCTGCCACTTCGTCGACCTGGCCCGTTTCCTGGCCGGCGCCGAAATCGCCTCGGTCCAGGCCGAGGCGGCGGCCGGGGCGAGGTGCGAGGACCTCTGCGTGGCGATCCGCTTCAAGGACGGCTCCCTGGCCACCATCGCCTACACGGCGCTCGGCGACGACGCCCTGGCCAAGGAACGCATCGAGGCCTACGGCGGCGGCGCGGTGGCGGTGATCGACGACTTCCGGGCCCTGACCCTGGTCGCCGACGGACGGAGCTCGAACAGCGGCGCCAGGACCCAGGACAAGGGGTTCAAGGCAGCCCTCGCCGCCTTCGCCGGGGCGGTGGCGGCGGGCGGCCCGGCGCCCATCGACGAGACGGAACTGATCGAGACCTCGATCGCCACCATCGCCATAATGGAATCCCTTCAAAGCGGCCAACGGATCGACCTCTAAACCTGGAGCGAACGACTGCCCATGATCGACCTGAAGACCCTGTTCACCTCCGAGATGGACCGCCACGCGGAAGTCCTCGCGGCGACCCGCGAAACGCTGGCCGAACCCTTCGCGCGGCTGGCCGGGGCCTGCGCCGAGGCGGTGCGCGAAGACCGCAAGATCCTGCTGTTCGGCAACGGCGGCAGCGCCGCCGACGCCCAGCACATCGCCACCGAACTGATCGTCCGCTTCAAGCGCGACCGGCGGCCGGTCGCCGCCATCGCCCTGACCACCGACACCTCGGTGTTGACCGCGATCGGCAACGACTACGGTTTCGAGGACCTGTTCGCCCGCCAGATCGAGGGCCTGGCGCGCCCTGGCGACGTCGCCATCGCCATCTCGACCTCGGGCAACAGCGAGAACGTCATCCGCGGCCTGGCCATGGCGCGGGCGGCCGGCGCCGTGGCCGCCGCGCTGGGCGGGC
>CAZWEZ010000097.1:0-14183 GCA_964632795.1 uncultured Thalassospiraceae bacterium | reverse complement strand
ACTAGTGGCCTGCGCCGCCCGAAGGGGTCAGGAATGAGGATCGCTGGTATCAGTTCACCCTCAGGTTCAGGTGAACGGCGTTGAGGCGTCCCATCGCCAGCAGCAGCTGGTAGATGGCCAAGCGTTCGTCATAGGCGGCGGCGGTGAAGTTGATCTGGGCGTTGTTGACCTCGTTTTCGGCGTCGAGCACGTTGATCACCGTTTCCTTGCCCGCCTCGCGCAGTTTCTTGCGCGACAGGAACACCTCGGCGGCGATGTTGACGGCGTTCTCGAGCAAATCCAGCCTCTCGCGGGTGGTCAACAGCGCCTGCCAGGCCACCCGGGTCTGTTCGACCACCTTGCGCGAGACGAAATCGAAGTTGTCCTTGCTGGCCCGGTAATCATAAGCCGCCTGGGTGATCCCGGCGCGGGTCGAGAAGCCGGTGAACAGGTTCCAGGTGGTCTGCACGGCGATCGAGTAATCGCGCCGGGTGCCCAGCGTCCCCGCATTGTGCTTCTCGTAGTTCCACGCGCCGACCACGTCGACCACCGGCGAATATTCGGCAAGCACCGTGCGCCGGCGTTCCCGGGCCACCTCGACCGAGGCGTTCGAGTTGTCGATCGCCGGGTTCTCGACCAGGGCGATCTCGACCGCCCTCTCCATGATCGAGGGGACCAGCTCCACCGGCGGCACCGGGTCCATCATGCCCTCGATGTCCGGGGCGTGGTTGAAGGTCTGGGAGTAACGGCTGACGGCGTCTTCCAGCGCCCCCTCGAAGGCCACCCGGCGCTCCTTGGCGATCTGCAGGCGCGACTTGGCCTGCAATACGTCGACGGTGATCCCCGCGCCCCTCTGGACCCGTTCGTCCTCCAGCATGAGCTGGCGCTGGATGGTCCGCACGTTGTTGAGCGAAAGACCGATCAGGCGCCGCTGGCGAAGGACCCCGATGTAGGCGCCGATGCCCTCGAACAGGGTGTTCTGGTTGGTCCCCTCGAGGGAGATCTCGGCGATCTCCTTGTTCAGGCGCGCCGTCCTGACCGCCGAATCGTTGGCGAACCCGCTGAACACGTTCTGGGTCACGGTCACCCCGGCGATGTTATGGGTGCGCGAATAGTTCTTGCCCAGCATGGTGGCCTGGGTCGCCGGGCTGTCGATGTTCTCGTAACCGACGTCGCCGGTGGTCGCGATCTGGGGGAAATAATTGGCCAGCGAGATCTTGATCGCCTGGCGCGACGATTCGACTGTCTTCTCGCCGGCATTGATCAGCGGATGATCGAGCAGTAGATCGGCCAGTTCGTCTTCCAGGGGGCGGGCGAAAGAAGCCCCGCCGGAGACCAGCCACACCCCCAACGCC
Organism: uncultured Thalassospiraceae bacterium; assembly: GCA_964632795.1. Taxonomy (GTDB): domain Bacteria; phylum Pseudomonadota; class Alphaproteobacteria; order Rhodospirillales; family 2-02-FULL-58-16; genus CAZWEZ01. The sequence continues at coordinate 12,849 of CAZWEZ010000097.1, read as the reverse complement.
GCCGCCAACACCGGTCTCCAGCCTGCCATCCGGACGCCGGTCTCCACATCTCTTGTATGACCCCCCTGAGACATAACCAGATAGTGTACACACTACAGAATATGGCGTCAAAGCTTTCATGTGCCCCAACATCTTGTGTCTCACCAAGCAATTGAAAAGATTCAAGGATTCGAGAAATTCCGCCGGGATCAGGCCCCGGCCTTGCCGTAGCCGCCGCCGCCCGGGGTCTCGATGACGAAGACGTCGCCCGGCGCGACCTCCGTCTTGTCGGTGCCGCCCAGCTCGTCGACCTTGCCGTCGGCCCGTTCGACCCGGTTGCGGCCCATCATCCCGGGCTCGCCGCCGTCCACCCCGTAGGGGGCGATGCGGCGGTGGCAGGACAGGATGGCCGCCGTCATCGGCTCCAGGAAACGGATCCGGCGCACGGTGCCGGCGCCGCCCGAATGGCGGCCCGCGCCGCCGCTGCCCCGCCTGATGGCGAAGCTGTCGATTCGCACCGGGAAGCGCCATTCCAGGACCTCGGGATCGGTGAGCCGGGAGTTGGTCATGTGGGTGTGGACGGCGTCGGTGCCGTCGAAGTCGGGGCCGGCGCCCGAGCCGCCGCAGACGGTCTCGTAGTACTGGTGGCGGTCGTTGCCGAAGGTGAAGTTGTTCATCGTCCCCTGGGCCGCGGCCAGCACGCCGAGCGCCCCGTACAGCGTATCGACCACCACCTGGGAGGTCTCGACGTTGCCCGCCACCACGGCCGCCGGATAGCGGGGATTGAGCATGCAGCCCTCCGGCACCACCACGTCCAGCGGCTTGAGGCAGCCGGCGTTCAACGGGATGTCGTCGTCGACCAGGGTCCTGAACACGTACAGCACCGCCGCCCGGCACACCGCGAAGGGGGCGTTGAAGTTTGTCGGCTGCTGGTCCGAGGTGCCGGTGAAGTCGATGGTCGCCCGGCGGGCCTGCTTGTCGATCGAGATTTCGACCTTGATCACGGCGCCGTCGTCCAGCTCGCAGGCGAAGGCGCCGTCGGCCAGCACGTCGAGCACCCGGCGCACCGATTCCTCGGCGTTGTCCTGGACGTGGCCCATGTAGGCCCGGACCACGTCGAGCCCGAAGTGGTCGATCATCGCCTTGAGCTCGCGCCCCCCTTTCTCGTTGGCGGCGATCTGGGCCCTGAGGTCGGCGACGTTCTGGTCCGGGTTGCGGGCCGGGTAGGCGTCGTCGGCGAGCAGCGCCCTGAACTCGGCCTCGCGGAAGCGGCCGCCCTCGACCAGCAGGAAGTTGTCGATCAGCACCCCTTCCTCCTCGACGGTCCGGCTGTCGGGAGGCATCGAACCCGGGGTGATGCCGCCGATGTCGGCGTGATGGCCGCGCGAGGCGACGTAGAACAGGACGTCGCCCCCGGCGTCGTCGAACACCGGGGTGATGACGGTGATGTCGGGAAGGTGGGTGCCGCCGTTGTAGGGCGCGTTGAGCACCGACACGTCGCCGGGCCTCATCACCCCGGCGCGCTCGCGGATCACCGTCTGCACGCTCTCGCCCATGCTTCCCAGGTGGACCGGCATGTGGGGGGCGTTGGCGACCAGGTGGCCGCCCGAGTCGAACACCGCGCACGAGAAGTCCAGGCGTTCCTTGATGTTGACCGAATAGGCGGTGTTGGCGAGCACGGTGCCCATCTGCTCGGCGATCGACATGAACAGGTTGTTGAAGATCTCGAGCATCACCGGGTCGACCTCGGTGCCGATGGCGACCCGGCTCGGGCGGGGCACGGCGCGGGTCAGGATCAGGTGGCCGCGACGGTTGAGCTCCGCCTGCCAGCCGGGCTCGAGCACGGTGGTGGAGTTGGCCTCGACGATCACCGCGGGGCCTTCGACCACGTCGTCGGGCAGCAGGGCCTCGCGGTTGTAGACCGGGGTCCGGTGGGTCTCGCCGCCCGAATACATGTCGACCACGTCCAGCGGCTGCAGGTCGGCGACCCCGGGGATGTCCTTGATCTCGGCGTCCTCGACGGTCTCGGTGGTGCCGACCGCCTCCACCGAGATCGCCTCGGCGACGTGGCCGCGTTCGGGCATCACGAAGCCGAAGCGCCGCTGGTGGGCGTCCTCGAATTCGGCGGTCATCCGCGCGCGGTCGGAAAAATCGACGATCAGGGCGGTGTCGGTGCCCTCGAAGCGCAGGTGGACCTTGCGGTGCACCGTGATCTTGGTTTCGTCCACCCCCTGGTCGCGAACCTCGGCCCGGACCTCGGCCTCCAGGGCGTCGAACCTCGGCGCCAAATCGCCGGTCAGCCCGGCCTCCAGCGGCTCCTCGACGGCCGCCTCGCGCATCGCCCGGATGTCGGCCAGGCCCATGCCGTAGGCCGACAGCACCCCGGCGTGGGGGTGGATGAAGACCCGGTTCATGCCCAGCGAGTCGGCGACCAGGCAGGCGTGCTGGCCGCCGGCGCCGCCGAAGCAGTTGAGCGTGTACTCGGTGACGTCGTAGCCCCGCTGCACCGAGATCTGCTTGATCGCGTTGGCCATGTTCTCGACGGCGATCATCAGGAAGCCCTCGGCCACCTGCTCGGGCGCGCGGGCGTTGCCGGTGGCCTCGGCGATCTCGGCGCCGAGCTTGGCGAACAGCTCGCGGGTCCGTTCGCCGTCGAGCGGCGCGTCGGCGGAGCGGCCGAACACCTTGGGGAAGAAGCGGGGCTGGATCTTACCCAGCATGACGTTGCAGTCGGTGACGCACAGCGGCCCGCCGCGCCGGTAGCACGCCGGACCCGGGTTGGCGCCCGCCGAATCCGGCCCCACCCGGTAGCGCGCTCCGTCGAAGTGGAGGATCGAGCCGCCCCCGGCGGCCACCGTGTGGATGCGCATCATCGGGGCCCGGATGCGGACCCCGGCGACCAGGGTCTCGAAGGCCCGCTCGAAGACGCCGTCGTAGTGGGAGACGTCGGTCGAGGTGCCCCCCATGTCGAAGCCGATGACCTTGGTGAAGCCGCACCACTCGGCGGTCTGGGCCATGCCGACGACGCCGCCCACGGGGCCCGACAGGATGCTGTCCTTGCCCTGGAACATGCGGGCGTCGGTGAGCCCGCCGTTGGATTGCATGAACATCAGCCGGGTGCCGCCCAGCTCGGCGTCGATCCCGTCGACGTAGCGGCGCAGGATCGGCGACAGGTAGGCATCGACCACCGTGGTGTCGCCGCGCGAAACCAGCTTCATCAGCGGGCTGACGACATGGGAGACCGAGACCTGGGTGAACCCCACCCGGCGGGCCAGCTCGGCCACCGCGCGCTCGTGGCCGGGGAACCGGTAGCCGTGCAACAGCACGATGGCGGCGCTCCGGATGCCGACGTCGTAGGCCTCCTCGAGCGCCGCCCGGGCGGCCTCCAGGTCGGGCTCCGCCAGCACCTCGCCGGTGGCGCTCAGGCGCTCCTCGACCTCGACCACCCGCTCGTACAACATCTCGGGCAGCACGATCCGGCGTTCGAACAGCTTGGGCCGGTTCTGGTAGCCGATGCGCAGGGCGTCCGCGAAGCCCTTGGTGATGACCAGCACGGTCCGTTCGCCCGTGCGTTCGAGCAGGGCGTTGGTGGCCACCGTGGTCCCCATCTTGACCACTTCGATGACGTCGGCCGGGATCGTCTCGTCGGCCTCCAGGCCGAGCAGGTCGCGGATGCCGTGGAGCGCGGCGTCCTCGTATTGCTCCGGGTTCTCCGACAGCAGCTTGTGGGTCACCACCGCGCCGTCGGGCCGCCGCGCCACGACGTCGGTGAAGGTCCCGCCGCGGTCGATCCAGAACTGCCAGCGTTGCGAAAACGGCGTCGCGCTCAAGGTGGTCCCCCTCCTCGGCGACCTTCCTTATCCTTTATAGTGAATCACCCACCGAAGGACCATCGCCCGATTGCCTGAATCAAGCGGCGTTTGCCACTACGGTCGGCTAAGCCGCGCAAAGCTCTTCGTAATCGACTGATATAATTTATCTTTTAGGCTGTTTTGAGGTGTTGCCGGGCATTCCTCATCATGTGACCCCAATTAAGTATCATGTCACCGGAACCTCGACACCCTGGAGATATCGGGAGAGCGGATACGGCTTCATGGCATCGACGCCCCTGAGACGGCTCAGACCTGCGAGTGGCCCGGTATTGTTGTCCGGTGCGGCACAGTGCTTGGTAGCGGTTTTGGACACGAGATGATGGCATACCAAGACCATGTGTGGTATCACCTCCCAGGATAGGAAGGCCGGCATGAGGCTTCTCGATTTCATCGAGCAAACCAATTGCGCTGCTACACCCGGGGAGCTCACCGCTCTATTCAAAACTGCGATTTCGGACCGCGGCTACAATCGGTTCGCTTATGGCGCGTTAACCAATTACAGCCAGTACAAGTTCAAGACCCCGTTCCAACCGCCCGCCGTCATCTTGGAATACCCTCCTGACTGGGTGGAATACTATTTCGATAAAGGCTATGAGAATATCGACCCGATCATTTCTCGAACGCCTGTGATGCGGTGGCCTTTCCTATGGAATGATCTGCCCCATCTAAGCCAAGAGCAGCGGAGGTTCATGGACGAAGCCAAAGAGGCAGGTCTTGGGGGCGGGGTATGCGTCCCTCTCCACGGTCCGTTCGGCGACACCTTCGCCATGAGCTACGGCACCGACCATCAAGATGTCGCGCCTCGCGAGGTAATTGACCAGCTACACGTCATCGCGGCACAATTCCACACGGCCTTTCTAAGGCTGGCCGTCGAGGATCAGGAAGGGAGTCCTCTGGTCCGCCTTACCCCTCGGGAAACCGAATGTTTGATTTGGACTGCGCGAGGTAAAAGCTCCTGGGACATCGGGATGATTCTCAATATCTCAGAACACACCGCAAGTTTTCACATAAAGAACGCTATGGCAAAGCTGCAATCCAGTACCCGCATTCTGGCCATCGTCAAAGCCCTTCGAATGGGCCTTATCATCCCCTGACAACCTACCAACCCGGGTAGGTTGTTTCCCCCCCCACGTCAGTCGTCTCCTCCAGGGACCGCAATTGGTCCTGGGCAGGGGAGAGGGCTTCGATGATCGACGTGGTATCCTGGGAGAACGCCCACCTCTTTGGCACGGCCTTGGTTTCCCACCATCGGCTCCGTTACCGGCTCTTCATCGAGCGCCAGGGCTGGGACGTTCCCTGGTACCATGGCATGGAGTACGACCAGTTCGACACCCCGGCAGCGGTCTATCTCCTATCGCGGGATGAACAGGGAGAAGCGCGCGGCATTACCCGCCTCATCCCGACTACCCGTCCTTACATGATAAGAGAACTCTGGCCCGGCATGGTTGTAAACTCGGACCTGCCAGCTTCCCCGGACATCTGGGAAGGGACGCGTTTCGGCGTCGAGTACGGCCTGGACCCGAGTTTGCGCAATCGCATCGTAGCCGAACTGGTGCTGGCCTGCTTGGAATTCGGGCTTCTGAATGGCATTCGGCAGTATTGGGTGCTTATGCCGGTCCCGATAATCCGCAGGATCATTGGCGGGGCCGGTTGCCGGTATAAGTGGCTCGGCCGGCCCCAGAGCATTGGCAAACATCAGATTGCGGTAGCCAGCGTAGAGGTATCACCACAAGCCTTGGCCGTGGTCCGGAACCGGCTAGGGATCAACGACCCGGTATTGAACCCACAACATTGTGTAATGGAGGCCGCATAGATGGAGAAAAATGACCTTCCCGAGGAAACCGTGCAGCAGGCAGCAATGCACATTGGGGAAGCCCTTAGCTACCTCACCCGTGAGGCCAAGACCGCGGGTCTGACAAACCTGGCCGAATCGATCGAGGTTGCGGAGCTATCGGCCCGCGAAAATGCGAAAGGGCACGCTTACCTCCAAGTCTAACCGATGGCGAGGCGCGCCCTCGGCGCGTGAAACGACCATTGGGCAGGGTTTACCATCACCATATCTAACCCGATAAAGCGCGGAGCGCGATCTATCGTACCGGTTTAGGGCCGGATTCGTGCTGGTACGCCCTTTGTGCTGCCATCGTCAGCAATTGGGCCGGATGGTCCATGCGGTTGAAGAAGACCGGGCTCAGCTAAATCGTGGGGACCATCGCGACCCGTCGGCAGGCGGGGGTCATCTCGCGGGACGCCGATCAAGTCCCGCCAGCCCACGCGCCAGTTTTCTTCGACCGCTTTTTTTTCATGCCGCCTCGCTGGCCAGGGGCATGGACCCAAAGATATCCAATTGAGCATTACGATTTTTATAAGTTCCGGTGACATGATACTTAATTGTCTCTCACACTCTCCGGTGTTAGGTTTTTCTCATGGCACGATTTGCGCGGGTGGTGGCACCGGGCATTCCTCATCATGTGACCGCAATTAAGTATCATGTCACCGGAACTCAATGTCACCGGAACTCAGTATCATGTCACCGGAACTCCCGGAACTCCGCGGGTGGCTGCGCCGACGAGCTCTTTATCTGGGCGTCAGGGCCGGCGGGTGGATGTCCTGGAAAGGGGGCTGATGGTTGAACTGAACCACCGCCCCCTGTCCTACAAAAAACTAACCCCCTGAAAACAATGGTGGGCACGACAGGATTTGAACCTGTGACCCCCGCCGTGTGAAGACGGTGCTCTCCCGCTGAGCTACGTGCCCGGAAGGGCGATCATATAAGGTCGCCGTCCGGCGCCTGTCAAGCAAGCCGCCGCAAGGCCTCGGGCAACTGGGTGAAGCGCTCGATCACCGCCTCGGCGCCCAGCTCGCCGGGGGGCGCGTGGGCGTAGCCGAAGGCGACGACGATCACCGGCAGCCCGGCGGCGCGCGCCGCGGCGACGTCGTTCTCGCTGTCGCCGACCATCGCCGCGCGCTCCGGCCCGGCGCCGAGAAGCTCGAGGAGGGCCAACAGGTGGCGGGGGTCGGGCTTGCGCACCCCGTCCAGCTCGTCGCCCCCCAGCACGGCGCCGAAATGGCCGGCGAGGCCGAGTTCGGCGAGCACCGCCCGGGTCGCCCGTCCCGGCTTGTTGGTGCACAGGCCGAGCCGCAACCCTTCCCCGGTCAGCCGTTCCAGGGTTTCCACGACCCCGGGGTAGGGCCGGGTGAGGACGGCGCCGTTGGCCTCGTAGTCGGCCAGGAAGGCCGCCCGCAGGGCCTCGAGGCGGCGTCCCTCGACGCCGTCGCCGGTGGCCGCGAAGGCGCGCTCGATCAGCTTGGGGGCGCCGTCGCCGATCATCGCCACGACCTCGCCCAGCGACAGCTCCCGGCGGCCCTCGCCGGCCAACAGGCGGTTCAGGGCGGCGGCCAGGTCGGGGGCGCTGTCGATCAGCGTGCCGTCGAGATCGAAGAGCACCGCCTCGAGGGGATGGGGGCGTCGGGAAGCCATTGAAAAAGTCCGTAACAATCTTTGACTTGGCGCGATTCCCGCCTTGTGGCAAGGTCGCGGCGGCGAGTCGTTCCGCTCCTTGTATTCCTTGTATATAGCCGTTCAACCATGACCAAGAGAAAAACCGCCGCCATCGTCCTCGCCGCGGGTCTCGGCACGCGGATGAAGTCCGAGACCCCCAAGGTGCTGCACCCGCTGGCCGGGCGGCCGATGGTCTCGATGCTGATCGACACCCTGTCCGCCGTCGGCGCGGAACCGGTGGTGGTGGTGCTGGGCAAGGACATGGAGCGCGTCGCCGAGGCCGTCGCCCCCCATCCCACGGTGGTCCAGGAACCCCGGCTGGGCACGGCGCACGCGGTGCTGGCGGCGCGCCGCGAGCTGGAGGGCTTCGCCGGCGAGGTGCTGGTGGTGTTCGGCGACAGCCCGCTGATATACGCGGACACCCTGGGCCGGATGCTCGAGGCGCGCCGCGCCGCGCCGGCCCCGGCGCCAACGCCAGCAGTGGTCGTGCTCGGCTTCCGTCCCGGCGACCCGACCGGCTACGGCCGCCTGGTGGCTGACGACACGGGGGCCCTGGAGGCGATCGTCGAGGAGGGCGACGCGACGCCCGCCCAGCGCGCCATCGGGCTGTGCAACTCGGGCGTCATGGCGATCGACGGCCGCCGCCTGTTCGAGCTCCTCGAGGCGGTCGGCAACGACAACGCCAAGGGCGAATACTACCTCACCGACATCGTCGCCCTGGCCGGCGCGCGGGGGCTCGCCTGCGCCGTCGTCGAGGGCGGCGCCGAGGAGGCGATGGGCATCGATTCGCGGGCCGACCTGGCGATCGCCGAGGTCATCGTCCAGCAGCAACTGCGGGCCCGGGCAATGGCCGGCGGCGCCACCCTGATCGACCCGACCACGGTCTATCTCGGATACGACACCACGCTCGGCCGGGACGTCACGATCGGCCCGGGCGTCGTCTTCGGCCCCGGGGTCAGCGTCGGCGACAACGTGGAGATCCGCGCCTTTTCCCACATCGAGGGGGCGACCATCGCGGCGGGCGCCATCATCGGCCCCTTCGCCCGCCTGCGCCCGGGCACCGTCATCGGCGAGGGCGCCCGGATCGGCAACTTCGTTGAGATCAAGAACGCCACCGCCGAGGCCGGGGCCAAGGCCAACCACCTGAGCTACATCGGCGATGCCCGGATCGGCGCCGGGGCCAACATCGGCGCCGGCACCATCACGTGTAACTACGACGGCTTCCTCAAGCACCACACCGACATCGGGGCCGGCGCCTTCATCGGTTCCAACACCGCCCTGGTCGCCCCGCTCAAGGTCGGCGACGGGGCGGTGATCGGCGCCGGCAGCACCATCACCAGCGATGTTGCGGCCGATGCCCTGGGGGTGGAACGCGCAAAGCAGAAGACCGTCGAGGGCTGGGCCGGGCGGTACCGAAAGAAAAAGGCGGCGCAAAAGGCGGCCGCCCGGAAACCGAAGGGCTGAGCGGACCATGTGCGGGATCATCGGCATCATCGGCAAGGCGGAGGTGGCGCCGCTGCTGCTCGAGGGGCTCAGGCGGCTCGAATACCGGGGCTACGATTCGGCCGGGGTGGCGACCCTTGTCGATGGCTCCATCGAATGCCGCCGCGCCGAGGGCAAGCTGGCCAACCTGGAGAAGCTGTTGGATAGCGACCCGCCGCCCGGGCGGATCGGCATCGGCCACACCCGCTGGGCGACCCACGGGGTGCCCAACGAGACCAACGCCCATCCCCACGCCACCGACCGGGTGGCGGTGGTCCACAACGGCATCATCGAGAACTTCCAGGAGTTGCGCGACGAGCTCGAAGCCCACGGCCACCAGCTGGTCACCGATACCGACACCGAGGTTGTGGCTCACCTGATCAGCCACCACCTGGAGGCCGGCGCCACACCGCCCGAGGCCACTTCGGCGGCGCTCAAGCGGCTGCAGGGGGCGTTCGCGCTGGGCATCGTGTTCGCCGGCGAGCACGGCCTGATGATCGGCGCCCGGCGGGGCAGCCCGCTGGCCGTCGGCTACGGCGACGGCGAGATGTTCCTGGGCTCGGACGCCCTGGCCCTGGCCCCGCTGACCCGGCGCATCATGTACCTGGAGGACGGCGACTGGGTGGTCATCACCGGTGAGGCGGCGACGGTTTATGACGCCGGGGACCGCGAGGTCCGACGCGAGGTCCGCACCACCGAGCTGTCCGGGGCGCTGATCGGCAAGGGCGGCTACCGCCACTTCATGCTCAAGGAGATCAACGAGCAGCCCCAGGTGATCGGCGACACCCTGCGCGGACTGATCAACCCGGCCAGCCGTTCGGTGGTCCTGCCCGAGCTCCCCTTCGATCTGGCCGGCGTCACCAAGGTGACCCTGGTCGCCTGCGGCACCTCGTACTACGCCGCCATGGTCGCCAAGTACTGGCTGGAGCGGATCGCCCGGGTGCCGGTCGAGGTCGATATCGCGTCCGAGTTCCGCTACCGGGGCGCCGACATGCCGGCGGAAGGCATGGCGCTGGTCATCTCCCAGTCGGGCGAGACCGCCGACACCCTGGCGGCGCTGCGCTACGCCCGCGACCGGGGCCAGCACGTGGTGTCGCTGGTCAACGTGCCCGAGAGCACCATCGCGCGGGAATCGGACATCGTGCTGCGGACCTACGCCGGCCCCGAGGTCGGGGTCGCCTCGACCAAGGCGTTCACCACCCAGTTGACCGTGCTCGCCTGCCTGACCATCGCCATGGCGCGGGCGCGGGGCGCCATCGATCGCGAGGCCGAGGGGCGGCTGGCCGAGGCCCTGGTCGAGGTCCCGGCGCGGGCCGCCGAGGTGCTCAACCACGACCAAAGGCTGCGGGAGTTGGCCGACGACGTGGCCGAGGCCGCCGACGTGCTCTACCTGGGCCGCGGGACCAGCTACCCGATCGCCATGGAAGGGGCGCTCAAGCTCAAGGAAATCTCCTACATCCACGCCGAGGGCTACGCCGCCGGCGAAATGAAGCACGGTCCCATCGCGCTGATCGACGAGACGGTGCCGGTGATCGTCATCGCGCCCACCGACGACCTGTTCGAAAAGACCGCCTCCAACATGCAGGAAGTGATCGCGCGCAACGGCCGGGTGATCTTCTTCTCCGATGCCCGTGGCGCCGAACGCCTCGGCGCCCTGGCCGCCGCCACCGTGGTTCTGCCCACCGTCGATCCCTTCGTCGCCCCGATCCTCTACGCCATTCCCGTCCAGTTGCTGGCCTACCACACCGCGGTCATCAAGGGCACCGACATCGACCAGCCCCGAAATCTGGCCAAGAGCGTCACCGTGGAGTAGGGACCGGCCTAATCCTTCTGGCGGGGGGAGCGATGTGAGCCCGTCACACGGAAGGCGGAAAATCGCCCGGCCCAAGGCCCCTTGCCAGTCTTCCCGCCCGAAGCCATGATACCGCCGGTTCCTCACAGGGCGCGGCGGGTGCCATGGCCAAGTACGACTACGACCTGATCACCATCGGCGCCGGCTCGGGCGGCGTCCGGGCCTCGCGCCTGGCCGCCCAGGCGGGAGCCCGGGTGGCGATCTGCGAGCACAGCCGGGTCGGCGGAACCTGCGTGATCCGCGGCTGCGTGCCCAAGAAGCTGCTGGTCTACGGCGCCCACTTCGCCGATGACTTCGAGGACTGCGCCGGCTACGGGTGGACGGTTCCCGAGCCGCCCGAATTCGACTGGGCCCGGCTGATCGCCGCCAAGAACCGCGAGATCGGCCGCCTCAACGGCCTCTACATCAAGACCCTCGAGGACCACGGGGTCGAGCTGATCAACCACCGGGCGCGGCTGGCCGACCCCCACACCGTCGAGGTCGGCGGGGGCGCCATCACCGCCGCCCACATCCTGATCGCCACCGGCTCGTGGCCGAGGATGCCCGACATCCCGGGCATCGAGCACGTCATCACCTCCAACGAGGCCCTCGACCTGCTGGAGATGCCCCGGCGCATCGCCATCGTCGGCGGCGGCTACATCGCCGTCGAGTTCGCCGGCATCTTCAACGGCCTGGGCGCGGCGGTCACCGAGATCGTCCGCGCCGACGCCCTGCTCCGGGGGTTCGACGGCGACCTGCGCGCCAACCTGGCCGAGGAAATGACCAAGCGCGGCATCGACCTGATGTGCGAAACCGTGGTCGCCGGCATCGACAAGGTCGCCGGGGGATACCGGCTGGACCTGGAGGGCGGCGGCGCCGTGGAGGCCGATTTGGTGATGTACGCCACCGGGCGCGCCCCCAACACCTCGGGGCTGGGGCTGGAGGAGGCCGGGGTGCGGCTCGACGCCAAGGGCGCGGTGGCGGTGGACGACTACTCGCGAAGCTCGCTCGACAACGTGTTCGCCGTCGGCGACGTCACCGACCGCCTCAACCTGACCCCGGTGGCCATCGTCGAGGCCGCGGCGGTGGTCGCGACCCTGTTCCACGGCATCCCGACCACTGTCGACTATACCAACATCCCGACCGCCGTCTTCAGCCAGCCGCCGATGGCCTCCGTCGGGCTGACCGAGGAACAGGCCAGGGACAAGCACCGCAAGGTGGAGGTCTACGTGTCGCGCTTCCAGCCGATGAAGCACACCCTGGGCGGGCGCGACGAGACGACCTTCATGAAGCTGGTGGTGAACGGGGGCAACGACCGGGTGCTGGGCTGCCACATGCTGGGCATGGACGCCCCGGAGATCGTCCAGGGGCTGGCCATCGCGCTCAAGTGCAAGGCCAGGAAGGCCCACTTCGACGCCACCGTCGGCATCCACCCGACGGCGGCCGAGGAATTCGTCACCATGGACGAGAAGATGCCCAGGCCCGGTTCAGGACCATAGGGTTAATATTCACATACCGACTCAGCTAGCAACACGTCACACAAAATGTCAGTAAATCTCCCAAGCATGCTAGACAAAAATATCGTAACACGTGTATCTACACGCGGCCCAATCTTCATTTTTACACCAATTTTAGCTTATTGGGGAGATGAAGCCTATATTATTATTAAACATATCCTTATCTTCGAGCCCTTAGGCGATATGAGTGCTCTTGGGGACGTGTTAGAATCCTTATTTGCAATTACAGCAGGGGTGTTTTTCATTTTTCTCATGCTTGTTCGAGATTTTGCCGTACATCAAAAGCTAGATGCAATTTCTTTTAGGGCTCTAACAGAGGTTCATGACATAATTGAGCATGGATTGATAGAATTAGCTGGTGATTTAAAATCGAAGAAGGTTGCTAATATGGAACAAGAAAAAGAAAAGTTAATGCCATTGTTTTACCATTTTGTGAATAAGCAAATTAAGTTACGCGAGATGGCATTTTATTATTGGGAAACATATTACGTTATATTATATAGTATTTTTCTTGGAATAATATCAGGATTGATTACATTTACGGTGTCTTTTTATCCATCAAGTATTGATTATGCAATGCCATTGTCGCTATTGCTTTTTGCATTAATAATTATAGGGGCTGTCCTAGCTAAGGACGTTTTTGTCTCAGATTTACCCATGCTTTCAATT
>CAZWEZ010000096.1:0-14822 GCA_964632795.1 uncultured Thalassospiraceae bacterium | reverse complement strand
TCGACCCATGCCGAGACCGGCATCGACATGAAGCCGCACATGCCGACGGCGCCGGAGAACTTCAAGAACGCGCTGCAGAATAATTTCGCCTGGTGGGCCGACCACTCGGACGAGTTGAACGAGCGCTTCAACGCCTGGCTGGCCAAGTAGGCGTCGGCAATACTCTGGCGGGAGCGGGCCTGGCGCCCGCTCCCCCGCTTTCCTTGACTGGCCGCGAAATTTCATTAATTCATTATACCTAGAGGCGATTCATGGCGACGATTGATACGGCGGTTGTTCCCGGCGGCGGGGAGCGGATCCTGACGGCCGACGGCGTACCGCTGAAGGTCAAGCTGGGGATGGTCAACCGCCGCCGGCGGCTGAAGGCCCTGGGCCTGGTGGTGCCGCTGTTCCTGTTCATTCTCGTCACCTTTCTCATCCCCATCGCCGACATGCTGTTCCGCAGCGTCGACGACCCGACGCTGAGCCGGTTCATGCCGGGAACGACGGCGGCGCTCGAACGGTGGGACGGACAGGATCTTCCCGACGAGTGGACGTTCGAGACGCTGGCCAAGGAGCTCAAGCTGGCCAGGATGGACCAAACCATCGGCAGGGTCGCGACCCGGCTGAACTATGAAAAGAGCGGCATGCGCAGCCTCCTCACCATGTCCGCCCGCAAAGCCGGCAAGCTCAGGCACGGCCCCTACAAGGAGGCGATGATCAAGATCGACAAGCGCTGGGGCCAGCGCGAGACCTGGGCGGTGATCAAGCTGATCGGCCAACGCTACACCGTGGTCCATTACCTGGCCGGCGTCGACCGCCGTTTCGATACCGACGGAAACGTGGTCATGCAGCCCGAGGTGCGGCGGATCTACATCACCCTGTGGCTCCGCACCCTGCGGCTCAGTCTGCTGGTGACGGTGTTCTGCCTGATGCTGGGATATCCGGTTTCCTATCTGCTGGCGACGCTCCCCTTGAGGACCAGCAACCTGCTGATGATCATGGTCCTGTTGCCGTTCTGGACCTCGCTGCTGGTCCGCACCACGACCTGGATCGTGTTGTTGCAGGGCAACGGGGTGATCAACGACATCCTGGTCTTTCTGCATATCATCTCGGATGAGGGCCGCATCCGCATGATCTACAACCAGACCGGCACCCTGGTCGCGATGACCCAGATCCTGCTGCCGTTCATGATCCTGCCGCTCTACAGCGTCATGAAGACCATCTCGCCGGCCGCCAGCCACGCCGCCCGGTCGCTGGGCGCCACCCCGTTCACCGCCTTCAGGCGGATCTACCTGCCCCAGACGATCCCCGGCATCGGCGCCGGCAGCCTGCTCGTCTTCATCCTTGCCATCGGCTACTACATCACCCCGGCGCTGGTCGGCGGTGCCTCCGGCCAGCTGATCAGCAACTTCATCGCCTATCACATGAAGACGTCCCTCAACTGGGGCATGGCGGGGGCGCTGGGGACCATTCTGCTGGCCCTGATTCTGGCCCTCTACTGGCTCTACAACCGACTGGTCGGCATCGAAAACATGAAACTGGGGTAAGGAATGGCGTTACCACCCTATGTCGGACCTCTGGGCCATGCCTGGCACTATGGCTTTCGCACGTACTGCGGCCTGGTGTTCGTGTTCCTGATCGCTCCCCTGCTGGTGATCTTTCCGCTGTCGTTCAACGCCGAGCCGTATTTCACCTTCACCAAGGCGATGCTGGCCTTCGACCCGGAGGCCTTTTCGCTGCGCTGGTACAATGACATCATCGACAACAGGCAATGGCTGGAATCGGCGAAGAACAGCATCGTCGTCGCGGTGTTCGCGACGTTCCTGGCGACCACGCTGGGCACCGTGGCGGCGCTGGGCCTGAGCCAATCGCTCATGCCCTGCCGCACCGCCATCATGGGGATTCTCATTTCACCGATGATCGTGCCGATCATCATCTCGGCGGCCGGCATGTTCTTCTTCTACTCGAAGGTCGGCCTGGCCCAGACCCTGCCCGGGCTGATCCTCGCCCACGCCGCGCTGGGCACGCCGTTCGTGGTGATCACCGTGACCGCGACCCTGATCGGTTTCGACCAGAGCCTGACCCAAAGCGCCGCCAGCCTCGGCTCGCCGCCGACCAACACCTTCTTCAAGGTGACCATGCCGCTGGTCCTGCCGGGGATGATCTCGGGCGCGCTGTTCGCCTTCGTGACCTCGTTCGACGAGGTGGTGGTGGTGTTCTTCATGGCCGGTTTCGAGCAGCGCACCATCCCCCGCCAGATGTGGGCCGGCATCCGCGAGCAGATCAGCCCCACCATCCTGGCGGTGGCGACGATCCTGGTGTTGATATCGATCCTGCTGCTGACCGCGGTCGAGATGCTGCGCCGGCGCAACGAACGGATGCGCGGCATCCGCCTGACATAAGACGCATTTCCGAGATCCCCACCCGTGAACAGACCTGGAGGAAGGGCCGTGTGCCGAGGTGGGCCATTATCAGTGCCCCTTGGTATTATTCCGGATTGGGGGGCGGTTCGGGGCCTGTTACATCGGTTATAGTTGAATTTCCGTCGTTACAGGGAAAATATGCGCCGTTTTCGGGACTATTGTATGGCGCTGCGGTATCCCTCCCCGGCGATCCCGTGAGCGGGCCAAGACCCTGTCCGTCAAGGAGAAAAAAGCAATGGACCAAGCGATCGCGAAATCCGCCGCCGAACAGCATGCCAATCCCAAAAGCGACATCGAGATTTCACAAGCCTCGACCATGCGGCCCATCCTCGACGTGGTGGCCGACAAGGTCGGCATCGGCCTCGAGCACCTGGAGCCCTACGGCCACTACAAGGCCAAGCTTTCGCTCGACTACATCAAGTCGCTGCGGGACAAGCCCGACGGCAAGCTGATCCTGGTCACGGCGGTGACCCCGACCACCGCCGGCGAAGGCAAGACGACGACCTCGGTGGGTCTGACCGACGCCCTCAACATCCTCGGCAAGAAGACCCTGATGGCGCTGCGCGAGCCCAGCCTGGGTCCGTGTTTCGGCATGAAGGGCGGCGCCGCGGGCGGCGGCTACGCCCAGGTGGTGCCGATGGAGGACATCAACCTCCACTTCACCGGCGACTTCCACGCCATCGGGGCGGCCAACAACCTGCTGGCGGCGATGGTCGACAACCACGTCTACTGGGGCCACGAGCCGCTGCTGGATAACCGCCGCATCACCTGGCGCCGCGCCGTCGACATGAACGACCGCTCGCTGCGCACCATCGCCACCTCGCTGGGCGGCATCACCAACGGCTTTGCGCGCGAGGGCGGGTTCGACATCACGGTGGCCTCCGAGATCATGGCCATCCTGTGCCTGTCCGAAGACCTCGAGGACCTCCAGCGCCGCCTCGGCAACACCATCGTCGGCTACACCCGGGACCGGGCCCCGGTGACCGCCATGGATATCAAGGCCCACGGGGCGATGTCGGCGCTGCTCAAGGACGCCATGAAGCCCAACTTCGTGCAGACCCTGGAGAACAACCCGGCGATCATCCACGGCGGACCGTTCGCCAACATCGCCCACGGCTGCAACTCGCTGATCGCCACCAAGGCGGCGCTCAAGATGTGCGACTACATGGTCACCGAGGCCGGCTTCGGGGCCGACCTGGGGGCCGAGAAGTTCCTCGACATCAAGTGCCGCAAGGGCGGCCTGAGGCCCGAACTGGTGGTCATCGTGGCCACCATCCGGGCCCTCAAGATGCATGGCGGGGTGGCCAAGGACGACCTCAAAAGGGAGAACCTGAAGGCCCTCGAAGAGGGGCTGGGCAACCTCCAGCGCCACGTCGAGAACATGCGCAAGTACAACGTCCCGCCGCTGGTCGCGGTCAACAAGTTCACCGCCGACACCGAGGCCGAGGTCACGATGGTATTGGACAAGTGCGCCGAGATGGGGGTGCCGGTGGCCGAGTCCGACCACTGGGCGGCCGGCGGCCACGGCGCCCTCGAGCTGGCCGAGGCGGTGGTCGCCGAGATCGACAAGGGCGGCGCCGACTTCAAGCCGATCTACCCCGACGACATGCCCCTGTGGGACAAGATCCGCACCGTCGCATGCGAGATCTACGGAGCCGACGAGGTCATCGCCGACAAGAAGGTCCGCACCCAGATCGACGATCTGAACAAGGACTACGGCCACTTCCCGGTGTGCATGGCCAAGACCCAGTACAGCCTGTCCGCCGACCCGACGCTCAAGGGGGCGCCCAGCGGCTTCACGGTCCCGGTGCGCGAGGTGAGGCTGTGCGGGGGCGCCGAGTTCCTGGTCGCCGTGTGCGGCGACATCATGACCATGCCGGGGCTTCCCCGGGTGCCGGCCGCCAACAACATCTACATCGACAACGATGGCCGGATCGCGGGTCTGTTCTAACCCGCGCCTGAGGATTCCCCGAAAAGGGCCCCCGAGGGGGCCCTTTTTTTGGGGGGTTGAAACCTCAGGCGGCGCCGCGGGCGGGGCGGTTGACGCCGAGCAGGGCGTCGACCTTGAGCACCGCGTCCTGGGCGTCGAAGCCCACCGCGTCGGCGCCGATCTCGTCGGCGAACTCCTGGGTCACCGGACAGCCGCCGACGATCACCTTGACCTTGTCGCGCAACTGGGCGGCGCCCAACTCGGCGATCACCTCGCCCATCTTCATCAAGGGCAGGGTGAGCAGGGTCGAGATGCCGAGCACGTCGGGCGTGTTGTCCTCGACCGCCTTGACGAAGTCGGCGATCTTGACGTCGGTGCCGAGGTCGATGACGTCGTAGCCGTTGGCCTGGAGCACCGCGGCGACCACCGACTTGCCGATGTCGTGGATGTCGCCCTCGATGGTGCCGATCACCATCTTGCCCGGCGACATCCGCTTGGCGCCCGAGGCCTTGATCTCCTCGTCGAGCAGCGCCACGCCCACCTTCATCACCTCGGCGGCCATGGTCAGCTCGGGCAGGAACACGACCTGGGCGCCGAAGTCCGCGCCGACCTGGGAGACGCCCTTGCCGAGGCCCTTGTTGACCGCCTCCAGCGGGTCCATGCCGGCCTCGAGGCCCTCGGTGATCAGGCGGATGCACTCATCCGTTTCGCCGTCGATCACGGTCTCGGCCAGCTTCTCGTAGTACGCGTCGTCTATCTTGATAGCCATCGTTCACGGTCTCCTGTCAGCCGACGTCGCGCTTGACGACGAAGTCCAGGTAATCGTCGATTTCCTGGCGGATTTCGGGGGCCACCGGGGATTCGGCGGTCTCCAGGATCTTGGCCGCCTTCTCCTTGGCCTTGTCCTGCAACTCGGTATGCCCGCGCTCCCAGGTCTCGAAGAAGTCCCGGTTGCTGAGCTCGGGGATAAAGAACTCCTTGCGGTACCAGTCCCGGGTGTGGCGTTCCTTGAGGTAGCTGCCCGGAAGCGGCCCGACCTTGAGGATCTCGTCGACCGCCAGCCGCTCGTCGTCGATCACGATGCCCTTCAGGTAGTGGCCGATGAAGGCGGCGATCTCGTTCTCCAGCACCATCTCCGGCCAGGTCACGAAATTGAAGCCGGCCATGCCGCCGATGTCCCAGGTGTAGTCGATGCCGCTCAGCGCGTAGGTGTACATCTTGAGCGCCTTCTCGTAGGCCGTCTGCTGGTCGGTAACGCAGGAATCGCAGATGCCGAAGGCGGTGCACGGCACCCCGTAGTGGCGGGCCATCGCCGACAGCCCGGCGCCGACGGTGCCGTACTCGGGGTTGCCGAAGGACCACAGCCCGCTGCGCATGTCCATCGCCGGGTTGAACGAGCAGAAGCTCAGCGGATGGCCCGGCTTATGGGACTGGGCCTGGACCACCAGGGCCAGGGTCTCGGCCAGCGCCTGGACCAGCATCCCGGCCAGCGTCGCCGGACCGGTCGCCCCGCCCATCAGCGCGCTTTCGATCGACAGCGGGATGCCGGCGTCGCAGAAGCCGATCAGCCAGCTGGTGTAATTGACGTCGATGACCCGGGGCGGGTTGGCGATGACGTGGCCGATCAGGTGGGGCTTGTCCTTGAGCGCCTGTTCGCCACCCGCGGCGATCCGCCACAGCTTGACCAGGTCGGGAATCTCGTGCTCGGCGCCGGTGTTGTAGACCCAGGTCGCGGTCTTGTTGGAGTTCTTCATCCACTCGCCGACCAGGATCTGAGAATTGCAGATCTTGGGCTCGTCGTACAGCCACATCACCGGCTTATACAGCCCGTGGACGTTGTCCAGAGATTCGGCGATCAGGCAGCCTTCGATGGCGTCCTTGCGGGTCGCCTGGCGCCGCTCGCCGGTCCGGAAGTCATCGATGTAGCGGCCCGAAACGGTGGCGCAGTGGAACTCGCCGCTGCCGATCGAACAGTCGAGAGAGGGGTCGTTGCGGCCGTGGACGGTGAAGGTGGACGGGCATCGGGCGAGGGCGTCCATGATCACCTTCTCGGGGAACTTGATCAGCTCCCCGCCGCTCTCGATGGTGCAGCCGGCGGCCTCGAACATCCTCGCCGCGCGTGCGTCGTCGCACCGCATGCCGCCCTCCGAGAGCACACGTAGCGCGGCGGCGTGGACTCGCCCGCACTCCTCCTCGGTGATCGGGTAGTTGGAACCGACCAGCTTTCCGGTGAAACCTTTCATGACCGTTTCTCGCTTCCTGCCTTATTGTGCCTGGTGTCGAGCGAACCGGTTCAGAACGAGGGCGGGGTAATCGCCCAGATGGCCCGCACGTCGGTGTCGCCCAAACGCCACGCAGGCTTACGCCCGCTGACGCGGCGGATTGCGGCTTTCGCCGCAATCAGGGCGTATCATGATTAAATGATTCCATTCAATCCTGATACGCCCTAGCAGACCAGGAGGACAGCGGATGAAACTCGAAAACAGGAAGGCCATCGTCACCGGCGCCGCCAAGGGCATGGGGGCGGCGATCACCACCACCCTGGCCGCCGAGGGCGCCGACGTGGTGCTGGCCGCGCGCGACACCGGGGCGCTGGACGAGGTCGCCGGGCAGATCCGCGAGATCGGACGCCAGGCCCACGTGGTGGCCTGCGACGTGACCCGGGAGGACCAGGTCGCGGCCATGGTCGAGGCGGCCAAGGAGGCCTTCGACGGACGCATCGACATCCTGGTCAACGTCGCCGGCGTCACCGGCCCCATCGAGACCCCGGTCCAGGACATCACGGTCGATGACTTCTCCTACGTCATCACCTCCAACATCATCGGCACCTTCCTGCCGATCAAGCACGTGATGCCGACCATGATCGCCCGGAAGTACGGCAAGATCGTCAACATCGGCGGCTCCTCCGGGCTGCGCGGCTACAAGTTCCGGACCGCCTACTCCTCGTCCAAGTGGGCGCTGCGCGGCCTGACCCGGACGATTGCCCTGGAGGCCGGCGAGCACAACATCAACGTCAACATCGTCATGCCGGGCATCGTCGAGACGCCGCGGATGGAGAAGCTGTGCCGCGAGAAGGCCAAGGCGCGGGGCTGGACCCACGAGGAGGTCTACGCCGAGTACGTCAAGGAGATGGCGCTGAAGAGAGTCACCACGCCCCAGGACGTGGCCAACGCGGTGCTGTTCCTGGCCAGCGACGACAGCCGCAACATCAGCGGCCAGAAGATCACCGTCGATGGCGGCTGGGACGTCTGAGAAACAGGTGGAGGCGGGCGGTTACGGTTGGCCGTTCGGAACGCGGCCTGCTTTCGGCTGGTGGCGGCCGACCAGGATCAGGCCGGCGAACAGCATCGCCACCGCGCTCCAGATCCAGACGCTGTGGCGTTCGCCGAACAGCACCATGCCCCAGGCGACGCCGGTGGCGGTGATCACGTAGGCCGTTTGCGCCGCGTACACCGGGCCCGCGCGGCGGATCAGTTCCAGGAACAGGACGTAGGAGACGACGTTGACGGCGGCGGTGCCGACCGCCCACGGCAGGATTCCGGACCACCGGGCGATCAGCGGTCCCCACATGCCGCCCGCCCACGCCACCGGCACCAGCACCACGCCGGAGGCGAACATCATGCCGCAGACGATGGCCGCCGAGTCGCCCCACCGGGGGCGGTTGAGGGCGATATAGACGTCCTCGCAGGCGTAGCTGGCGGCCGCCGCCATGGCGACCAACACCCAGCCGACGGTAGCCGAGGCCGGCAGGCCCTCCGCGGGGACGACGATCACGAACACCGCCGCCAGGCCCAGGAACAGTCCCCCGAAGCGGTAGGGATTGAAGCCCTCGATCCGCATCGCCAGGACGAGGAGATAGGTCATCAGCGGCGACAGGCCGGTCAGGATGGCCAGCAGGCCGGCCGGCAGATGGGGCGCCGAACCGTAGAGCGCCGCCGAGGGAAAGACCGACCCCAGTATCCCGGCAACGACATAGAAAACGAGATGCGCCCGGCTCAGCGGAATCCCCCGCCGGCGGATGGCGCACCAGGCCAGGAGCAGGATGCCGCCGAGGAACCCGGCGATCATGGTCAGGGCCAGCGGGTGGGCGCCGAACCCGACCAGGACCTTGATCAGCGAGAAACTCACCCCCCACACCGTGCCGCAGGCGATAAGGAGGATCAGCGAGACCGCGTCCATCTCAGGTTTCGGACTCGAGTTTGCGCGCCATGGCGGGAATGACCTCCAGCGCCTCGTCGATTTCGTCGAGGTGGGTGCGGAAGGAGACCACGGCGGCGCGGAGCACCAAGACGCCGCCGAGCCGGGTCGGGGTGATGAAGATCCGTCCGTCGTCCTGGACCGCCCGGACCAGGCGTCGGTTGAAGTCGTCGGCGTCGCCGCGCTTGGGGAGGTAGCGGTAGGTGGCGATCGACAGCTCGGGCGCCGGGCCGACCTCGAAGCCGTCGATTTCCCCCAGTTTGCCGTGGAAATAGCGGGCCAGGTGGATCTTCTCCGACTGCGCGGCGCGGAACGGAGCCACACCCAGCAGTTGCAGGGGCAGCCACATCCTGAGGGCGCGGAAATGCTTGGTCAGCTCGGGCGACATGTCCGAGGGCGAGTACTCCTCCATCGATCCCAGGTCGTCGCGCATGTAGTCGGCCTCGGCCCGGAAGGCCCGGTGGAGCTTGCCGCCGTCCCTGAGCAGCACGGCGCCGATCCCGTAGGGCAGGAACAGCGTCTTGTGGGGGTCCAGCACCATCGAATCGGCGGCCTCCAGGCCGCCGAGGACCGCGCGGCCCTCCGGGCACAGGGCGAACAGGGCGCCGTAGGCGCCGTCGGCGTGGAGCCACAACCCGTGGCGGTCGGCGATTTGGCCGATTTCGGCCAACGGATCGACGGCGCCCGAGTTGGTGGTCCCCGCGGTGGCGACGACCAGCCACGGCCGCAGCCCGGCCTTGACATCGGCGCCGACCGCTTCATCGAGGGCCGCCGGGTCCATCCGGTAGCCGGCGTCGACCCCCACCCGGTGGACCACGCAGCCGCCCAGCCCGGCGACGCGCAGCGCCTTGTCGATGCAGTGGTGGGCCTGGTCGGTCATGTAGACCACGGCGCGCTCCACCTCCCGGGGCCCGATCCCATGTTCGTCGCGCGCCGTGACCAGGGCGGTCAGGTTGGAGATGCTGCCGCCGGAGGCCAGGTTGCCGGCCGCCGATTCGGGATAGCCGACGACGCCGGCCATCCACCGCAGCAGCAGGTTCTCCATCCGCACTGCGCCGGGGCTGGTGGTGAAGAAGCCGGCGAAGCGGTTGGTGACGGCGGCCAGGTAGTCGCCGAGCGCCGAATGGAAGATGCCGCCGCCCGGCACGTAGCCCAGATGGCGCCCGGAAGTGACGTTGACGCCCGTGCCCTCGACGTTCTTCGCGAGCAGTTCCAGGGCGGCGTCGATGCCGATGCCCCGTTCGCCGATCGGGTGGTCGTAAAGCGCCCGGGCGGTGTCCCCGTGGCCGAAAAAGACCGGGAAGTGGGCCCGCTCCTCGAGGAAGGCGTCGGCGTGGGCGGCCACCCGCTCGACCAATCGCCGGCGCCCGGCCGAGTCCGGCTCGAGAAGGCGGGCGTCTTCTTCCAGTTTCCTGATCTCCGAGGCCGATGTGGCCATGGCGGTCCTCCCCGTGCCGTCGTCTCCCGCCCGCGAAGCGGGCCGGGGGATCAGAGCACACGGCACGCCGCGAGACAATCCGCCGCCGCGCCCGCCGCCGGCTCGAAAATCGAGGCCGAGAAGATGGCCGAACAACAGTTGTGGGCGTACGAGAAAATCAAGAGCACGCGGAAGATGGCTCGCCCGGCGGGCGATCTCAATGCTTGAAGGCGGTGGCGAGGATGTCCTCGCGCATCGTCGAGGCGAAGACCGGCTCGCCCTTCGTCCAGCGTTGGATCGCCCCCGGCGTCTCCAGGGCGGCGCCGAGCGCCGAGGAGAATTCGAGGTTGGCGTCCCCGCCCAGGCCGGTCTCGGCCATTCCCGCCCCCAGCCCTTCCGAGATCGCGGTCCATATCCTGAGCGGGATGTCGTGGGCGACCACCAGTTGGCGCTTGGCGTGGTATTTCTCCTCGCACTGTGAGACCGCCAGCGAGTTCTGGGCGCGGCAGACCAGCGGGCGCGCCTCGTAGACCATGCACAGGTCGTCCACCAGCAGCGGGCAGGGGGGCCGGGGCACCATGTCGAGGCCGTAGTTCGCCTCCGTGAAGGCCTTGAGCCTGGCCTTCAACCCCTCGACGGCGGCGGCCGGGTGGTTGTGTTCGATCTCGTCGGCGATCAGGAAGACCGTCGGCGCGTCGGCCAGGAACAGCAGATGGCAGCAGAAGACACAGCCCTTTTCGCAGGCCACCGGCTCGGACGGCGGGAACAACCCCGACGTTTTCTCCTCGGTGACGTCGAAGATCTTGAGCAGGTTCCTGGCCAGGGTGATGACTTTGACCGGGTTCCGCCCCAACCCCAGATAGCCGGCCGCCATCTCCCGGACCTTGTCGTGCAGATCGTCGATGAAGGCTTCAACGACCGCGTCCTTGTCGTCGTCCATGGGCCGACTCCCGTCTCCGATTCCGCGGCTGGTCCGCCACAGCCTATCCGCTCGGCCCGCCGGCGGCAATCGGCGAATCCGCCCGGCGCGGTGGGAAAACGGCGGACAACGTGGTTTACGGCCACCCTCGATGAGACTATATTTTCGAAAGCGGGACAGCCCCGGCGGGGGCGGACCGCGACCTGGAAACCTGTGTGGAGACCTGCCGTGCCTTTGATGATCGAAATAAAATCCGGTGACAAGCTGATCATCAACGGCGCGGTCATCGAGAACACCGGACCCAACACCAAGCTCAGGATCCACAACCAGGCGGCCATCCTCCGGGGCAAGGAGGTGATGAGCGAGGAAGAGGCCGTGACGCCGGCGTCCCTTATCTACTTTTCCTTGCAGTGCGCGTATATCTTTCCCCATAAGAAGAGCGAATACCTGGAGATGTTCGATCGCTATCTCGACGAATACCTCCAGGCGAGCCCGAGTTCGGCCTCGATCATGGACCGGATCATCGAGGAGGTGAGGGACGACAACCTCTACAAAGGGCTCAAGGCCGCCCACGAACTGTTCGAGCACGAAGATAAACTGATGAACCTGGCCAAGGAGGGGGACGAAAAACCGGCCAACGACGAACAACAGGACGCCGGGGGCGAAGACACGACATCGGATTCGGGATAGCCGAACGGCCATCGCGCGGCGATTTACGAAAACATAACCAAATCGTGCCTTGATGGGGCCGTCGGCAATGGGACCGTCGGCCGTTTTTTTCGGCTTTCGAGGCGCCGAGCCTCCAACGGGATGGAATTTTTCGCGTAAATGTGCTATATGGATAATCGGGTCCGCCTGTGCCGTCTTCGGCGGCCGACCCTACGTGTAGCAGAACGTTACGTGTAACAGGACAGGACGTCACCATGGTTAGCGTCGCACAATTCATCAGCAATCCGGATAATTCGTTTGCCCTGGCCATGGGGCGGATCGGCAATATCTCTGCCCGTCCCACCTTCGAGCTGCAGTTCAACATCCTCCAGAACCAGCTTCTCAACCAGCTCGCCGACAAGATCGAGGACCTCAACGACACCTCCCTCGTCAACAAGTTCGACGCCTTCCTCGGGATCGAGCAGAAGCGCCTCGAGCGGATGCGGCCGCTGGCCAGGAACTACGAGAACAAGACCCTGATCAACTACAAGACGATCAACGGGACGCAGACCGACCTCAACCAGCTCAGGACCCTGGCCACGGGAACCGACGAAGCGGCCTTCGATTCCCTGCTCGCCAAGGTGTCCAGGGACGTCGACAGACTCCAGGTCCCCAACGGCTATCCCATCGGCTTCTACATGAAGGACGGCCTGGACTACCTGCGCACCGACGGCATCGGCATCGACAGTTACGCCTCCTACGCCGACTCGACCGCGCGCCAGGCCGCGGTTTCGGCGGCCGTCACCAAGCTCAGCAACGCCTTCGACGTGCTGACCATCAACATCGAGACGGCCCAGGATTTCAGCACCAAGGTGTTGACGAAGCTGACCGCCGTCACCCTTCAGATCGAGGCCGCCCTGACCGCCGATCAGGCCTCCAAGATCGGCGAGATCCAGAAGCTGCGCGACGAGCACGCCCGTTACCTCAAGGTCCTGTCGCTGGCCTTCGAGGTCGCCCAGGAAAGGACCGTGGCGTTCACCAAGCAGCTTCTCGAACCGCCCAAATTCAGAACCGGCACCATCCTCGACATGAAAACCTGAA
Source organism: uncultured Thalassospiraceae bacterium (assembly GCA_964632795.1). Lineage (GTDB taxonomy): Bacteria > Pseudomonadota > Alphaproteobacteria > Rhodospirillales > 2-02-FULL-58-16 > CAZWEZ01. The sequence goes on along the minus strand of CAZWEZ010000096.1, from coordinate 2,205 downwards.
CCCAGAGAGTTAGATGACGGGCGCCGAGGCGCTGGCCGCGCTCCGCGACATCACGGCTGAAGATCTCGAAATCTGAACACGGACGGCGGACATGAATCCCACCACCATCGACTTCGGGATCCTGGGCGCCGGGACCATCGCTCTGGATCATGCAAGGGTCGCCGTCGACCTCGGCCATCGTGTCGTGGCGGGCTCCACGCGGTCCCCCGAATCCCCCCGCTGGGCCAGGTTCAAGGAGGAATTCGGGGACACCCGGTTTGTCGCCGACGGCCGTCGGCTGCTGGAGGACGACGGGCTCGACGCGCTGATCGTCTGTCTCGGCTGGGAGTCCATCAACGAATGGCTGCCGGCCCTTCTGCGGTGCCCGAAGCCGATGATCCTGGAAAAGCCGCTCGGTCTGGACTCGGCGACGCTGGCCGCGGCCCTGGACGGCGCCGGAGCGAACCTCGACAACAAGATCGTCGGCATGAACCGGCGCTTTTACGCTCCGCTCAGGCGTCTCGCCCGGAGGATCTCCGAAGGCGGGCTGAAGGCGGTCGAGATCGCCCACTCCGAAGACATCGGCCACCTGATCGAGCGTTTCGGACAGGGCTTCGTGCCCCATGTCATGGTCTCCAATGCCTGCCACATCCTGGATCTGGCGTGTCATCTGCTGGGTCCGTTGACGATCCGCGCCATGTACGGGTTCGACGAGGCGGATTACGGGACCGGTTTCCGGTCCTGCCATGGCCTGCTGGAAACCGCCGGGGGCGTTCCCGTCGTCTTCGCCTTTCACGCCGACGACCCGATCCGAATCGGCATCCGCTGCCGCTTCAACGACCATACGGTCTGGCACCTGTCTCCCCTGGAGGCGCTCCGGGTCTACAAGGGCTATGACATCGAGGAGCCGACCAAGGGCATGAACATCCGCCGCTACGTGCCCAGGTGCGTCGAGGAGACGGTCGCCGAGGCGACCTTCAGGCCCGGCTTCAGGGAACAGATGGCGGCCTTCGCGCGCCGGGACTTCACCATCGCGGCGCGGCCCCGGGACGCCCTGCGGCTGACCAGGCTGATCGAGGATATCCAGTCGGCCGCCGCCGGGTAATCCCGGCACAAACTGCTCCATCGAACCCAGAAAAAATTGCCGCCCGGCACGGTTTTGCCCAGCGCCCATGCCGGGGCGGATTATTTTTTCCAGGGAAATTCAATGACTTACATCGGTCCTGAAAACTGGCCCGCTGTTTGCTTGTAAAGGGCGGCCAAACATGTTTGGGAAAAATCCGTCATGGAAACGTATTCGCTCAAGCCAAAGGATTACGCCGAGGTCTCCCAGCAAGGGCAGGGCGGCGTTCCGGCGGTTTCGACGCTGAACGCGATCTCCGGTTCCTTCAAGAACATCCTGCACAAGGCCGTCTCCAGTATCGGCAACGGCCTGAACATGCTGACGGAGCGGATCGAGTTCGCTTCCCTGAGCGAGCGGATCGAACCGTCGTTCGCCCCCGACGAGCGGATCCACGAGCGCCGGGAGAACGGACGCGATACCTTCGCCGACGATGACGGCGCCGCCGAGCGCGGCGACGACCGCTTCGACGCCGCCCGTCCCGAACGCCAAGAGGATTACGGCCGCGACCAGGACGCCGGGCGCGATGAGGGGGACTACGGCGTGTCCCGGGTCGCCGAGCGCGCCGACTCGCCGGCCGACGACCCCGGCCGTGACCGGCCCCAGCACGACGACGCGCCGCGCCAGGACGGCCCCCGCGACCGGGCCGAGAGCGGCGACGGCAAGCCGGCCGCCGAGGGTTCGGCGAAGGCCGATGACGGAACGTCCGGCGAGGCCCAGGCGGCTTCCGGCCAGGGCGGGAAATCAGACGGCGAGGCCAAGGCCGGCGCCCAAGGTTCGCTGACCGCCCAGGCGGCGGCCGGCGCCAAGAACGCCGAGCAGGTCCTCAGCGGCCTGTTGTCCGCGGTTCAGGCCTTCGGTCTTCCGGGCCAGGCGGCCGAGCAGGCCCACAGCCGGTCCGTTGCCGAATCCCAGGTCGAGAATGCCGGCGAGGGACTGGCCCGAGCCCTGTCCGCCATCGGCAAGCAAACCCAGATGCAAGGCGGCGACCCCGGGCGCGCCCAGGGCAACGCCCACGGCTCGCAGGGCCAGCTCAACGCCAACGCCAACGCCAACTCCAACTCCAACTCCAACTCCAACTCCAACTCCAACTCCAACTCCAACTC
>CAZWEZ010000095.1:7470-15036 GCA_964632795.1 uncultured Thalassospiraceae bacterium | reverse complement strand
GGGTGAACTCGGGAAGCCGTCGTATGGGTACCATATGTTAGATTCTATCCACTAGGCGGCTTTCTCCTGTTCGTCCAGGCACTCCTCGATGATGTCGAGCGCCCGCTCCATTTCGGCCTCGGTGACGATCAGCGGCGGGGTCAGGGTCAGCACGCTGCCCATGGTGGTCTTGAAGCTGAGCCCCTTCTCCAGCGCCCGGTAGAGGATCGCGTCGGCGGCGTCGTGGGCCGGCTCCTTGGTCTCGCGGTCGACCACCAACTCGATCCCCATGACCAGGCCGAGACCGCGGACGTCGCCGATCAGCCGATGGCGGTCCTTCATCTCGTGCATCCGCTCCAGCGCCCGGGCGCCGACGTACGCGGCGTTGTCGACCAGCCCTTCCTCCTCGATGATGGCGATCGTGGTCAACGCCGCCCGGGCGGTGAGCGGGTTCTTCTCGTGGGTGTAGTGGCCCAGCGCCCGGTCGCCGACCACGTCGAGCTCGGGGCGGGCGATCATGGCGGCGATCGGCAGCATGCCGCCGCCCAATGCCTTGCCGACGGCGACGATGTCGGGAACCACGTCGAAGTGCTCGCACGAGAACATCCGCCCGGTCTTGCCCAGGCCGCTGGGAATCTCGTCGAAGATCAGCAGCGCCCCGTAGTCGTCGCACGCTTGGCGGACCGCCCGCCAGAAGTCGGGCGGCGGCAGGTAGGGCACGGCGCGCACCGGCTCGGCGATGACGGCGGCGACGTCGCCCTCCTTCTCCAGCACGTAGCGGACCATCTCGGCGCAGGTCATCTTGCAGGCCTCAAGGTCGGGCCGGCCGTCCAGGTCACGATAACCGTAGGGGCAGCGGTAGCAGGCGAACGGCGCCACGTGTCCGGCGCCCGGCAGCAGCGGCCCCATGGGGCCGGAGCGGAACAGCTCCTCGCCGCCGACGCTGATCGCCCCGAACCCGGCGCCGTGGAAGGAATCCCAGAATGAGATGGTCTTGTAGCGTCCGGTGTTGGCGCGGGCCAGCTTCATCGCGATCTCGATGGCGTCCGAGCCCCCGGTCGACAGCAGTACCTTCTCCAGGCCGTCGGGGGCGATGTCGATCAGTTTGGCGGCCAGCTCCACCGCCGGGTGGTTGGTGTAGCGGCGCGGCGAGAACGGCAGCTCGTCCATCTGGCGCCTGATGGCCTCCTTCAGCCGGGGGTGGCCGTAGCCGATGTGATGGACGTTGTTGCCGTGGAAGTCCATGTAGCGATGGCCGGCGGTGTCCTCGATCCACAGCCCCTCGGCCTTGACCACCCCGGCCAGGCAGGGCGTGGACAAGGACTGGTGCAGGAAATGGCGGGCGTCCTCGCCGACCAGTTGGCGGCCCGCCGCGTCCAGGTTGCGCGCCGCCCAATCGACGCGCCGCGGGCTGAGGTTGCTGTCGCCCTCGTCACGGGTGAAGTCGCGGGTTTTCATGACTGTGCGGACTCCTTGGTATTACCACCCCATCCGGGGCGAGATCACGATCACCACGATGCCCAACGCCAGCAGCCCCGAAGCGAACAGGCGCCTGGTCATGGCCTCCTCCTTGAGCCACAGGCCGCCGATCAGCACCGAGACCGGGATCGACGCCTGGCGGATCGAGGTCACCGCGGCGACGTCGCCGCCCATCTGGTAGGCGCTGAGGATCAGGTAGTAGGAACTGTAGCAGATGACGCCGGTGACGGCGTAGCGCAACGGCGTTCGGCGCCAGCCCGCGAACATCAGCTCGCCGAATCCGTGGTTGCCCATCCGCGCGAAGGCGACGATCAGGGTCGGATAGACCAGGACCTGGATCCAGAACATCAGGACCATCGGCTCGACGATCCGCACGCCCCGCGAATCCGAGATCGAATAGATGCCGGTGCCGGCCAGGGCGATCAGCGCCCGGCGCAGGGTGACCGGGGAGCTGAACAGCCGGGTCCCGGGCCGGTACTGCAACATCACCGCGCCGACCATGACCAGGGCGATGCCGCCGAGCAGCGAGGCGGTGTAGCTCTGGCCCAGAAACAGCACCCCGACGGCGACGATGAACAACGGCGTCGAGCGGACGATGGGATAGTAGATCGACAGGTCGCCCGACTTGTAGGTCAGGACCAGGAAGTAGCCGTAGATGGCAAGCCCCAGCGACGAGACCAGGACGAAGGGCCAGGCGTCGACCACGCTCAGCAGGTCCTCGCCGAAGGCCAGCGCGTGAAGGGAGGCGAAGACCAGGAAACTGGCCATCAGCGACAGGAAGGCCCCTTCCGGACGCGGATCGTCCTTGATCAGGGCGTTCCACAGCGGGTGCAGGAACGCCGAAAGCAGGACCAGGGCGGCGATACGCGGTTCCATCGGCGGGCGTCCCGGTTGGCGGGGCGCCGATCATGCCCGCTGGCGGGGGCCAGGGTAAAGAAATACCAACACAAAACCACAAAACGCCACAGAATCCCCCAACAAGACTGGCCCCTACGGCCCTGCTTGCGCTATAAGGGCGGGGCATTCTAGGTTACGGGACAAGCCCAAAATCGGACCCCCAAATCGCCGGCCGAGGGAAGGAACAAGAAACAATGAGCACCGACGCCAAGGACCTGACCAGCAACTGGAACTATCCCACCGCCATCCGCTTCGGGGTCGGCACCATCGCCGGCCTGGCCGAGGCCTGCAAGTCGCTGGGCATGACCAAGCCCCTCTTAATCACCGATTCCGGCCTCGCCAACCTGCCCATGGTCGCCGACGCCATCGCCGCCAACAACAGCGATGGCCTGCCGACGGGCCTGTTCGCCGACATCAAGCCCAACCCGGTCGGCAAGAACGTGGACGACGGGGTCGCCGCCTACCAAGCGGGTGGCCACGACGGGGTGATCGCGTTCGGCGGCGGCAGCGGGCTCGACGCCGCCAAGGCCATCGCCCTGATGATCGGCCAGAACCGCCCGCTGTGGGACTTCGTGGACGAGGGCGACAACTGGACCCGGGTCAAGACCGACGGCGTCGCCCCGGTGGTCGCGGTGCCGACCACCTCGGGCACCGGTTCCGAGGTCGGCCGCGCCTCGGTGATCACCGACGAGGACAACCACACCAAGAAGATCATCTTCCACCCCATCATGTTGCCCGCCATCGTCATCGCCGATCCGGCGCTGACCGTCGGCCTGCCGCCCCACATCACCGCGGCGACCGGCATCGACGCCCTGGTCCACAACTTCGAGGCCTACTGCGCCCCGGGCTACCACCCGATGGCCGAGGGCATCGCCGTGGAGGGCATGCGGCTGGTCAAGGACTGGCTGCCGGCGGCGGTCGCCGACGGCGCCAACCTGGAGGCCCGCTCCCACATGATGGTCGCCTCGTCGATGGGCGCCACCGCCTTCCAGAAGGGGCTGGGCGCGGTCCATTCCCTGGCCCACCCGGTGGGCGCGATCTACGACGTCCACCACGGGCTGGCCAACGCCGTGTTCATGCCCTACGTGATGATGTTCAACCGCGACGCCATATCCGAACGCATGGTCCGCCTGGCCCGCTACATCGACCTCCCCAAGACCTCGTTCGACGGCATGCTGGACTGGGTGCTGGGCATGCGCCAGGCGTTTTCCATCCCCCACACGGCCAGGGAGATCGGCGTCGAGGAGAGCCGCCTCGACGAGTTGTCGGAGATGGCGGCGGCCGATCCCACCGCCGGCGGCAACCCGGTCAAGGTCGGCCCCGCCGAGATGAAGGCGATGTACCGGGCGGCGATGGAAGGCCACCTGGACTGAGACGAGGAAGCTCCGTTGAGCGCCATCCGCATCAAGTGGTTCGCGCCGCTGGACGGCATCTTCGGTCCGCGCACCGAGATCGAGCTGGACCAGGCGATCACGGTGGCGGAGCTTCTCCAACGGGTGAGCGCGGGCGAGCCCCGCCTGGAGCCCTACCTGCGGTTCGGCCCCCAGGACACCAGGCCCAAGGGGCTGGCCGTCCTGCGAGGCGCCACGACACTGACCCTGAACGACCGGATCGAGCCCGGAGACGCTCTCGACATCCTGGTCGGCATCCAAGGAGGATAACACCATGAACGGTTATCACAACCGCGTGGCCTGGGTCGATCTGGCCAAGCGCGAGGTCGACATCCGGCCCTTCGAGAGCGGCGACGCCGAGACCTACATCGGCGGCTCCATGATGGGCGCCGCCATCCTGGCCCGGCTGACCGACGGCGCCACCGAGGCGCTGGGGCCCGACAACCCGCTGATCGTCATGACCGGCCCCTTCACCGCCACCCGGGCCCCCTCGGGATCGCGCTTCGCGGTGGTCTCGCTGTCGCCGCTGACCGGCATCTTCGGCGAAGCCATCTGCGGCGGCGGCTTCGGCTACCAACTCAAGCGCTCCGGCCTCGACGGCATGGTCCTGAGCGGGGCCGCGGAGACGCCGGTGGTGCTGGTCGTCGACGGCCCCAAGGTGTCGTTCCGCGACGCCGCCGACCTGTGGGGCCGGGACTACTACGACAGCGACGAGGCGCTGAAGGCCGAGTTCGGCAAGAACACGGTCACCGCGATGATCGGCCCGGCCGGCGAGAACCTGGTGCCGATGGCCTGCATCTGCTCCAACGGCCGCCACACCCGGGTCGCCGGGCGGACCGGAATGGGCGCGGTGATGGGTTCCAAGAAGGTCAAGGGCATCGCCATCCTCGGCGGCGGCGCGATCGAGGCGGCGATCGCCGACCCCGAGGGCTTCAAGGCCTCGACCCGGGCCACCGTGCCCGAGTACCAGGAGAAGCTGGGCCCGTGGGCGGTCAACGGCACCCCCAACGCGGTGCAGTACTTCGAGCGGGTCGGCAACCTGCCGATCAACAACTGGCGCGACGCCCGCAACCAGCACATCGGCGCCACCACCACCGGCGCCGCCATCTACGACACCATCCAGGTCAAGCGAACCGGCTGCCAGCGCTGTCCGGTGATCTGCGGACGCACGGTCGAGATCAAGGACGGCGACTACGCCACCGGCGGCGTCGTCGAGGGGCCGGAGTACGAGACCCTGGCCCTGTTCGGCGCCAACCAGATGGTCGATGACGTCAACGCCATCGCCAAGGCCAACGAGCTGTGCAACCGGCTGGGGCTCGACACCATCTCGGCCGGCGGCGTAATCGGCTTCGCCAACGAGTGCTGGGAGAAAGGCGTGATCACCAAGAAGGACACCGGCGGGCTGGAACTCGGCTTCGGCAAGGGCCTGCCAATCCTCGAGCTGATCAAGCGCATGGCGGCGGCCGAGGATGACCTCGGCCGGGCGCTCGGCGGGGGCAGCCGCCACGCCGCCGAGGTGCTGGGCGGCGGCTCCATCGAGTACGCCGTGCAGTGCAAGGGTCTGGAGTTCCCGGCCCACGACCCCCGCTTCAGTTGGGGCCAGGCGCTGAGCTACGCCACCGGCCCGCGCGGCGCCTGTCATCTATCGTCGCTGGCCGGCTCGTGGGAGACCGGCGAGGACCCGGTGCCCGAGCTGGGCTATCCCGAACCCCATCCCGCCCAGGAGCGCGAGGGCAAGGCCGAGTTCACGGTCAAGATGCAGAACCTGATGAACGTGCTCGACAGCTTCGTCGCCTGCAAGTTCTCGATGTTCCGCGAGGCGGTCTCGGTGACCCACTTCCTGGACTGGTACAATATGATCACCGGCCGCGACATCGACCTCGACGAGCTGATGGTCATCGGGGAGCGCGGCTTCACGCTCAAGCGGCTGATCAACAACCGCCGCGGGGTGACGCGCAACGACGACATCCTGCCCCCGCGCATGCGCACGCTCAAGCGCATCGGCGAGGACGTCAGCCTCGACGTTCCGCCCCTGGCCCCCATGCTCAGCGACTACTACCAGATCCGCGGCTGGACCGAGGAAGGCCGCCCCGGCCCCGAAACCCTGGACCGCCTGGGCCTGCACGCAATGGCGGGATAATACCAAGGGGAATCATCCCAGGTAACGGCGGGGCCCCATGGTTTCGCCGTTTTCCTGCCGTACACGGCCGGCGACTCGGTCCTCTGTTCCTTAATTCGGCGTTTTCGCCTATCATCGAGCTCGTTTGAACCCGTCCTCCACCGGGAACAACATGTCCAGTACGCCAAAGCCCAAAGTCAGGCGCCCGAGAACGGCCAAAGGGCCCCAACAGCAGGTGGCGGGGAGCGGGCGCCGGCGTTCTCCGACCATGGGCATCGCGACTAAACTTACGCTGGTTACCATGGTCAGTATCATCATCGGCGCCTCGGTCATGGCGATGATCTCCGTGTGGCTGCCCGATATCCGGTTTGCCGCGGGTTACGAGACCGAGATAATGGTGGTCATCTTCATCGCAACCTTCGCTCTCAGCGTCATTTCCATTGGCAAGCAGGTGATCGCCAAGCACCGGATGGCACCGGCGGCCTCCCGAATCGCCCCCGACCACCCGTTGCCCAGGATCGCCAAGAAGCGGCTGGAAAACCGTTTGCAGGAAGGCCCGTCCCTGCCCGGCGCAGGACCGAGCGAAGAACTCGACGAAGACAACCAAGCCAAGGAGGGAGAGGCCCCTTCGTTCGGTTCGCCCGATGTGGAGGAGCAATATCGATTCGCCATGAAATTCCTCGGAGACGGCATGGCAATCGTCAAGGCAAACCATGATTTGCAGAGCAATTTCAACAAGTTCGGGATCAATATGTTCCTTGCCGGCGGCTGTGACTTGTTGTGCCAACGAAACGGCCTGGATGAAAAGATCAAATTCCTGATTCTTGGCGAGGCCGTTAATAGCCTAGGGTTCGAGAAAAAGGGAGCCTATGGCTTCGCCAAAAAGTGCCATGACTATCTGCTCGCCGATTCCCGCTATATGCAAATGTTCCAGTCCGGCCGCAACGCCATGAGCACCTATTTCACCGACCAGGCTCTCATCGGCAAGCACATGGACGATGCTCTCATTGAATGGAACGAGCCCAAGAGGAAGGATGACAAGGCGGGGCCGGTCACGGTCATGTTCACCGATATGGTTGGCTCCACCGCCTTTACCCAGACAAGTGGCGACGCCGCCGCCCATGAGGTGGTGCACATCCACAACCGCATCGTGCGGGACGCCTTGAAGATGTTCAACGGCAAGGAGATCAAACATACCGGCGACGGCATTATGGCCTCGTTCGCGAACACCTCGAGCGCCGTCGAGGGGGCGATATATATCCAAAGGAAAACGGCCGCCCACAACGATGACAATTCCCGCCTTCCCCTGCATTTGAAGATCGGCATCAACGTCGGCGAACCGATCGTCGAGGACGACGACCTGTTCGGGATTACGGTTCAGCTTTCGGCGCGCATAGTCGATAAGGCCCAGTCGGAACAAATATTCGTCTCCGAAACGGTGAGGGGTATCTGCGCCGGCAAGGGAATACGTTTTTTCAACCGCGGCAAGTTCGCAATCAAGGGCTTCGAGGACGACATAATCCTGTACGAGGTAATCTGGGACGACAGCGTTTCCATCGATGAATTGGAAAAGAAGGCGGCGCAGGAGTTAAAGAATGAACTAGAAAAAACGACGAAGAAAGAAACGAAAGAGAAAGATAAGAAGGAAGAAAAACCTGCCGCCGAGGAACAAGCGGCGCCGACCGTCGAGGAGCAAGTCGA
>CAZWEZ010000095.1:0-7370 GCA_964632795.1 uncultured Thalassospiraceae bacterium | reverse complement strand
AAGAAAAACCTGCCGCCGAGGAACAAGCGGCGCCGACCGTCGAGGAGCAAGTCGAACCTCAGCCGGACGGGGCGGCCATTCAGGAATCCCCGCATGTTGCCGAACAGGGGGAGGCCACTGTTCAGTACACGCAGGGCTTGTCGTACTCCCTGGGACTCGATGTCCCCCAGAACGATAGGGAAGCCGCCAAATGGTACAGACTCGCCGCCGAACAGGGTCATGCCGGCGCCCAGTTCATTTTGGGTGAGTTGTACGACAAGGGACGAGGAATTTTCCGGGACCATGGGGAAGCCGCCAAATTGTTCAGACTTGCCGCCGAACAGGGCCATGCTGGCGCCCAGTCCAATTTGGCCGAGATGTACGACAAGGGGCGAGGAGTTTCCCAGGACAACAAGGAAGCCGCCAAATGGTACGGACTTGCCGCCGAACAGGGAGATGCCGTTGCCCAGTTCAGTCTTGGTGTGATGTACGAAAACGGACAAGGCGTTCCCCTGGACCACAATGAAGCCGTCAAATGGTATAGACGTGCCGCCGAACAGGGAGATGTCGATGCCCAGTCCAATATGGGTGTGATGCATGTCTACGGACGGGGAGTCCTTCAAGATTATGTCCGCGCCCATATGTGGTGGAACATTGCCGCCGAACAGGGAGATCAGGAAGCGGCGAAGTACCGGGACCAGCTCGAGGACAGGATGTCCAGTGCCGACATCTCCAATGCAAAAAAACTCGCTCGGGAGTGGACGGGGAAACACGAGGCCAATACCAGCGATCCTTGAAGCGGCCAGCCACTACCGTCCCACCCTTCCCCGGCGGAAATCGCGGGCGATCTCGCGGCCGGCGTCGCAGGCTGCCTTCGTCAGCACTTCACCCGCTCCATCCCGGGGTCGTAGAGGGCGCCGAAGCGGATCTCGCAGGACACCCGCTTGCTGGCCACCTCCAGTTGGTAGGCGCCGCTTTCGAGGTAGGCCCGATCGACCCCGGCCGGATCGCGGACGTAGCCGTAGCCGATGTTCAGGCCCACCGTATGGCCCCAGCCGCCGCTGGTCAGCCAGCCGACCCTTACGCCGTCGCGGTAGATGGTCTCGCGGCCCAGCAGGACCACCTCGGGATCATCGCTCACCAAGCAGGCGAGCTGCTTGGTCGGCGGCTTGCCGTGCTCGGCGGCCAGCGCCTCGCGGCCCATGAAGTCGGTGTTGCCCTTGAGCTTGACCGCCCACCCCAGGCCGGCCTCGAGCGGCGTGTAGTCGGGGCCGATGTCGGACGACCACGCCCGGTAGCCCTTCTCCAGGCGCAGCGACTCGATGGCCCGGTAGCCGGCGTTGGCCAGGCCGTGGGCCTCGCCCGCCGCCGTCAGCCGGTCGTAGATTCCCGGCGCCTTGTCCCGGGGCATGTGCAGTTCCCAGCCCAGTTCGCCGACGTAGGTGATCCGCATGGCCCGCACCGGCACCCCGTCGATGGCGATCTCGGCCATCTCGAGGAAGGGGATGGCGTCGTTGGAGACGTCGTCGCCGGTGATCGCCGACAGCACCTGGCGGGCCTTCGGCCCCATCAGGGTGAGCACCGCCAGGTCCTCGGTGATGTCCTCGATATTGGCCTCCAGACTGTCCGGAATGTGGGTCGAAATCCAGTCGAAGTCGTGAGTCCTGAACCCGGTTCCGGAGACGATATAGTAGGCGTCCTCGGCGGTACGGGCCACCGTCAGGTCGCATTCGATGCCGCCCCGGGCGTTGAGCATCTGGGTGTAGATGACGCTGCCGACCGGTTTATCCACAGCGTTGGCGCAGATCCAGCCCAGCGCCGCCTCGGCGTCCTTGCCGGTCATCGTGAACTTGGCGAACGAGGACGAATCGAACAGCGCCACCCGCTCCCGGCAGGCCCGGTGCTCGGCGCCGACGTGTTCGAACCAGTTCTGGCGGCCGAACGAGTATCGGTCCCTGGGCTCGACGCCGGCGGGGGCGAACCAGTTGGGGCGCTCCCAGGCCATCTTCTCGCCGAAGCAGGCGCCGGCGGCCTCGAGCCGGTCGTACAGCGGGGACTTGCGCACCGGGCGCGCAGCCACGTGCTCCTCGTGGGGCCAGGCGATGGTGTAGTGCTTGGCGTAGAGTTCCAGGGTCCGGGTCCGCACCCATTGGGGATCGCCGTGGTGGGAGCCGAAGCGGCGGATGTCCACCGGCCACAGGTCCAGCGACGGCTCGCCGCCGACGATCCATTCCCCCAGCGCCTTGCCGGCGCCGCCGCCCGCCGCGATGCCGAAGGCGTTGAAGCCGGCGCCGACGAAGAAGCCGCGCACGCCGGGCGCCTCGCCGAGGATGAAGTTGCCGTCCGGCGTGAAGGCCTCGGGGCCGTTGGTCAGGTCGCGCACCCCGGCCTTCTCCAGCGCCGGGACCCGTTTCAGGGCCTGTTCCATCAACTGCTCGAAGTGGTCCCAGTTATCCTCCAGCAGGGTGAAGTGGAAGCCCTCGGGGATGCCGTCGACGGCCCACGGGATGGGGTTGGGCTCGTAGCCGCCCATGACCAGGCCGCCGACCTCCTCCTTGAAGTAGGTCAGGCGGTCGGGATCGCGCAGCGTCGGCAGGTCGCGGGGCAGGCCCTCGATGGGCTCGGTGACCAGGAACTGGTGCTCGACCGAGGTCACCGGGACGGCGACCCCGACCAGGTTGCCGACCTCGCGCGCCCACTGGCCGGCGCAGTTGACCGCCACCTCGCAGGCGATGTCGCCGTGGGGGGTCGAAAGACCGGCAACGCGTCCCTTCTCCACCTTTATGGCGGTGACCGGGGTGTCCTCGAAGATGGTGGCGCCGTTGATCCGGGCGCCCTTGATCAGGGCCTGGGTGATGTCGGAGGGGTTGGCCTGGCCGTCGGTCGGGATCCACACCGCGCCGACCAGGTCGTCGACCACCATCGGCGGCCACAGCTCCTGGGCCTCCTTGGGCGTGATCAGGTCCATCTCCATGCCGAAGCTGCGGGCCGTGGTCGCCTGGCGCTCGAACTCGGTCATCCGCTCGCGGTTGCAGGCCAGGCGCAGGCCGCCGCTCATCTTCCACCCGGTGGCCTGGCCGGTCTCGGCCTCCAGCGTGTCGTAGAGCTCGACGCTGTACTTGAGGAGCTGGGTGATGTTGGCGTTGGAGCGCAACTGGCCGACCAGCCCGGCGGCATGGAAGGTGGAACCGCTGGTCAGCTTGGCCCGCTCCAGCAGGACCACGTCGTTCCACCCCAGCTTGGCGAGGTGGTAGGCGACGGAACAACCGACGATGCCGCCGCCGATGACGACGGCGCGCGCCTGGGTGGGAAAAGAGACCATGGCGGCCCTCCGGGATGTTCGGGACGATTTTTCGACACCATGCCCCACCCGGTGCGGCGGTTCAAGCGGCCGGCGGGGTCAGTCGCCCTTTCCGGAGAGCAGTTCCTCGGCGATGATCTGGACCGCGGGGTTGTCGCCCTCGCCCTCGCCCTTCGAAAGGCCGGCGGTCCGCTCGCGGATCGCCGCCCTGACCTCCTGGGCATCGACGGGAGCGGATTCGAGCATCACCGACAGGATGGACTCGATGGCCAGCAGGTGGGCGGCCAGGCTCTCGGTCTCCTCCAGGCGCCGGGTCGCGGTTTCGCCGAGGTCCTTGAGGCCGTCGGCGATGGACTTGAGGTTCTTCTCGAGATCGCTGATCTGGGAGAAGAAGCCGATCTTCTCCAGATGCTGGGCGAAGGCCTTGGAGGCGCCGTCGAGATCCTGTTCCCCGCCGTCCGACATCCCGGTCTCCAAAACATGCTCAGGAAAGCGAGGTTCGAGCATACCTCTCCGGCGGGAACCTGTCATGCAAAGCTTTCCCACGCCGTTCGTTCATTCCTTGGCTTGCCCCCGGCCCCGGTTCGGGACATCATGGAGTCGGTGCACGGTTTCACGGGGGTTGCGGCGGATGAAACGGTTGCTTCTGGCGGCGGTATTGTCGAGCGGGCTGGCGGGCGGCGCCCTGGCCGACCTCGACGCCGCCACCCGGGCTCTCGAGCGCGGCGACCACGAGGCGGCGGTCGCCGAACTGACGCCGCTGGTCAACTCCGGCGATCCGGCGGCCCAGGTCCTCTACGGCGACATGCACATGAAGGGCCAGGGCGTGATCCAGAACCACGTGATGGCGTGGTCCTGGTACAAGCTGGCCGCCGACGCCGGCGACGTCGAGGCCCAGTTCAAGGTCGCCTCCATGTACCGACAGGGGCTCGGCATCCCCATCGACCTGACCAAGGCGGTCGACTACTACCGGCGCGCCGCCGATCAGAACCACGTCGAGGCCCAGGCCACCCTGGGGCTGTTCCACCTCAAGGGACTGGGCGCCAAACCCGACCGCACCAAGGCGGTGAGATGGCTCGAGAAGGCGGCCGAACAGGGGAACCTCGAGGCCGAGGACGCCCTCGACGAACTGTTCGCCGCCGGCCTGTTGGCCCTTCCCGACCAGGAACCGGAGGCGAAACCGGACCCCGACAGCGAAGCCGGACGCCTGTATGAAGCCGCCGTGGCGATGATGGAGGCCCTGGCCCCGCCGCTGAGCGGGAGCAGCCTGACCACCCGCGGCCGGGTGCGCGTCATCGCCAACGCCGACAATTCCTTCGACGTCATCCTCCCCCGCTTCCGGCTGACCACCGCCGACGGCTCGATGCTCATGGTCGGCTCCACCCGCTTCATCAACGCCAAGCGCCAGAGAAAAACGTCCGAGGGAGACGCACGCCGGGCCTACCGGGTCGATGTCAGGCTGCCGGCGCGGATCCGCATCCGCCCCGCTCACGAAGACCTCACGCTGTCCATCACCTATGCCCAGAAGAAGTTCACCGGGGTGTGGATCCCCGAAATACGGACGATGACCGAATCCGACGTCGAACTGGCCGACCTCGTGATCGCCGACGACCGGGGCGAGATTACGATGACCGCCAAGCGGTTGCTCAGCACTCACAGCATGACCGAGAACGCCCCCGGAAACTGGAGCGGCCCGTCACGGATGGAGATCAGCGGGCTGTCGCTGAGCGTCTCCGAGCTGGGCAGGATCGCCACCCTGGGCTCGATGACCGTGGCCACCGTGGCCACCGGCTTCGACATCGAATCCTACCTCGGGATCGGGCCAACGGAGACCGCCGAGCCCCAAACCCTGGAACAGACCCTGGCCACCGGCATCCAGATGGCGCTGCCGGCCGGGGTCGCTCTCGATACCGACTTCGCCGACTTCACCGCCTACGGCGAGGACGGCGCGCCGCTGGTGTCGCTGGCCAAGCTGGCCTTCGGCATCAAGGCCGGCGAGTTGAACACCCCCCTCGCCTCCTTCGCCCTGACCTACGCCCACGACGGCCTCGAGGCGCTCTCGGCCGGGGCCCTGAAGGACATCGACTTGGTCAGGCTGAAGCCGTTCATGCCCCGCCATGCCTCCCTCGACATCGACGTCCAGCGGATCCCGGTGGCCAAGCTGTTCGAGGCCATGGGCGCCGCCCTGGGTCATATCATGATCCAGGCGATGGCCGCCTCCGTCGGCGGCGGACAGGAGGCGGCCGAGGCCCTGGCCCTCCAGGCGGCCTCCGGGATGCAGACCTCCCTGGCCCAGGCCAAGACCCGGGTGGGGATCGAGCTGTCGCTGGACACCGACAAGGCGAGCCTCGATGTGGACGGCCTCTTCCTCGCCGACGAGGCGGCGCTGTACGGCGCCACCGGCGGTTTCGACCTCGAGATCGAGGGCTTCGACGAGATCCTGGCCCTGGCCGCGGCCGACCCCGGCACCGCCTTCTTCGCCATCATCCTCAACGCGACGAAGGAAATGGCGATCACCGAGACCACTCCCGAAGGGGCGACCGTCACCCGGTTCCGGGTCGATCTCGCCGCCGACGGCACGGTCCTGGTCAACGGCAAGGAAGCCGCCCTGCCTCCGGCTTAGGCCCCGCCGCGCCGGGTTCAACCAGGTTTCCGTGTAGTGTCCGGTGAAATACCGGTGTTCGGCTGGGAAGCGAGCAGCAGGGCATCCATCCCCACCTCGGCCATCGAAGCGTGGATGCGCTCCAGCCGGGCCTCGTACTCGGATCTGGAAAATTCCACGATATCCATGTCAGCGCCCCGCCGTACCGCCACCGTCGATGGCCAGGGCGGCGCCGGTGACGAACCCGGCGTCGTCCGAGGCCAGGTAGAGGATCGAGGTGGCGATCTCCCCGGGCGTCGCGATCCGCTTCATCGGCGCGTCCCCGTAGACCTCGCGTTCGGTGGCGGCGGGGTCGGCGGACTGTTCGATGTAGTCACGGCGGATCATGTCGGTGTCGACGTAGCCGGGACAGACGCAGTTGACCCGGACCTGGGGGGCGAGCTCCATCGCCATGGCCCGGGTCAGGTTGACCACCCCGCCTTTGGAGGCGCAATACACCGACATCTCCCTGTAACCATTGAGACCGGCCTCCGAGGCCACGTTGACGATCGCCCCGCGGCCGCGGCGAAGGGCCCCCAGCGCCGCCCGGGAGCAGAAGAAGGTTCCCTTCAGGTTGATGTCGAGCGCCCGGTCCCACAGCGCCTCGTCGCTGTCCTCGATGGTCACCGTGTCGAACACCCCGGCGTTGTTGACCAGCACGTCAAGGCCGCCGAGGCCGTCGATGGCGGCGGCGATCACCGCCTCGCAGCCGGCCACCGTGGCGACGTCCCCGGGCGCCGCGACCAGCCGTTCGCCGCCGCCCAGTTCGGCCATCGCCGCGGCCGTCGACTGCTTCGTCCGGCCGTTGAGGGCGACCCGTGCGCCGCGGCCGAGGAAGGCTTGCGCCGTGGCCTTGCCGATGCCCCGCGAGGAGCCGGTGATCAGAACCGACTTGTCGGTGAAATCCATCCTATCCCCCTGTTCCATTGTCCGGTTCGCGCAGCAGCTCGGCGAAGACGGCAACTTCGTTCTTGATGCTGGCCGCGGCCTTGGCCTCCATCTCGCGGTAGCGGCGCAGCACCTCGTGCCCCAGCTCGCTCAGCGCCGCCCCGCCGCCGCCCCGGCCGCCGGTGGTGGCGACCACCACGTCGCCGTGGAAGCAGCGGTTCATGGCGTCGACCAGCAGCCAGGCCCGGCGGTAGGACATGTTCATGATCCTGGCGGCGGCCGAGATCGAGCCGCCCTCGGCGATCGCCTCCAGCAGGTCCACCTTGCCGGGCCCCAGCGCCGTCGCCGAGCCGATGAGGACGCGGATGCGCGGCTGTTCCTTGCGTGTCCTAGTACTGACTTTCATAATTCCTCGCCCCATGTGATCGCTGCTCCCGTTTCCCCGGCAGGAGGCGGTGCGCCGGCGATGCCGGCACATCGCCAAGCGCCGCCGACGCCCCGGGGGGCCCCCGGGGGGTGTCCCCCCGATTTTAAATGCGGGGGGCGCCCCCGCGACCCCCG
>CAZWEZ010000094.1:0-15107 GCA_964632795.1 uncultured Thalassospiraceae bacterium | reverse complement strand
CACGCGAGCTTCGCTCGCTGCTCAGGATGAGGAATTCCTTTGAATTTCAACAACAGCCTCATCCTGAGCAGCCGCGAAGCGGCGTGTCGAAGGATGGATCGGGCGAGTCGAATCAATCCTGACGTGCTCTAGATCTGGGTGGCGAGCTGTCTCAGGGCTTCGCGGCTGAGGATCTTGATCTTTCCGCTGCTGCGCTTGGCGACGCCTTCCTGGATGATCTGGCTGATCGCCCGGGCGACCGCCTCCTTCGACGTCATGGCCTGGGTCGCAAGCTGTTCATGGGAGGGCATGTTGTTGATGACCCAGGTGCCGTTCCCCGACGGATCCGGGGTGGCGATGTCGAGCAGCTGCAAATAGACGCGCTGGACGCCCGAGAACGAACTGACCTCGGAGAACCGCTTGTTGGAGGTCCGGATGACGGAGGCCAGGCTTTCCAGGACCTTGACCGCGATATGGCGGTGCTCGAGGATCAGGTTGACGAACACCGCCCTGGGCATGATCACCACCACGCCGTCGCTCAGGGCGTGGACGGAAGCCGTGCGTTGGCCCTTGTCGAGGGCGGCGATCTCGCCGAACCACCCGCCCTCGCCGATTTCCCGATAGACGATATCGACGTTGCTCGCCTCGCCATGGGCGATGCGGACGTTGCCTTCGATGACCAGGAAGGTGCAGTCCTGGTTCGTCCCTTCCTCGATCAGGACGTCTCCCTTGGTGAAGGGAACGAACTCGCAGCGCTTGGCGAAAACGTCGAAGTCGTTGTCGTCGAGACCGATAAGAAGGTCGTTGACGCGCAGGCGTTCGAGATCGGACGGAGTGACGCCGGCGGGTGGAGTGAAGGTTCGGGCAGACATATTGACGGCATTGTCATCCCGAGGGCGCCGATGGTCAAGAGAGAGGTTTGCCACTAGCGTCACGTTTCCGGAGCTTCGATCAGGGCCAGCCATTCCCGCTCGCTCAGCGTGACGATGCCCAACTCGGCGGCCTTCCTGGCCTTGGCGCCGGCGTCGGCGCCGGCCACCACGTAGTCGGTCTTGCTCGACACCGAGCCGGCGACCTTGGCCCCCAGGGACTCGGCCCGCGCCTTGGCCTCGTTGCGGCTCATGGTTTCCAGCGCCCCGGTGAAGACCACCGTCCGCCCGGCGATCGGCGAAGTCGAGGCGTCGGGCGCCCTGAAGTCCTCCACCGTCAGCAGGCCTTCGAGGTCGTCGAGGACCTCGCGGTTGTGCGGCTCGGCGAAGAAGGCCACCAGGTCGGCGGCCACCGAGGGGCCGATGCCGTCGATATCGACCAGTTCGCGGTAGGCCTCCGATTCGGCCTCGCCGGCGGCTGCCGTCGCCCGCCGCCAGCCATCCAGCGACAGGTACTGCTTGGCCAGCAGCCGCGCCGTCGCCTGCCCCACCTGGCGGATGCCGAGCGCGTAGATGAACCGCTCGAGCGAAATCGTGCCTCGTTCGGCGATGGCGGCGATCAGGTTGTCGGCCGACTTGTCGCCCCAGCCCTCGCGCTCGCGGATCTCCGCGGTCCGCTCCGGCAGCCGGAAGATGTCGGCGGGGGTGGCGATCAGGCCGTCCCTGTGGAAGGCCTCGATGTTCCTGGCGCCCAGGCCCTCGAGGTCGAAGGCGTGGCGCGACACGAAGTGGCGCAGCCGCTCGACCGCCTGGGCCGGGCACACCAGGCCGCCGGAGCAACGGCGCGCCGCTTCGCCTTCCTCGCGCACCGCCAGGCTGCCGCACTCCGGGCAGCGGTCGGGAAATGCGAAAGGCCGGCTGTCGGCCGGGCGCTTGTCGGCGACCACCGAGACCACCTGGGGAATCACGTCGCCGGCCCGCTGGATGACCACGGTATCGCCGATCCGCACGTCCTTGCGGGCGATCTCGTCCTCGTTGTGGAGCGTGGCGCTGGACACCACGACGCCGCCCACGGTCACCGGTTGCAGGGCGGCGACCGGGGTCAGGGCGCCGGTCCGCCCGACCTGGATGCGGATGTCCACGATCCGGGTCCGCGCCCGTTCGGCGGGGAACTTGTGGGCGACGGCCCAGCGCGGGGCGCGGCTGACCTGGCCCAGCCGTTCCTGCCAGTCGAGCCGGTCCACCTTGTAGACCACGCCGTCGATGTCGTAGGGCAGATTGCTGCGGTCCGCGGCCAGTCGGTTGTGAAAGCGAAGCATCTCTTCCAGGTTCGCGCAGGGGCGGATCAGCGGGCTGACCCGGAACCCCCAGTCTTGCAGGCGACGGAGGAATTCCCAATGGTTTCCGCTGGGGGCGGTCTCTCCCTGGGCGTAGGCGAACAATGAAAGCGGACGTCTCGCGGTGACCTCGGAATCGAGCTGGCGCAGGCTGCCGGCGGCGGCGTTGCGGGGGTTGGCGAAGACCTTGTCGCCGGCCGCCTCCTGGCGTTCGTTGAGGGCCTTGAAGTCGTCCCGCGTCATGTAGACCTCGCCGCGAACCTCCAGGATCTCGGGGGCCTTGCCGGCCAACCGCTGGGGCACCTCGGCGAGCGTTTTGAGGTTCCCGGTGACGTCCTCCCCGACCGCCCCGTCGCCCCGGGTCGCCCCGTGGACGAACCGTCCTCGCTGGTAGCGCAGCGACACCGAGACCCCGTCGATCTTGGGTTCGGCGACGATGGCCACCGGCTGGTCCTCGGCCAACCCCAGGAAGCGGCGGATGCGGGCCAGGAACTCCTCCACGTCGGCGGCCTCAAACGCGTTGCCCAGCGACAGCATGGGTCGGGCGTGGGTGACCTTGGAGAAGCCGGCGGCGGGCGGCGCGCCGACCCTTGCCGGCCGAGCCAGTTCGGGGAACCTGGCTTCGATCGCCTCCAGCCGGCGGCGCCGGGCGTCGTAGTCGGCGTCGCTCACGGTGGGGGCGTCGTGCTGGTGGTAGGCGATGTCGTGGCCGGCGATCTCGGCGGCCAGGTCATCGGCTTCGATGGCCGCCTCCAGGGGCATCAACTGGTCCACCGGGACCTCGCGCAACCCGCCGCTCAAGGCTGCTGCCCCTCGATCAGGCTCTCGGCGGCGGCGCGGGCCTCGTCGGTGATCCGGGCGCCGGCCAGCATGCGGGCGATCTCCTCGCGGCTGCCGTCCTCGGACAGCATGCGCACCGCGGTCACCGCGCCGCCCCCGGTGTCCGACTTGGAGACCAGCCAGTGGTGGCCGCCGCAGGCCGCCACCTGGGGCGAGTGGGTGACCACCAGGACCTGGAAGTCGTCGGCCAGGCGGACCAGCCGGTCGCCGACGGCGGCCGCCACCGCCCCGCCAACGCCGTGGTCCACCTCGTCGAAGACCATGGTCGGCACCGGATCGGCGCGGGCCAGGGCCACCTTGAGGGCGAGCATGAAGCGGGCCAGCTCGCCGCCCGAGCTGATCCGGTTGATGGGCCCGGGCGGCACCCCGGGGTTGGTCGCCACCTGGAAGGCGACACGGTCCCATCCCCGTTCGCCCCAGTCCTTCTCCTGGGCGGTCTCGATGCCGGTCGAGAACCGGGCCTGGCCCAGCTTCAGCGGCGCCAGTTCGCTATCCACCGCGCCATCGAAGCGCGCCGCCGCCGCGCCGCGGGCCTCGCCCAACCGGTGGGCGACGGCGGCGTAGGCCTCACGCGCCGCCGCCTCGTCGCGGCGCAGACGCTCGACGGCATCGCCGCCGTCCTCCAGCGCCGCCAGCCTTCCGGTCAGCTCCTCGCCCAGGGCGGCCAGGGCATCGACCTCGACGGCATGCTTGCGGGCCAGGGCGCGGAGCGCGAACAGCCGTTCTTCGACCGCCTCCAGGCGCCCCGCGTCGAGCTCCATGTCCTGGGCCGCGGTGGCCAGCAGGGCGGCGCCCTCGGCGGCTTCGGCGGCGGCCCTGGACAGCGCCACGACGGCCCCGTCGAGGCTTCCCGCGGCCTTGTCGGCGACCCGTTCCAGGGTCCGCGCGGCGCTCTGCAGCACGGCCTCGGCGCCGCGGCCCTGGTCGAGCTCGGCGGCCGCCTGGTTCATCGCCTCGAGCAGCTTCTCGGCGTGCATCATGACCGAGCGGGCCTCGGCCAGTTCGGTTTCCTCGCCCGGTTTGGGAGCGATCTCGGCGAGCTCGGCGGCGGCGTGGCGGAGGAAGTCCTCGTCGTGGCGCGCGGTTTCCAGCTCGGCCGCGGCGGCGGCCCTGGCCTTGGCCGCCAAGCGCCAGGCGCGGTAGGTCTCGCCGGTCTCCGCCACCAGGGGCGCCAGGCCCCCGTAAGTGTCGAGCAGGTCGCGGTGGAGGGCGACGTCGAGCAGCCGCTGGTTCTCGAACTGGCCGTGGGTCTCGACCAGGGTCTGGCCGAGGCCGCGCAGCAGCGACACGCTGACCGGCTGGTCGTTGACGAAGGCCCGCGAGCGACCGTCGGCGCCCAGCACCCGGCGCAGGATTAGCGCCCCCTCGGCCCCCTCGGCATCCTCGAGGCCGTGCTCGCCGAGCAGCCGCCGGGCGGGGTGGTCGGCGGCGACCTCGAAGCTGGCGACGGCCACCGCCCGGGCGGCGCCGTGGCGGACCAGGCGGGCCTCGGCGCGGACCCCCAGGGCCAGCCCCAGGGCGTCGAGCAGGATCGACTTGCCGGCCCCGGTCTCGCCGCTCAGCACGCACAGTCCGGGATGGAAGTCGATCTCCAGGCGGTCTATGAGGACGACATCTTGAATCGACAGATTGCGCAGCATCCCACCCGTCCGCCTACCAGAACTTGTACCAGGATTCTTCCTCCTCGGATCGGATCTTCTGTCCCTCGATCAACTCGTAGGAATCGATATACCACTCGCTGCCCTGGAAGTTGTGGCCCAGCACCGAGGCCACCTTGCGCGCCTCTTCGTCGATGCCCAGCGCCCGGTAGGCCTCGACCAGGCGGTGCAGGGCCTCGGGCACGTGGGTGGTGGTCTGATAGGTGTCGATCACCACCTTGAAGCGGTTGATGGCGGCCAGGTAGTGGCCCTGGTTCAGGTAGTAGCGGCCGATCTCCATCTCCTTGCCGGCCAGGTGGTCGTGGGTCAGGTCGATCTTGAGCTTGGCGTCGCGCGCGTACTTGGAGTTGGGGAAGCGCGCCACCAGTTCGGTGAGCGTGCTCAGGGCCAGCCTGGTCATCTTCTGGTCGCGCGTCACGTCCGAGATCTGCTCGTAGAAGCTCAGCCCCTTGAGGTAGTAGGCGTAGGGGGCATCCGGGTTGGACGGATGAAGCTGGATGAAACGGTCGAGCGCGATGATGGCGTCGTCGTAGGCGTTGGCCTGATAGTGGCTGTAGGCGGCCATCAACTGTCCCTTGACCGCCCAGTTGGAGTAGGGGTGCTGGCGTTCGACCTCGTCGAACAGAGCGGCCGCCGTGACGTATTCCCCCGCCTGGAGGGCGCTCATCGCCTCGTTGTAGATATCGTCCACCGGGCGTTCGAGGTAGCCGTCGTCGCCGTCGCCCGAACAGGCGCCGGTGGTGATTAGCGCCAGGACGGCGGCGATCCTGGCCAGCGGGAACAAACGGCGGGACATCATGTTATACCAAGGTGCACTGATAATGACTCATGGAGATCGCCTCGGCGTCCCGCCGGGTAGGAGGAAAGTCGCCGGCGATGCGGTGACATCGTCAAGGCTTTCCGACGCCCTCCGGCGGGTCGCCGAGGCGACCGGAACGGCGGCTTTCCAAGGCTTTCGGACAGCGTCGCGCGGCCCTTGTGATGGGCCGCCATCACGGCGGACCACGCTCCTAGCCGAAAGCCTTGGAAAGTCGTCTCCATGGGTCATTATCAGTGCACCTTGGTATTACGCATCCCTATCAACCGGGCCCGGAACTCGCGGGCGCGCCTGCGGACTATATCACGGCGACCCCGGGTCTGTGAAACCCGATGGCGGGAGAGCACCGTCGGAAAAAGGGATCAGGACCGTTGGTATCAGGCCGTGGCGGCCAGGGCCGGGGGCGTTTCCTCGATCCCGGTGCCGGCGGCGCGGGCTTCGTCCTCGAGGCGGCTCAGCGATTCGCGGCGCCAGGCGTCGGGGTCGGCGAACAGGTGGCGCAGGAGGCGGTTGTTGGCGGCGTGCCCCGAACAGGCGCCCTGGAAGCGGCCGATGATCGGCGCCCCGGCGAGGTAGAGGTCGCCGACGGCGTCCAGCACCTTGTGGCGGACGAACTCGTCTTCGTAGCGCAGGCCGTCCTCGTTGAGGATGCTGTCGCCGCTGACCACCACCGCGTTGTCGAGCGATCCGCCCTTGGCCAGGCCGGCCGCCCACAGCCGCTCGACGTCGTGCAGGAAGCCGAAGGTGCGGGCGCGGGCCAGCTCCTTCTTGAAGCTGCCGTTGTCGAGGCCGATGGAGATCGTCTGCCGGGAAACGACGGGGCTGTCGAAATCGATCTCGAAGCCGAGCGAGAAGCCGGCGCCGGGGAGCAGCGAGGCGGTGCCGTCGCCGTTCTCGACCGAGACCGGCTTGAGGACCCGGATGATCTGGCGCGGCGAGTCCTGCTCGACGATGCCGGCACATTCGACCAGGAACACGAAGGGAGCGGCGCTGCCGTCCATGACCGGCACTTCGGGGCCGCTGAGCTCGACCACCGCGTTGTCGATGGCGCACCCCGCCAACGCCGCCATCAGGTGCTCGACGGTGCCGATGGTGACCCCGTCCTGGTTGCCCAGCGTGGTGCACATGTTGGTATCGACGACCCGGTCCCAGATCGCCGGGACCACGGCGCCGGCGCCGGCGATGTCGGTGCGCCGGAACACGATGCCGCTGTCAGGGGCGCCGGGGCGCAGCGTCAACGACACCTTGGCGCCCGAGTGCAGGGCGATGCCGGTACAGTTGATGGAGGTCTTGAGGGTCCTCTGCTTGACCAATTCCATGGTTTCGTTTTTCCTTGCCGAACTTCCCCGGTTCATTCAAAGGACCGATGTTTTCCAGCACCCGTTACTGGCGGTCTGATAAGAATGCTTCAGGGGCGTTTGTAACAACATCCCTTGAAGCACTCAAATCACTCTTTGTTACGAATTGTTACGCTTCCTCAGTCCTTTAGCGTCAATTGGCCTGGCGGCGGAGGAACGCCGGAATGTCCAGCAGATCGTCCTCGAGCTTGGCCCCGGAGAGACGGTCCTCGGGGTCCAGGCCGCCGAGCTGGTTCTGGGCGCCGGCCTCCGGCGCCGCCCCCGGCACCGCCTCCGCGGCGGGTGCCGGCTTGGCCTCTTCGGCCTCCGCCTTGGCCTCTTGGGCGGCCTGACGGGCCTTGGCGGCGCGCCCGGTGCCGGTCACCTTCTCGAACAGGCTCGGTCCCTTCTCCTTGGCCGGCGGTTTGGCGGCCTTGGGCTCCGATTCGCGGCCGCCGTTGGCCATCGCTGCGGCGGCGAAGGGCTCGGCCGCCCTGGGTGCCCCGTCGGCGGGGGCTTCGGCCGGGGCCGGGGGGATGAAGGCGTCGGCGGCGCCGGCGGCGGGGGTGCCGGACGGCGGGGGCGGCAGATCGGAAACCGCCTGGGGCTCGGGAGCGGCGGTTTGCGAGACTTCGATGGGTGGGTGAATCTCGATCACCGCGCCCTTCTTGTCGACGTCCAGTTCATCGACCAGCTCCTTCGACACCTGGCCGACCAGCTCGGGGTCCGGAAGCTTGGTTTCGGCAACCTCCAGGGGGAGCATGGTCGGTGCGGGGCGGACGGCGGCGGCGGAGTCCATGCCGGTGGCCACCACCGACACCCGGATCTTGCCGTCCAGGCCGTCGTCGAAGGTCGAGCCGAAGTTGATTCGGGCTTCGGCATCGACCTCGGCGCGGATCCGGTTGGCCGCCTCGTCGACCTCGAACAGCGTCATGTCGGAGCCCCCGGTGATGCTGATCAGCACCCCCTTGGCGCCCTTCATCGAGGTGTCGTCGAGCAGCGGGTTGGCGATGGCGGCCTCGGCGGCGTCGAGCGCCCGGCGTTCGCCCTCGCCCTCGCCGGTGCCCATCATCGCCTTGCCCATGCCGCCCATCACCGAGCGGATGTCGGCGAAATCGAGGTTGATCAGGCCCGGCATCACCATCAGGTCGGTAACCCCGCGGACCCCCGAATAGAGGACCTCGTCGGCCATCTGGAAGGCGTCGGCGAAGGTCGTCTTCTCGTTGGCGACGCGGAACAGGTTCTGGTTGGGGATGACGATCAGGGTATCGACGTATTGTTCCAGCTCCTCGATTCCCTCCTCGGCCAGGTGCATCCGGTGCGCGCCCTCGAACTGGAACGGCTTGGTCACCACGCCGACGGTGAGGATGCCGTTGTCCCGCGCCACCCGGGCGATGACCGGGGCGCCGCCGGTGCCGGTGCCCCCGCCCATGCCCGCCGCGATGAAGGCCATGTGGGAGTCGCCGAGCTGCTCGACGATGTCGTCGATCGACTCCTCGGCCGCCGCCCGCCCGATGTCGGGACGCGAGCCGGCGCCGAGTCCCCCGGTGATGGTGGCCCCCATCTGCACCCGGCGTTCGGCCTTGGACTGGGCCAGCGCCTGGGCGTCGGTATTGGCGACCACGAAATCGACCCCCTCGAGTTGCGAGGCGATCATGTTGTTGACGGCGTTGCCGCCGGCCCCGCCGACTCCGATGACGGTGATCTTGGGTTTAAGTTCGGGTGTTTCGTTGTTGCTCGGTACGCTAAGGGTAATGGTCATGTCGTCCTCCGGATTGCTGTCAAAACCAATGTCATTGCCTCAGAAATTCTCACGTATCCATTGACCGAACCGGCCGAGACGGCTGTTCGGTTCCTCCATCGGGCGGTAGGCCGCTCCCGGGCCTGGCGACGGATTGCTTGCGGCGTAGGCGAGCAGTCCGGCGCAGGTGGCGAAGGCAGGGCCGCTGACCGCCTCGGCCAGGCCCGCGATCGGTCTGGGCCGGCCCATGCGCACCTGCTTGTCCATGATCATGGCGGCGAGTTCGCGCGCCCCGGACAGCTGGCTGGCGCCCCCGGTGAGCACCACGCGGTGGCCCGCCACCTTGTCGAAGCCGGCCTCGTCCAGGCGCGAGCGCACCATCTCGAAGGTTTCCTCGAGCCTCGGGCGGATGATCCCGACCAGCATCGAGCGGGTCACCTGGCTGGCCTCGGTGGCCCCCTCCTCGCCGATCATCGGCACCTTGATGACCTCGCGGTCGTCCGACGGCGAGGGGATGGCGGAGCCGTACAGGGTCTTCATGCGCTCGGCGTGGGTCAGCGGCGTCGACAGCCCCTGGGCGATGTCGTTGGTGATGTGGATGCCGCCGACCGGTATCGAGTCGACATGGACCAGCTCGTCGTCGAAGAAGATGGCGATCGAGGTGGTGCCGCCGCCCATGTCGATCAGCGTCACCCCCAGTTGCTTCTCGTCATCGACCA
This sequence comes from uncultured Thalassospiraceae bacterium, assembly GCA_964632795.1. Classification (GTDB taxonomy): domain Bacteria; phylum Pseudomonadota; class Alphaproteobacteria; order Rhodospirillales; family 2-02-FULL-58-16; genus CAZWEZ01. The sequence goes on along the minus strand of CAZWEZ010000094.1, from coordinate 5,810 downwards.
GGCAGGCCAGGGCCGAGGCGAAGGGCGACACCACCTTGGTCTCGACGTCCAGGTGGCAGCGCGAAATGCTGACCTCCAGGTTGCGGACCGCGCCGGTGGCGGCGCTGATGGTGTGCATGTTGACGCCCAGCCGCTGGCCGTACATGCCGCGTGGGTCGCGGACCCCGCGGTTGCCGTCGATGCTGTAGCCCACCGGAATGGCGTGGATCAGCTCCCGGGCGCCGTCCAATTCGCCGCCCAGGGCGGCCGGATCGAGGAGCCGGCGAAGGTCGGAATCGCCGATCTCGTGGCCGGCGATGGAAAACTCGTAAGCGATCAGCCGCGACTTGGGCACGCCCCCCGAAAGGTTGACGATCACTTGGCGGATGTTCTCGCCGGCCATCTGCTCGGCGGCCTCGACGGTGGCCCGGATCGCGGCCTCGGAGGCGTCCATGTCGACGATGGCGCCGCAGCGCAGGCCGCGCGACACCTGATGGCCGATGCCGACGATCTCCAGCCCCTTGTCGCCGCCCCGGGCGATGAAGCAGCAGACCTTGGCGGTGCCGACGTCGAGTGCCGCGACGAGGCCGATTCGGGGCTTGCCGGGGGTCATGGTTTTCGACATTCGCTTGCCCCTTCCACTCAGGTTTCCTGGCCGGGCGCCGCCGGCGCCGCCGCCGGGCGCGGCGACTTGCGGACGATCAGGCGGTCGGGCAGCCTCAGGTCGAGGACCGTGATGTCGCGGGCCAGCACCCGGTGGGTGCGTTGGTATTCGGCCAGCCGGGCCCAGGCCGCCCCCGGGTCCTCCTCGGGCAGGCGGACGTCGATGCCGTTGTCCAGGCGGACGTTCCAGCGCCGCCCGCCGACCCGCACCGCCGCCTTGACCAGGGTCATCAGCCGGGGCTGGCTTTCGAGGATGCCCAGCAGGTCCGAGGCGTGGCCCGGGGCGTCCTCGCCGACCACCAGCGGCAGGTCGGCGAAGCGTTCCAGGCCGTCCTCGATGATCACCTCGCCCTGGTGGTCGATCAGCGCGAAACGGCCCTTGTGCTGCCACAACGCCAGCGGTCGGCGCTCGTCCAGGCGCAACAGGACGGTGTCGGGCAGCAGCCGTTCGACGGCCGCCGTGCGGACCCAGGGCAGGACCTCGATCCGCTTCTTGGCGGCTTCCAGGTCGAAGGCCAGGATGGGCGCGCCGCGGGCCAGACGGACCGCCGCCAGCAGCTCCTGGCGGGTGGTCTGGTGCCGGCCGACGACCAGCACGTCGCGGACCGTGAAGCCGAGGTCGCCGGAAATGGCGATCAGCTTCCACCGCGCCTGGTCCACCGCACGCGTCACCCAGCCGCCCTGCCACAGCCACCAGCCGCCGTGGACGGCGAGGCCCAGCATCAGCGCCGCCGCCGCCCCCAGCGCCCACCGGTTGCGCCACAGCGGGACCACCCGGCGGCGGGGCTGGCCGCGTTTCGGATACCACGATCTGGTTGCTTTCCTCATCTGTCCTGCTCCGCGTTCTCGACCATCCAGACGACCAGGTCCTTGAACGTGATGCCGACGTGGGCGGCCTGTTCGGGAACCAGCGAGGTCGGCGTCATGCCGGGCTGGGTGTTGATCTCGAGGAGGTACAGGGTCTCGCCGTCGAACCGGAAGTCGGCCCGCGACACCCCGCGGCAGCCCAGCGTCCGGTGGGCCAGGGCGGCCAGCCGCAGGGCCTCCTCGGTGACCTCCGGGGCGAGGTCGGCGGGGACGATGTGCTGTGAGCCGCCTTCGGCGTACTTGGCGTCGTAGTCGTAGAAGCCGCGCTGGGTGGTGATCTCGGTGACCGCCAGCGGGCGTTCCCCCATCACCGCCACGGTCAGCTCGCGGCCGGGGATGAACGCCTCGACCATGACCTTGGGGTCGAACGGCCACCCGGTTTCGGCAAACGGTGCCCGGTTGTCGCCCTCGGCGACGATGTGGACGCCGACGCTGGAGCCCTCGTTGGTCGGCTTGACGACGTAGGGCCGGTCCATGACGTCGCCGGCCAGCACCCGGTCGCGCTCAACGATCAGGTGCTCGGCGACCGGGATCCCGACCGCCGCGAACAGCCGCTTGGCGGCCGGCTTGTCCATCGCCAGCGCCGAGGCCAGCATCCCCGAATGGGTGTAGGGAAGGTCGAGGATGTTGAGCAGGCCCTGCATGCAGCCGTCCTCGCCGAAGCGCCCGTGCAGGGCGTTGAAGACGGCGTCGGGGCGCGGGTACAGCCGGGTCAGCAGCGCCCCCACGTCGCGCTGGACGTCGATCGGCGCCACCCGGTAGGAGGCCTCCTCCAGGGCCCGGGCACAGGCCGCGCCGCTGACCAGCGAGATCTCGCGTTCGGACGACCAGCCGCCCATCAGGACCGCCACCAGCTTGTTCATGGCTCGACCTCCCCGAGCGGCGTCCCGGCGGCGACGCCGAGCCGCCGGATTTCCCATTCCAGGCGCACCCCGGTGGCCGCGAAGACCCGGCGGCGGACCTCCTCGCCCAGCCCTTCCAGGTCGCCCGCCGTGGCCTCGCCGGTGTTGACCAGGAAGTTGCAGTGCGTGTTCGAGACCCGGGCGCCGCCGCGGACCAGGCCCCGGCAGCCGGCGCGTTCGATCAGCTCCCAGGCTTTGGCCCCGGGCGGGTTGGCGAAGGTGCTGCCGCCGGTGGCGACGCGCCGGGGCTGGGTGGTCCGGCGCTGGGTAGCGATCTCGGCCATCCGGCGGGCGATCGCGGCCCGCTCCCCGGGCCGCCCGGCCAGCTCGGCGGTAACGAAGATCCAATCCTCGGGCACCGCGCAGTGGCGGTAGGCGAAGCCGAGGTCGGCCGGGCCCAGCTGGTGGACGGCGCCGCTGGCGTCGAGCGCCCGGACGGCGGCGACCACGTCCTTGATCTCGGCCCCGAAGGCGCCGGCGTTCATCCTGAGGGCGCCGCCGATGGTGCCCGGGATGCCGGACAGGAACTCGAGGCCGGCGATGGAGGCTTCGTCGGCGGCGGCGGCGACGCTGGTGTCCAGCGCCCCGCAGCCGACCCTGAGCGTCGTCCCCTCGACCTCGATGCCGGCGAAGCCCCGGCCCAGCCGGACCACCACCCCGGGGACCCCGCCGTCGCGGATCAACAGGTTGGAGGCGACGCCGATGACGTGGACCGGGACGTCGCCGGGCCGGGCCGCCAGGAAGCGGGCGAGGTCGTCGGCGTCGGCCGGACGGAACAGCACCTCGGCCGGACCGCCGACCCGGAACCACGACATCCCGGCCAGCGGCGCGTTCTCGGCGTAGCGGCCGTCGACGGCGGGCAGCCGGTCGATCAGGCGGCGGGTGCTGGAGCTGGCGGCCATCATCGGCGGTCCTCCAACTGGCCGGGCAGGGCGTTGGCCCAGGCGGTGATGTCGCCGGCCCCCAGGCAGATCACCAGGTCGCCCGCCGAAGCCAGTTCGCGGACCGCCCCGGCCAGCTCCCCGGGTCCGTCCAGCGGCATCACCGAGCGGTGGCCGCGGGCGCGCAGCCCCTCGATGAGGGCGTCGCGGTCGATGCCCTCGATGGGCTCCTCGCCGGCCGCGTAGACGTCGGCCACGAGCACCGCGTCGGCGTCGTTGAAGCAGGTGCAGAAGTCCTCGAACAGGTCCCTGAGGCGGGTGTAGCGGTGGGGCTGGACGACCGCGATCACGCGCCCCCGGGTGGTGCTCCGCGCCGCCTCGAGGACCGCCGTGATCTCGACCGGATGGTGGGCGTAGTCGTCGACCACGGCGATGCCGCGGGCCTCGCCGACCCGGGTGAAGCGCCGCTTGACGCCGGCGAACTCGCCCAGCGCCCGGCGCAGCACCGCGTCCTCGATCTTCATCTCGTTGGCGATGGCGACCACGGCCAGCGCGTTCTCGGCGTTGTGGTTGCCGAACATGGGCAGCCGCAAGCCCTCGATCGTGCGGCTGGTCCCGGCCTGGCGGTCGGCGACCACGGCGTCGAAACGGACCCCGTCGGCGTCGGTCTCGAGCCCGGTGGCGCGGACGTCGGCCTGGGGGCTGAAGCCGTAGGTCACCACCTTGCGGTCCGAGACCCGGGGGATCATCGCCTGGACCTCGGGGTGGTCGATGCACACGGCGGCGAAGCCGTAGAACGGGATGTTCTCGACGAAGGCGTCGAAGGCCGCGCGCAGGGCCTCGAACGATCCGTAATGGTCGAGGTGCTCGGGGTCGATGTTGGTGACCACGGCGATGGTCGCGGGCAGCTTGACGAAGGTGCCGTCGGATTCGTCGGCCTCGGCGACCAGCCAGTCGCCGCCGCCGAGCCGGGCGTTGGAGCCCAGGGCGTTGATGATCCCGCCGTTGATCACCGTCGGGTCCATCCCCGCCGCGTCGAGCAGGGCGGCGAGCATCGAGGTGGTGGTGGTCTTGCCGTGGGTGCCGCCGACCGCGATCGACCACTTGAGGCGCATCAGCTCGGCCAGCATCTCGGCCCGCCTGACCACCGGCAGCAGGCGGCGGTGGGCCGCCGTCACCTCCGGGTTGTCGGGCTTGACCGCGCTCGACACCACCACCACCCGGGCGTCGCCCAGGTTGTCCTCGTGATGGCCGATCGAGACCGGGATGGCGAGGTCGCGCAGGCGCTTGACGTTGGCGTTGTCGCTGAGGTCGCTGCCCTGGACCCGGTAGCCGAGGTTGTGCAGGATCTCGGCGATGCCGCTCATGCCGATGCCGCCGATGCCGACGAAATGGATGGTGCCGATGGACAGCGGAAGCGCCTTCATGCCGCCCTCCTGCCGATCTCGGGCTGGCCGTTCGACGGCAGCAGCCCGCACACCATGTCGGCCAGCCGCAGCGCGGCGTCGGCGCGCCCGGCGTTGCGCGCGCAGGCCGCCGCCTTGGTCAGGGTCGCGGGCTGGGCGAACAGGGATTCCAGGCGCGCCGCCAGGCTTTCGGGGCTCAGCGCCGACTGGGGCATCAGCCATCCGGCGCCGGCCTCGTCCACCGAATGGGCGTTGTAGGACTGGTGGTCGTCGATCGCCGGCGGATAGGGAACCAGGATCGCCGGACGGCCCACCGCGGTGATCTCGGCCACCGTCGAGGCGCCGGCGCGGGCGATCAGCAGGTGGGCCGCCGCCAGCCGCTCGGGGACGTCGGTGAAGAAGCTGTCCAGCTCGCCCGCCACCCCCAACCGGCGGTAGGCGTCGCGCGCCCCCTCCAGGTCCTCGGGGCGGCACTGCTGGGAGATGCGCAGGCGGCGCCGGTACCCTTCGCCAAGCAGGCCGACCGCCTCGGGCACGACCTCGCTGAACACCCGCGCCCCCTGGCTGCCGCCCAGCACCAGGAGGTGGATCGGGGCGTCGCCGGCGAGCTCCGGGTACGGCCGCTGGCGCATGGCGGCGACGGCGGGGCGCACCGGCATCCCGGTGTGGACGATCCGGCCGTTGGTCTCCGGGGGCAGGCCCCGGCAGTCGTCGAACGAGGTGGCGATCCGCCGGACCCGGGGCGCCAGCAGCCGGTTGGCCCGGCCGAGCACCGCGTTCTGTTCGTGGATCGCGGTGTTGAAGCCGCCGAAGGAGGCGGCCAGCATGGTCGGCACCGAGGCGTAGCCGCCGAAGCCGATCACCGCCTGGGGCCTCAGCCGGCCCAGCAGGCGCCGCGCCTGGAGGGTGCCCAGGGCCAGCTCGGGGGCGTTGCGCAGGCGGGCGGCGAAGCTCTTGCCGGCGAGGCCGCCGGCCAGCACGCGATGGGTCTCGATCTCATCAAGCGAGCCGCCCAGCGAGCCGCCCCGGCGGTCGGTGACCAGGGCCAGCCGGCAGCCGCGCCCGGCCAGCTCGGCGGCCAGCGCCTGGGCCGGGAAGACGTGGCCGCCGGT
>CAZWEZ010000093.1:0-15171 GCA_964632795.1 uncultured Thalassospiraceae bacterium | reverse complement strand
GGGTCGTCCTCGATCTTGCGGCGCAGGCGGCTGACCTGGACGTCGATGCTGCGGTCGAACGGTTGGGCGTCGCGGCCGCGGGCCAGGTCGAGCAACTGCTCGCGGCTCAGCACCCTCCGGGGATGGCCGACGAAGACCGCCAGCAGCTCGAACTCGCCGCCGCTGAGCTGGACCAGGACGCCGTCCGGCGAGGTCAGTTCCCGCTTGGCGAGGTCGAGGCTCCAACCGGCGAAGCGGGCCACCGCTCCGCCGTCGCCGCCGCCCCTCGGCAGGGAGTCGGCGCGGCGCAGCACCGCCTTGATCCGGGCCAGCAGTTCGCGCGGGTTGAAGGGCTTGGCGAGGTAGTCGTCGGCCCCCATCTCGAGGCCGACGATGCGGTCGGTGTCCTCGCCCATGGCGGTCAGCATGATGATGGGGATCGGGGAGGCGGCGCGCAGGTTGCGGCACAGGGTCAGCCCGTCCTCGCCGGGCAGCATCAGGTCGAGCACGATCAGGTCGATCGCCCAGTCGGCGAGGTGGCGCTTCATCTCGCGGCCGTCGGCGGCGGTCGTCACCCGCAGGCCGTGCTTGGCCAGGAAGCGGGCCACCAGGTCGCGGATCTCGCGGTCGTCGTCGACGACCAGGATGTGGGGCGAACTCTCCATGGTCGAACTATAGCCGCGCCGGCGTCCCCGGTGGCGGAAAATTGGTTACCCGATGTAACCGCCGTCCGGTTTGCAACACTCGGTTACAAGAAGGCCGGCGAATGGAAATCTTCCAGCAACATTGGGGGTGTTGACTGAGCCCAGTGCAGACAACCAAGCAACAGGAGACGACCATGAAACGCATAGCGCTTACCACCACCGCCATCGCCGCCGTCATCGCCGTGGCGGCATTCATCGCCACCCCGACCCTGGCCTCCGGCTCCCACGACCAAGGCGGAAACGGGACCTACAGTGGCCAGGGCATGATGGGCGGCCAAGGCATGATGGGCGGCCACGGCATGATGGGCGGCCACGGCATGATGGGCGGCCAGGGCAAGGGGCACGGCACCGACTGTCCGTGGGAACAGCAGGCGGCCATGGACAAGAACCTCGGGGTCGACGACGTCAAGGCCGACCTCGAACAGTGGCTGGCCCGGCACGGCAACCCCAACCTCAAGCTCGGCGAGGTCGTCGAGAAGGACGAAAACACCATCAGCGCCGAGATCGTCACCAAAGACGGCTCGCTGGTCCGCGGCCTCGAGATCGACCGCAAGACCGGCCGCCACACACCCGTCAAGTAACCGACTCCCCCCCAGGCGGCCGGCCGTATTCCATTCCCTTCGGCCGGCCGCCGACACCCTTGAAGGAGACACACCATGTGGAACGACTGGGGCCACAACCCGATGATTGGATACGACGGCGCCGGCTGGTCGTGGATGATGGGCTTTCACGGCGTCTTCGGGATCCTGTTTATGGCGCTGGTGGTGTTCGCCGCCATCGCCTTGATCCGCTATCTGTGGCACGCCGGCTCGCCGGGACGGCACGGACTGGCGGCCGGTCACGGAATCGCCGTCCTCGAGCGCCGCTACGCCGAAGGCGATATCGACCGCGACGAATACCGGCAAAAGAAACAGGACCTCGTCTAGTACCGTTCACCCCGACCCCCCCCGATGGTAGGATGGCGCCATGTCCAGAGTCCCGGCCCTGCTTGGCGCCATCGTCGGACTCCTGCTGTGGCCGGGGCCGGCGGCGGCGGGAGACGACGTCCTGGTGCTGGCCGATCCGTCGGCGCCGCTGGAGGATGCCTGGCGGCATCTGGTCTTCGACGAGTTCACCGACTACACCGGCGTCACCATCGACGGCCGACCGGCGATCCGCGCCGTCGGCCGGGGCTCGGCGTCGGGCCTGTACCGGGACGTCGCCTACCTGGTGAACCGCCTTCCCTGGCTCGAATGGAGCTGGCGGGTCGAGCGCCTGCAGGCCGGCGCCGACATTCGGGTCAAGGAGACCCAGGACTTCGCCGCCTCCCTGTTCCTCGTCTTCGGCAAGCCGGGGATCACCGACCCCGAGGTCCCGATCCTGGCCTACGTATGGGCCAACGGGGACCTGCCGACGGGCGCCGTCGTCGATTGCCCCCTCCAGCCCGATACCATGAAGCTGGTCGTCGTCCGCGGCGGGGACGCCCGCCTGGGGCGGTGGACCGGCGAGCGGCGCAACGTCGTCGCCGACTTCAAGCGGGCCTTCGGGACCGATCCCCCGGCGACCCTCGAGACGATCGCCCTGTTCACCGACAACGACCAGACCAAACAACCGGTGGAAGCCTACTACGGCGCGGTGCGCGCCCTTCGCAAGCAGCAACGGAATTAATACCAAGGGGCAGAGACACTGACCTGTGGGCATCCTTCGACACGCGAGCTTCGCTCGCTGCTCAGGATGAGGAATCCCTTTGGATTTCAACAACAACCTCATCCTGAGCAGCCGCGCAAGCGGCGTGTCGAAGGATGGCCTGGGGAGTCAGTGATTGTGGCCGCTGGTATAAGGGATATCGGGTTCGGCCGGCAGGAACAGTTCGAACTCCTTGGCGGCGGGCCACCGGTATCGCACGGCCATCTCGCCGCCCAGCATGGCGATCAGGCGTTCGGCGGTCTTCAGGGCCGGGGGATCGGCCACCTCCAGGTTCCCGAACCCGATGGTCTCCGAGGTGGCGATAAGCACCTTCACCCCGCCCTCTTCGGGAAGCCCCCGGGTCGCGATCTCGATCCGTCCGGAGTCCCCCCGAAGGCCCTCGGCGGCGACGCCGAGGACGATGAACAAGGCCAGCGAGAGGCGCTGGCGCGGCAGCCGCAGGGGGCCGATGTGCGGTGACAAGTCGAGGGAAACCGTGACCCGGCGGGTCCGGTCGTCCAGTTGGACGAGGCCGGACAGGCCGCGGATGAGTTCGTTGATATCGACCTGGGCGGTGTCATCGCCGTGATGTCCCGCGAAGGCCCTGACATCGTGCAGGTAGCCTCCCATCCGGCTCAAGGCATCGCGCATATCCCTGATCCGGCGGTCGAACTGGGCCGGCGGCAGGGTCTTGGATGAAGCCTCCAGGGAGTCGAGGTTGATGCTCAAGGTGGTCAACGGATTGCCGATCCGATGGGCGATGCCGCTGACCAAGTCGACCATGCGGTTCATCTTTTCCTGCTCGGCGATCAACAGACCCTCGAGCGTGGTTTCCGCCTGGAAAGCCAGTCTTTCGGACTCCCGCCGTCGGCGGATGGAGACCGCGCCGACCAGTCCGACGACGAACAACGCCAACACGCCGCCCAGCACGGCCACGGCGATCATGTCGACTCCCTTCCCGAAGGACGTATACTTTTCACGGGCTAGTGGCCTGTATCATCGGGCAGCCGGGATCGGTGGCCACCCGGCCGCATACCCGAAAGCCCATGAAAATTCCATGCCAACCGGCATGACGGCGAAAAAGCAGGCGCGGGTGGGCTGTTTTTCGGGGTTTCCGCGTCATCCGGCGAAACCGGGCGGCGGCGGCGTACCCCGAATTTTCCGAAAATCCGGAATGGCTAGACGGAAACCGCCGGAGGACTCTCGTTGAGTTTGTGGTAGAGGGTCGACAGGGAGATCTTGAGCGCCTTGGCGGCGGCCCGGCGGTCGCCACCGGAGTCCTCGACGGCCTGGATGATGGTCTGCCTCTCGAAGACCCGCACCCTTTCCTTCAAACCTCCGGTTGTTGGCCCCATGTCGGGTTGCACCCGGGTCTGGAAAGCGGCGGGCAGGTCGGAAAGGTAAATCCTGGGGCCGTCGCAGAAGACGAGGGCACGCTCGATGATGTTCTCCAACTCCCGAAGGTTGCCCGGCCAGTCATGGACCGCGAGGGCGTCCCAGACGGCCTCATCGAACTTTATCGGCCTGTCGGGTAGGTGGCGCGTGTGCTTGGCGAGGAAGAACTCGGCGGCCGAGCGGAGCTCGCCCATCTGTTCGCGCAAGGGCGGCAGATGGATCTGGAAAATGTTGAACCGGTACAGCAGATCGCCGCGGAAACGGCCCTGCCCGACCAGCCGCTCCAGGTCGCGGTTGGTCGCCGCCAGGATCCGCGCGTCGACCGGCAGTTCGCGGGTGCTGCCCAGCGGGCGGACCGATTTCTCCTCGATGGCGTGCAGCAGCTTGGCCTGCATGGCGGGCGACATCTCGCTGATCTCGTCGAGGAACAGGGTGCCGCCCGAGGCCGAGACGAACAGGCCCTCGTGTGGCCTGTCGGCGCCGGTGAAGGCGCCCCGGCGGTAGCCGAACAACTCGCTCTCCATCAGCGCCTCGGGGATGGCGGCGCAATTGACCGGTACGAATGGCCCGTCGGCGCGGCGGCTGGCGGCATGGATCAGGCGGGCGGTCACCCCCTTGCCGGTCCCCGACTCGCCGTCGATCAGGACCGTCATGTCGGTGCCGCTGACCTTGGAAATCAGTTGCCGGGCCTTCCGGCCGGAGTCGTTGTCGGCCAGCCAATAGCTTCTGGTTTCGTGTTGGATGAGTCGCTTGAGCAGCCTGTTCTCGCGGTTCAGCCGGCCGAGATCGTGGATCTGTTGGATGCGCCGCGCCAAGTCGGGAACGCGAATCGGCTTGATCAGGAAATCGGCGGCGCCGGCCTTCAGCGCGGCGACCGCCTTCGCCACCGAGGCGTAGGCCGTCATCACCAGGAACGGCATCGGGTTTCCCGATTCGCGGGTCCGGCGGACGATGTCGATGCCTTCCATGTCGGGCAGGCGAAGATCGGTGACGACCAAGTCGAAATCGTCGCCATCGATCGCCTTCAGGGCATCGGAGCCGGTGCCAACGGCGACCACCTCGTGGTTCTCCCTGGTCAGCTCGACGTTCAGGATTTGCCTGAGCGCCCGTTCGTCCTCGACGATCAATAGTCGCATCAGGTTCGTCCTTCGGCGTTGAAGGGGATGCGAACTTCGAGGACCGTGCCTTCGCCGGGGGTGCTGTCGATGGACAGGGTGCCGCGATGGTCGTCGATGATGGTCTTGCAGATGGCCAGGCCCAGCCCGGTACCCTTGCCCTGGGGCTTGGTGGTGAAGAACGGCTCCAACACCCTTTCGACGACCTCGGCGGGCATGCCCCGACCGTTGTCGGTGAGGGTGATCGCCACCCCCGTGTCCTCGGTCCGGGTGGCGACGACGATCCTGCCGTCGCCGTCGGTGATGGCGTCGGCGGCGTTGATCAGGACGTTCATCATCACCTGGGTCAGGTGATCGGGAACCGCGTAAACCATCGGCAGATCACCGTCCAAATCGGTGCTCAGGGCGATCTCACGGAAGCGGTGGTCGAACCGCAACAGTTGGATCGCCGAAGAGATCACCTGGTTGATGTCGGTCGGCATCATCTCGGCCGGCCCCGGACGGGCGAAGTCGCCGATCTCGCGGATCGCCATGCTCAGGCGGGTGGCCTGCTCGATGACCATTTCCATGCGTCCCATCACCTCGGCGACGGCCTCCTCGCCGTTGTCCTCGGACAGACGCCTCCTGGCGGATTCGCAGATCGCCGAAATGGCCTGGACCGGATTGCCGATATCGTGGGCGATGCCGGAGGCGAAGCTTCCGATCAGGAACATCTTCTCCTGCTGGAAGAATCGGCGGCGGAATTCCTCCAGTTCCTGTTCGCGCTTGTCCAGGGCGTCGGCCATGTCGTCGATGTTCCTGGCCAGTTGTCCGACCTCGTCCTTGCGGGACAGTCTCAGCGCCCCGCCGTAATCCCCGGTCATGATCACCTCGGCGCGCCTTCCCAGCAGGTGCAGATCCTTGACCAGGCGCACGACAAACCGCCCCACCACGAGACTGCAGACGACGAAGGCCAACAGGCCGAAGGAAAGCAGCCACAGGGCATGGGACTTGCTGTGTTCGTTGGTTATTTTGAGGTGCTTCAGACGGAGGGTGGCCAACTCGTCGAGCCGGATCTGGAGCTCCAGAATAATGGCATAGAGGTCGGATTCGAGACGCGAGACAAAATCGTCGATGGCCTGTGGCGACGCCCCATCGACGCGAAGCCCGGCCACTTCACCCAGCGCCAAGGCCAGGGACGAGGGGGACGTCACGCCTTCACCGGCGACCTGGGACTGTTTCTCCAACTCCACCAGGTCCGTTAGATGATCTTCCCACTCGGCGACCACCGGATCCTCCGACCCGCCGTCGGCCGGGCTGGAAATGTCGATGAGGAGGTCGGCGGTGAGCAAGCCGGCCATGTGGAGGGTGTGCTCCTGTTTCTGCACCGCGTTGACGTCGTTTAGGTGCCGCCGCATGTCGTCCTGCAGGTAGAAGGCGTACCCCATGACGAGGCCGCCGAGGGCGGTAACCGTCACCAGCATCAGGAGGGCCTTGCCGATAAGGCTACGACTGAGCCTGTCAAGGGTCATCGAAAAAGGACCCGCCGGAAACGATGAGCATTGTCATGTGATCCAAGAAGTCTATAGCCGCGTCCGGACCGACCCCGGGGACTCTTCCCCGACCGGTTTCCGAAACGCCGGAACGCGGCCCCACGGAGATTCCGAAATCCCGGAATCCATCCCCAGCCTATCCCGCATTCAACCCGAATAACAGGGTTATTTCCGCTGGCACGAATCGTGCGACGAATCGTGCGATGGAACCGGACACCAGTCACACCCGGCGTTTACGCAACTACCGGACAGGAGATTCAGCAGCGATGAGAAACTTGTTATTGGCCACCGTCACCGCCTTCGCCCTCGCCATGTCGGGAGGTGCGTTGGTCGCCGGTGAAACGAACGCGGACTCCCACGAGGAGGAACAGGGCCACCAGGAAACGGGACACGAGGAAGAGGGTCACGAGGAAGGGGGCCACCAGGAAAAGGTCGCCTGCACCGCCCCCGTGCACATCACCGAGGCGGCCGAGAATAAACTCGGCGGAAAGCTTTACACGGGCTCGCTGCCGAAGGCCGCCACCATGGAAAACGTCAACGCCCAAGCCCGCAAGGCTGACAGCGAAGCCATGCAGAAGACGAAAGGGATGGCGGGCTCCCACAACGTTCACAAGGGAATACGCGGCGGCGAGTTCCTGATGGTGCTCAACCAGCTCCATCACATGGAAGCCCTCTACACCGCCGAGTGCGGTTTCCAGTTGTACTTGTACAACGCCTACTCCGAGCCGATCTCGGTCGACCGCTTCCAGGCCATGCTGCTGGTCCTTCCCGAGGACGGCGACCAATTCTTCGATGTCATGCGCTTCCTGGAACCGGCCCTGGACAATGGCGTCCTGCAAACGCGGCTCGCCGACAGCGGCCATGACGACGCGACCCCGGAGGAGATGTTCGAGGCCGAGCTGTACGTCAAGTTCCCGGAATCCATCCATCCCCAGAAGTACGACCTGATCCTGGAAACCGAAGCGTCCCACTAGGCACGGCGACCGCCGCCCCGGTCCGCCTCGGGCCGGGGGCGGCGCGCAAGGAGATAAAGACCCATGCGACACGCGATTTCGATTTCCCTCGGGGCGGCCCTTGTGGTCCTGGCGTCGGTTCCCGGCCACGCCAACCCGGCCGCTGGCAAGGCGGTCTTCGAGGGCAACCAATGTCAGACCTGCCACTACACCGAAGGTCCGGCCAGGGAAAAGTCGATTGCCGATCAACTGGCCAAGAAGGGACCGGAGCTGTGGTACGCGGGCAGCAAGTTCCAGCGGCCGTGGCTGGAATCCTGGCTCCAGGACCCCCAGCCCATCCGGCCCCTGAAATACAATTCGCTGAGCGAAGAGAACTCTGGAGACCATGCCAAACTGTCGGCCGGGGACGCCGCCACCGTCACCGAGTTCCTGATGAGCCTGAAGTCGGACATCGTCCAGGACCTCGGCATCGAGCCCAAGAAGAACCTCAAGGGACGCCGGGTCTTCCTCAAGAAGGCGCCCTGCGCCGGCTGCCATCAGTTCCCGAATCGACGCAAAGGCACCTCGGGCGGGCTCACCGGGCCGTCTCTGGTCGGGGCCAGGGAACGGCTGAATCCCGACTGGATCTACGCCTATCTGAAGGACCCCGTGGCGTTCAAGCCGATCCGGGCGATGCCGGTGTTCTATGAAAAGTTGAGCGAAAAGGACATCCTCAACCTGGCGATCCACGTCGCCAACTTCAAGTGATCCGGAAACGATGGAGAAGATCGCAATGTTCAGAGCAACCGTTTTGGCGACCGCCCTTGTTTTCGTTTCCCTCGGCCTGCTTTACGCCGCCCCGGCGACGGCCCAGGACGGCGACGAGACCTACAAGTTCTACTGCGCGGCCTGTCACGGGTTCGAGGGCAAGGGACAGGGCCCCAACGTCACCAAGGACTTCCCGGTCGACCCCAAGAACTTCACCAATGCCACCGAGATGAACAAGCTGTCCGACGACGACATCCGCACCGTGATCATCGAAGGCGGCCCCGGAGTCAGCAAATCGCTGCTGATGCCGCACTGGTCCAAGACCTTGAACGATCATCAGGTCGACAATCTGATACGGATCATCCGAGAATTCTGCGGCTGCAAGGGAAAACAAGCGTAACCTGAGCGGCCGATATTCTTCTCCCCAACGGCCGGAGGCTGGCCCGCCAATCGGGCCGGCCTCCGGCTTTTTTTTCATCAATGCCGATCTCCGGGAAGATCGCGCCAGCGGCCGGTGCTACACTCCCCGTCCCCGAAGAGTCCGGCCCGAAATGTATCGTGTATTTTCAATGCCTTTTGTTTGCGCGCCAGTAGGAGTGGTTCGCGCCGTGATGCTGGCGCATCACAAGCGGGCCACGACGCCCTGGCGCACAAACAAAAGGCACCCGAAGGGCGAACTGGAAGGGTGGCCCTGCGGCGTCGCGGTCTCTCGACGATGCTTCCGGCATCGCCTTCGAAACCGCTCCTGGCATGGCCACCCTTCCAGTTCGTTGAAAAAACACGATACATTCCGGGCCGGACTCTAAGACCCGGCGAGAGGACGCGATGCGGAGAGTTTCGGCGCTGGTCCTGCTGTGCCTGGCCGTGTTGGCCGGTTTCGCCCCGGCCCGGGCCGGGCGCCAGCGGCTGGTGATCGGCATCACCCAGTTCCCCTCGACCTTCCACCCCAACATCGACGCCATGATGGCCAAGACCTACATCCTGGCCATGACCCGGCGCCCGTTCACCGCGTACGACGCCGAGTGGAAGCTGGTCTGCATGCTGTGCACCGAACTGCCGACCATGGACAACGGGCTGGCGGCGCCCGAGCGGACCCCCGACGGCAAACAGGGGGTCGCCGTCACCTACACCATCCGCCCCGACGCCGTATGGGGCGACGGGGTGCCGGTGAGCACCAGGGACGTGGTCTTCACCTGGAAGGTCGGCCGCCACCCCCTGAGCGGCTTCACCGGCATCGAGTTCTACCGCACCACCTACGCCATCGACGTCGCCGACGACAAGACCTTCACCCTGCATTTCGACAAGCTGACCTTCGACTACAACGCCATCAACGGCTTCGAGCTGCTGCCGGCGCACCTCGAGGAACTGCCCTTCGCCGAGCCCGGAGAATACAAGCACCGCACCACGTTCGACGCCGAGACCACCAACGAGGGGCTCTACTTCGGCCCCTACCTGATCAGCGAGGTGGCGCCGGGCTCCCACGTGGTGCTCGAGCCCAACCCCACCTGGTGGGGCAATACGCCGGCCTTCGAGCGGATCGTGGTGCGGGTCATCGCCAACACCGCGGCGCTGGAGGCCAACCTGCTGTCGGGCTCGATCGACATGATCGCCGGCGAGCTGGGGGTGACGGTGGATCAGGCGCTGGCCTTCGAGAAGCGCCACGGCCGGCGCTTCAACATGGTCTACAAGCCGGGCTTGGTCTACGAGCACATCGACCTCAACCTGGACAACCCGATCCTCGCCGACAAGCGGCTCAGGAAGGCGCTGATTTACGCGCTGGACCGCCAGGCGATCAGCCGCCAGTTGTTCGCCGGCCGCCAGCCGGTGGCCCATTCCAACGTCAATCCGCTGGACTGGGTGTACGCCGAGGACCTCGCCAAGTACCCCTACGACCCAAAGAAGGCGGTACGGCTGCTCGCCGAGGCCGGCTGGAAGACCATGCGCAAGGGGGTGCGGCGCAACGCCGAGGGGGAGCCGTTGACGCTGGAGATCATGACCACGGCCGGCAACCGGACCCGCGAGCTGGTCGAGCAGGTCCTGCAAAGCCAGTGGAAGGCCTTAGGCATAGACGTCCGCATCCGCAACCAGCCGGCGCGGGTCTTCTTCGGCCAGACGGTGACCGAGCGCAAGTTCCCGGCGATGGCCATGTACGCCTGGATCAGCGCCCCGGAGAGCGTGCCCCGCACGACGCTCCATTCGGCCCACATCCCCCATTCCGGCAACAACTTCTCGGGCCAGAACTACACCGGCTTCAAGAACGCCGAGGTCGACCAGCTGATCGACCGCATCGAGGTCGAACTGGACCGCGACAAACGCCGCGCCCTGTGGCGCCGGCTCCAGGAGATCTACGTCGAGGAGCTGCCGGTGATCCCGCTGTACTTCCGGGCCAACCCCTACATCCTGCCCAAGTGGCTCAAGGGCCTGGTTCCCACCGGCCACCAGGACCCCTCGACCCTGTGGGTCGAGAACTGGCGGGCCGAGTGAGGGGGGGGCGGCGTCATACCAAGCGCTTATCGTGGACGACTCTAAATGTGCTACATTGTCGCACAATAATTCATTGCGCCCCTCCGATTTCCGTGCTACATTGTCATACACAAAAGGAGGGACATGATGGCTGTTTCGGAACGCGCACGTAAGACGAAGAGCCTTTCGGCGCGCCTTCGCCCTTCCGAGCTGAAGCTCATACAGGGCGGCGCGCATCTGCGGAATATCAAGGTCAGCGAGTACCTGGTCTCGGCCGCGTTGGCACATGCGGAGATCGATCTCGCGGAGCGGGCGGAGTTCGAATTGCCCGAAGACAAGGCTTCGGCTTTTCTCGAGGCCCTGGATCGTCCGCCACGGGCCAAACCGGAACTCGTCGACCTGTTCTCCACCAAGACCGTGCTCGATTGAGGTATGGCCGATTTCACTTCGCCCGTACCGCTCGACAAGACGCACGACGTTACCGGGTTCGAATGCGGCAAGCCATCTCTTGATCTGTGGTTGAAGAAATTCGCCCTCCAAAGCCAACGCGCCGATGCCACGCGCGTCTACGTTACCTGTCCCGAGGGAACCAACCGCGTCGTCGGTTACTACGCCATCAAGCCGGGGCAGTTGAGGGTTGAAGAAGCCACGGTGCGGGTCGGGAAAGGGCTCGGGAATTACCCGATCGGCGTCGCCGTCCTCGCCCGGTTGGCCGTCGATGCCTCCGTCCAGGGCCGGGGTTTGGGGGCGGCGCTGCTCAAGCACGCCTTGTTGCGAATCAATGGGGCCATCGAAATCCTGGGCGGCCGGGCGGTGGTCGTTCATGCGCTGGACGATGAAGCGGTCGGCTTCTACGCGCGATATGGTTTCGAGCCCTCGCCCATCGACGACATGACGATGATGCTCCTCATCAAGGACATGCGGGCTTCCCTGGCCCAGGCCGACCACCCACCGGAAGACAAGTGATTCGACCGCCGAGGAGTTGCCGGTGATCCCGCTGTACTTCCGGGCCAACCCCTACATCCTGCCCAAGTGGCTCAAGGGCCTGACCCCCACCGGCCACCAGGACCCCTCGACCCTGTGGGTGGAGGACTGGTGGGCCGAGTGAGGGCGGGGGCCGCGGCGTTGGATTTTAGGCGGGTCTTCCGATGTCAACTTTATTTACCGAGGCGTATATTCGTCATATCGAATTGTAGGCGAGAAAGTAAATCAAAACATTAGGTACTTATGTCTTACACTGGAAACACCTCATCATGAGGCACGTCGGTATCCAAAACCATATATCGTTCGTTCATAAATTTCTTGATTGCCCCAAAATCTGGCGTTTGCATATTACAATTCAAATCCCATGTTTTCATCATAGAGAGATAGGATAATTCTTCACTTATCTTGAATTCGTCTTCATCAATAGAATCAATATCAAATCTCTGTAATTCATCCGCCATTTCTCCATTTATGACCTTCATCACCACATCTTTCATTTTGGCATGATATTCATTTGATGATACTCTTCTCCATGTTATTGCATTGGCAATAAAATTTGCAACAGCATTGCAAAAAATCAGAATTATGTGCCAGTCGCGATAACCTTTTTCGTGAAAACTTTTATATACCTTTGACGCTTTTTCGCTATCCCTGATTTTTGGCCACAATACAGAGAATATAGGAATAAGTTTATTATATCTGTTTATTGCATGTTTTTTCGCCAATTTTTCATCGTAGGAAGAAGACGGAATATCTAACCACCCTACCTCGTCGTGTTCTACGAAATTAATTTCACGTGCGCCTTCTGCTGGATGTAAATTTTGCCTTTCCTCAGCCTCGAACTGGTCACCTGGGATAATTTGCCGGTATATTTCCGGATAGGGTTGCACGAAAAATGTTTTTGAGGCCAGTCCTCTCTCAAGCGCCATTTCCAATTTTTCTGAAAATGCCTCAAACGTCATGGTCGAACAGTTTGCAAGTGCGCTCACTGCAATAGCAAAAATTTGACCAGTTCTTTCATCAATATCTTCATTTGCCCCTTTTTTGAAAGCTGGTACAGCTAAGCGCCATTTAACAAATTCGTTCGTAGATTCCTCCTTTATTTCGAATTTCTCCTCGTCCGATATCTCTATTTCTATGATCACGGTTGTCGGAATTAATGGCAGGTCATAGCCAGCGAGGTCGGTCAAGATAACTTGAAGAACAGCTACAAATTCCTCGGCCAATGTTGTCATTTCGAATTCATTTGGAAAGCTAACTTTCCACAAAATACCTAAGCAACGCCATTCAATTTCTCTTTTCGCCCCAACATCCGAAAAAGGACGGCCTCTAAGTTGATCACTAATTCGCGCCCAAATTTCTTCCATGGGCGTCATCACCCAATATGAATCGGGTGACTGTTTGTCTGAAAGGTCACTGAGGGCGCTACGTGTCTCCGGATCTAAGGCCCATCGCTGATATCTCTTTTCGACAGGATCAACCAGTTCCGCGCCAAAACGACCCATCAAAGATCTGATTATCGCCGTATATATGCACACTCGCTGTAGCTTCTCGTGCTTAACAATGTCCAGAGGTGATGGGTCATAATGTTGATGGACCATTAGCGCTGTCTCCATCACGGTGAAGAAAGTTAACCACTCACCAGCGGAGTAGCTAATTTCAGCGGCCTGGAATATCGCGCTGCTAATTTGGTCTTTCACATTATCGTCGGGTGAGTGAAACGCTAAATAGGCTGCAGTAAGCACATAATACTTCGCCGCATACATCAACCCTAGTTCCTCGTAGCAACGAGCGATAAATCTTGATGTGATTATCGTTCCCTTTAACGTCTCCGCCGAAAACCAATTGATCTTGGCACGATGCAAATGATCGATGGCAAATATGATGTGTCCATTCTTGTAGAAAGCCATCGCTCGATCACGGCATTTCTCCGCTGCAGCAAAGCCACCTACTCTGTGCGAGAGTTTTTCGTCAACTTTAGTAGTTAATTCGAGAAAGCGCGGGTCAGTTCCAATGACCGGAGTCATTACTGACAGAAAATCTGCGAAATGCTCAAGAGGATATAAAGGCGCTGAATCAACGGTATCGACTAACTCTTTCCACCAACTAAATGCTCCATCTATACGTAGATTAGGTGTTTCACTATCTAAGAATGCAAGGGTCTCCGCATATGCTCTCATTTCAAGCAACTGACACCGAGCACCAGTAAAACTCACTTTATCGAGTTGTTCTTCATAAATATTGACTAATTTTTTCGACAGGGTATGCAAATAAGATGTTTCAATATCAAACTCGCCGTATCTCTTGGCGCTAGAGCAATAATTGAGTAGAACGGTACGATCCATGAGATCGGTATAATTTGAAAAGTTTTCGATATCCGAAAAATATTCTCTAACTACGGACTTGTATTTGTCCAAATTATTTTGCCCGCGCAACGCAGCTACACAAACCTCGTATTGCGCTCGCCGCCGTAAATCCGGCGATTCAAGATCAAAGAATTTTTCCATGACAGCAATCCACGCTGACAGATCGGGTTTTTGGTCTTTTTCGAAAGTCGCTTTCCTCAAACAATATTTGATGTCAACAAAATCCGCGAAGTTGTATGGAGGAATTTTTTCAACAATCCATTTCTCTCGGTCACGTGCATACCAATCATCGTCGTCATTTCGATAAGGGAATGCATCCGAGGGAACGTGGAGAAATTCCGTTGCAATCCAGAAAATTTCTGGGTCAGCTAAATTTTCGGCAAGCGCGTTACCATCAAATACCTCGAGGTTCACGCCATAATTATCATGACACCACTTTTGTAGTTCGTGACGACGACCAACAGGTACGTTTTCTACACAAAAATATACGATTGGCCTTTTTTCTGACGTGTGTGAAAAGATTTTTTTTATGTCGCGCTTAATTTTTTGAACAATTTTTTGTTTTAGCGAACATGCAAAAAACACGTTTCCATCTGATGTCGAGCCTTGAAAAAGGTTTGTCCCGGTAATTTGATAGCCACCATCCAGAAACGTTCGGTATGTCTCGAAATCTCTCCCTTGATCGCCTCCTGCCCCCACGGGGCCAGTCGCAGGAAGAATATTGCGACATATGCGCTGACGGGAAAATTGTCTCGCTAGGTCTTCAAAGGCGTGATGCTGGTTTAGCGACTTAAGCTGCTCCAGCTGAAATCTTATTTGCCCATGAAGCTCTTGGATGGTTGTCATAGAGAATGGTTCCGCGAGTAAGTGTCTGCTACGTCCAAGCAATCTTCATCTATGTATTGTCGATTTGTTGATGTGCCATGAGTGAGGTATACGACGCTTCAGGCCGTTGGTTACGCCTTCATGATACGACGAGCACTCTGCCATATCAACGACACGCAATAATCTCTGGCTTTTGCAACCCTTCAAATGACCGCCTAAGGCAATAAGCCGACATTGCGGCGCTGGTCCAGGCTCGGACAAGCCGGGTTTATGAGTACGCGCGCTTGACACCATGACCCGAAGGCCGGCGGTTTAAATCCATCCCATCCCCCCCTGTTCACCGCTTCCATCCGCTTCGCCGTCTCCCTTGCACCTTCGCGCCACCGCCCGCTCACCCCTCGGTCATCAGTACCGCGGCGCCGTGGACGCGGCCGGCGCGCAGA
>CAZWEZ010000092.1:0-15300 GCA_964632795.1 uncultured Thalassospiraceae bacterium | reverse complement strand
GTTCCGGGGGACACCCCCGCTCCCCCGGATGGTCGCCTTTCCCGCTTCCTCGGGGCGTCAGGCGCACTTGCCGATGTGCCGGCATCGCCGGCGTGCGCCTTCCTGCCGAGGAAGCGGGAAAGGCGATCGTATGGGTACCGTATGTTAGACTTAGACCACTAGTATACTGGAAACCGGGATGATGCGGACAATGACAACGCCATGAAACGCCTCGTTGCGCTGGTGTTGGTGCTGGCGCTGGCCGTCACGGCGGCGCTTGGGGCGCCGCCGGCGGCGGCCGCCGATTCGGCGGTGGTCGTCATGTACCACCGCTTCGGGGAGTCCGACTACCCCTCGACCAACATCGCCATTACCCAGTTCGAGGCTCACCTGGAGGAACTGCGAAGCGGCGGCTACACGGTGCTGCCGGTGCCCGAGATCCTGGATGCGTTGCGCCGCGGCGATCCCTTGGCCGAGGGCACGGTCGGGCTGACCGTCGACGACGCCTTCCTCTCGGTCTACCGGGAGGCCTGGCCGCGGCTACGGGCGGCCGGCCTGCCGTTCACCCTGTTCGTCGCCACCGACGCCGTCGACCGCGGCTCCGACGACTACATGACCTGGGATCAGGTCCGCGAACTGGCCGCGGCCGGGGTCGTCATCGGCGGCCACGGCGCCTCGCACCCGCACATGGCGGGGGCCGCCGATGACGCCAACCGCGACCAACTCGAGCGCGCCGCCGCCCGCTTCGCCGAGGAACTCGGCCGCCAGCCCGAGCTGTTCGCCTACCCCTACGGCGAGGCCAGCCTGGCGGTCGCGACACTGGTCCGCGAGGCCGGGTTCGGCGCCGCCTTCGGACAGCACTCGGGCGCCATCGGCGGCGGCGGAGACTTCTATAATCTGCCCCGCTTCGCCCTCAACGAGAAGTACGGGGACCTCGCCCGCTTCCGGATGGTGGTCCGGGCGCGGGTCCTGGCGGTGCGCGACGTCACCCCGGCCGACCCGCTGATCGGCACCAACAACCCGCCGGCCTATGGGTTCACGCTCGCGGACCCGCTCGGCGATGCCTCACGGTTGGCCTGCTACGCCTCCCACGAGGGCCGGGTCCGGGTGGAGAGCCTCGGCGAGGGCCGCTTCGAGGTCCGGATGAGCAAGCCCTTCCCCAAGGGACGGACGCGGGTCAACTGCACCCTGCCGACGGCCGACGGCGGCTGGCGCTGGCTGGGCCGCCAGTTCTACGTTCCCTGACCACGAGTGTCAGATCGAGGAGTCGGAGGTGCTGAGGCGGGCGCCGTCGAACCGGCGCAGGTTGTTGACGGCGATGATGGTGCGGATGGTCGACACGTAGGCGCCGCCGCGCTCGGAATAACGGGTCAGCTCGCCGCTCAGCCGGCGGCCGTCGAGGGGCTTGCCGGCGTCGCGCATCGCGGCGCGCGCCTGGCGCAGTTCCCGATAGGCGCGGTGGGTGTTGAGGTTGCGGGCGTAGGCGCGGACCGAATCGAGGAGGCTGGCGAAGGCCCTGACCCTGTGGGTCTTGCCGGCGTCGCGGCGCAGCGGCGTCAGGGCGCCGTCGACGGCGAACGTCCACTGGCCGAAGATGGCGTTGCCCTCGTGCACGAAGCGCGAGGTGCCCCAGCCGCTTTCGGCGGCCGCCTGGGCCAGGGCGAGGGACGGCGGGATGATGTCGACCCGCCTCAACAGGCCCCTCATGTCGCCCCGCTCGACACCGTAGCGCTCGGCCATGGCGGCCAGCCACAGACGGTCCAGGGCGTCGAGGCGGGCGCCGGTCCGCTGGCGGTAGTCGAGCCGCCACAGCCGCCAGCGGGCCTCCAGGATATCCTCGTTGACCTGCAGGACCAGGGGAAGGACGGCCTGGAAGAACAGCGCCTTGCGGACCTTGCTTTCGCGGATATTGGCGATGTCGGCGGGCAGGCTGGCGAGGAACAGGCGCGGTACGCGAACGTCGCCGGCGGCCACCGATTCGAGGTCGTAATCCATGTCGGCGAAGACGTCCGACAGCTTCCCGGCGGAGGCCCGGGACAACTCGTCGATCGATACGCGGCGATCGGCGGGGCGCGCCCTGGCGGAGGGAACCGGCATCGACAACGACATCGATTCCGCCATCCGAAGGGTCGCCCGGGGGGGCGAGGTCACCCCGACCAGGGGGCGCGACAGGCTGGCCGCCACCAGGATGGCCACCAGGGCGCCGACGAGGGTCATAGCGCAGCGTTCAAAATTCATTATCGACAGGAATACCGGTGTTCGGGAACATCCGCTGTTGCCGGCGGCTGGTTTCCTCGGTCACTGGCAGGAACTTTCCCCTCTCCCGCAAATGGCAACGAAACCCATTCCTTGACCCAGATGGTCCTCAACGCGGAACCTCGGCCGGCGGTTATGGGTTCTACTGGATTTCGATCCCCGGCGCCAGCCGTTTTTTAGGCCGCCGGCATCTTCCCGATTTGGACTGACAATTCAACCGGATGCGGTATAGTTTTCGGGCCAACCCGGTTCCTTGGGGGGGCGCTGGATGATGATTGAACCATGGCCCGACTCCGCCGACGGCGCGAGATATTCGACCGCAAGGCCCTCCTCGGCCGGCTCGACGAGCTGGCCGGGTGGTCGGGCTACGCACCGAAGCTGCGGCCCGGCGTGTTGGAGGTCTTCAAGGAGGCCCTCGTCTCGGGGCGCGAGGAGGTCCGCCGCCGGTTCGAGGAACAGGCCGTCCCGGGGTCGGAGGTGGTGCGGGCCAATGCCTTCCTGATCGACCAGTTGGTCCGCACGATCCACGATTTCGCCCTCAAGTACGTCTACCCGGTGGCCAACCCGACCACCGGCGAGCAGCTCTCGATGGCCGCCACCGGGGGCTACGGGCGCGGCGAGCTGGCCCCGTTCTCGGACATCGATCTGCTGTTCCTGCTGCCCTACAAGCAGACCCCCCACACCGAGCAGGTGGTCGAGTACATGCTGTATCTGCTGTGGGACCTGGGGCTCAAGGTGGGCCACGCCAGCCGCTCGCTGGACGACAACCTGCGCCTGGCGCGCGAGGACATGACGATTCGCACCAGCCTCCTCGAATCCAGGTGGTTGTGGGGCGACGAGGCGCTGTTCCGCCACTTCAAGGACCGTTTTGCAAGCGAAATCGTCGCCGGCAGCGGCGCCGAGTTCGTCGAAGCCAAGCTGGCCGAGCGCGACGCCCGCCACGAGCGGATGGGCGACAGCCGCTACGTCCTGGAACCCAACGTCAAGGAGGGCAAGGGGGGGCTGCGCGACCTCCAAACCCTGTTCTGGATCGCCAAGTACCTGTACCGGGTGGACGACGTCGCCCAACTGGTCGATTGCCGGGTGCTGACCGCCGACGACGCCCGGCGTTTCGCCAAGGCCCAGAACTTCCTGTGGACGGTGCGCTGTCACCTCCATTACCTGAGCGGGCGGGCCGATGAGCGGCTGGCGTTCAACATCCAGGACCGGATCGGCCGGCGCATGGCCTATACCGACCACGCCGGCACGCGGGGCGTCGAGCGCTTCATGAAGCACTATTTCCTGGTCGCCAAGGACGTCGGCGACTTGACCCGTATCCTGTGCGCGGTGCTCGAGGAACAGCACCAGAAGCGCCGGCCCCGGTTCCGCTTTCCCGCGTTCTCGTTCCGCAAGCAAAACATTCCCGGCTTCCGCATCGACGGCGGCCGTCTGACGGTGGAACGCGAGGACGACTTCGCCCGCCATCCGATCAAGCTGATCCGCCTGTTCAACGAGGCCCAGCGCCACGGACTGGACATCCACCCCCGGGCGCTGAGGCTGGTCACCCAGAACCTCAAGCGGATCGACGGCGAGCTGCGCGCCGATCCCGAGGCCAACCGGCTGTTCATGGACATCCTGACCTCGCGCCACGACCCGGAAACCTCGCTGCGCCGGCTCAACGAGGCCGGCGTGTTCGGCGGCTTCATCCCCGACTTCGGGCGCGTCGTCGCCCAGATGCAGTACGACATGTACCACGTGTTCACGGTCGACGAGCACTCCATCCGCGCCATCGGCATCCTGCACGGCATCGAGACCGGGCGGCTGGCCGACGACCACCCGGTGGCCTGTTCGGTGATCGGCCAGGTGCAGTCGCGCCAGGCCCTCTACCTGGCGGTGCTGCTTCACGACATCGCCAAGGGCCGGCGCGGCGACCATTCGGTGATCGGGGCGCGCATCGCCGGCAAGCTGGGGCCGCGGCTGGGCCTCAACGAGTGGGAGACGGAGACCGTCTCGTGGCTGGTCAGCCATCACCTGTTGATGAGCGACACCGCCTTCAAGCGCGACGTCTCCGATCCCCAGGCGATCGCCGACTTCGTCGCCGCCGTCCAGTCTCCGGAACGGCTGCGCCTGCTGCTGATCCTGACCGTGGCCGACATCCGCGCCGTCGGTCCCGGGGTGTGGAACGGCTGGAAGGCGGGGCTGTTGCGCGAACTCTACTACCGGGCCCAGGAGGAGATGACCGGCGGCCTGCCGTCCGAACGCAAGGCGGTTCGCGTCGCCGACGCCAAGGCCGCCCTCGGCGAACGGCTGGAAGGGTGGACCGCCGCCGAGATCGAGGAACACGTGGCGCGGGGCTACACCGACTACTGGCTGATCTACGACGTCGACACCCACGTCCACCACGCCCACCTGGTCCGCGAGGCCGAGCGGCGCGGGCTCGGCGTCCACATCGGAACCCGGGTCGATCCGGGACGCGACGTCACCGAGATCACCATCTACACCCCCGATTATGCGGGTCTGTTCGCCGCCATCGCCGGCGCCATGGCGCTCGGCGGGGCCTCCATCGTCGACGCCAAGATCGTCACCCTGGCCAACGGCATGGCCCTGGATACCCTGTGGATCCAGGACTTCCGGGGCGGCCCCTACGACCGTCCCGACAACCTGGAGAAGCTGTGCCAGAGGATCCGGGATTCCCTGTCGGGAAGCCTCGATGTGGCCCGCGAACTGGAAGCCGCCCGCCGCCAGGCGCCGCCCAGCCGGACCCAGGTCTTCAAGGTGCCGCCCCGGGTGCTGATCGACAACGAGGCCGGCGCCGAGCACACCATCATCGAGGTCAACGGCCGCGACCGGCCGGGCTTCCTCCACGACGTCACCTCGACGCTGACCGCGCTCGGCCTGCAGATCACCAGCGGCCACATCTCGACCTACGGCGAGCGGGTGGTCGACGTGTTCTACGTCAAGGACGTCTTCGGGCTCAAGGTCGAGCACGAGGAGAAGCTCAAGGAAATCCGCCGCCGCCTGCTGGAGGCCATCGAACCGGCCAAGTCCGAGACCCCGGCCGCCGACGGCATCGAGGCCGCCGAGTAGACCCTCGCCGACGACACCGCAATAGAACGTGCATGTGCCTTTTCCTCGCCACAATAAACCGTTAGGACACGGGTTCCATGGCCCTGTTGCGCTCCATCGCCACCGTCGGCGGCATGACCATGATCAGCCGCGTGCTCGGTTTCGCGCGCGACATCCTGATCGCCGGCTTCCTGGGCGCCGGGACCACGGCGGACGCCTTCTTCGTCGCCTTCCGGTTTCCCAACCTGTTCCGCCGCCTGTTCGCCGAGGGCGCCTTTAGCGCCGCCTTCGTGCCCATCTTCACGGGGCTGCTGGAGACCGAGGGCCGGGAGCGGGCCAAGGAGTTCACCGACCAGGCGTTCTCGGTGCTGGCCTTCATCCTGCTGGTGTTCGTGGTCGTCATCGAGATCGCCATGCCGTGGGCGATGTACGTCCTGGCGCCGGGCTTCGAGGCCGTGGCCGGCAAGATGGAGCTGGCCACCGAGTTGTCGCGGATCGCCTTTCCCTACCTGTTCTTCATCTCGCTGGTGTCGCTGCAATCGGGGGTCCTGAACTCGCTGGGCCGGTTCGCGGCGGCCGCCGCGACGCCGATCCTGCTCAACGTGTGCCTGATCGCCGCCGTGCTCGGCCTGAGCCCGCTGCTGGCGACCCCCGGCCATGCCCTGGCCTGGGGCGTCGCCGGGGCGGGGCTGGTCCAGTTCGGGTGGCTGGTCGCCCACTGCCGCCGCGCCGGGCTGCCGGTGTCCTTCGTCCGCCCCCGCCTGAGCCCCAGGGTCAGGCTTCTCGGCCGGCGCATCCTGCCGGTGGTGTTCGGGGCCAGCCTCTATCAGATCAACCTGCTGATCGGCACCATCCTGGCGACCCTGGTCTCCGAGGGCGCGGTATCCTACCTCTATTACGCCGACCGGGTGGTCCAGCTGCCGCTGGGGGTGGTCGGGGTGGCGGTGGGCACGGCGTTGCTGCCGACGCTGTCGCGCCAGCTCAAGGCCGGCCAGGAGGACGCCGCCGCCAACAGCATCAACCGGGGGCTGGAACTGGCGTTGCTGCTGACGGTGCCGGCGGCGGCCGCGCTGATGGTCATTGCGGGGCCCATCGTCTCGGTGCTTTTCGAACGCGGCGCCTTCACCGCCGGCGACGGTCTCGCCACCGCCTCGGCGCTGGTCGCGTTCGCCGCCGGTCTGCCGGCCTACGTCCTGATCCGGGTCCTGGCGCCGGCCTTCTTCGCCCGCGAGGACACGGTGACGCCGGTCCGGGTGGCGGTGGCGGCGATGGTCGCCAACATCGTCCTCAACCTCGTCTTGATGCGCATCCTCGGCCACGTCGGCATCGCCCTCGGCTCTTCGCTGTCGGCCTGGCTCAATGCCGGGCTGCTGGCCTGGCTGTTGCACCGGCGCCGGTTGCTGGCCATCGATTCGCGGCTTCGTAGGCGTCTCCCGCGGATCGTCTTGGCGAGCGTCGTGATGGCGGGGGCGCTGGCCCTGGGCCAGTGGGCGCTTGGCGACCTGGTGGGCGGGGCGTTCGCCTGGCGGGTGGTGGCCGTGACCGCCCTGGTGGCGGGCGGCGGGGCGATCTTCGCGGCGGCGGCGGTGGTTACCGGGGCGGCCAGGCTCGACGACGTCAAACGGCTGGCGCGGCGGGACACCGCTTGACCGGCCACCGCATAGGGGCCATAACTCCGCCGCTTTTTTTGATCCAGGACACTAGGGCCGACCTTCCATGAAGCGTATCTTCTCGGGCGTCCAGCCGACCGGCAACCTGCACTTGGGCAACTACCTGGGGGCGATCCGCAACTGGGTGCGCCTGCAGGACGAGTACGACTGCCTGTTCTGCGTGGTCGACATGCACGCCATCACCACCTGGCAGGAGCCGGGTGAGCTGAGCGCCAACATCCGCGAGGCGACCGCCGGGCTGATCGCCGCCGGCCTCGATCCCAAGCGCAACATCATCTTCAACCAGAGCCAGGTGGCGGCCCACGCCGAGTTGGCCTGGATATTCAACTGCGTGGCCCGGCTGGGGTGGCTCAACCGGATGACCCAGTTCAAGGAGAAGGCGGGCAAGAAGCGCGAGAACGCCTCGGTCGGGCTGTACGCCTATCCCAACCTGATGGCCGCCGACATCCTGCTTTACAAGGCGACCCACGTGCCGGTGGGCGAGGACCAGAAGCAGCACCTGGAGCTGACCCGCGACATCGCCCACAAGTTCAACAACGACTTCGGGGTCGACTTCTTCCCCCTGGTCGAGCCGCTGATCTTCGGCGCCGCGAGGCGCATCATGTCGCTCAAGGACGGCACCCGCAAGATGAGCAAGTCGGAGCCCTCCGAGATGTCGCGGATCAACATGACCGACAGCGCCCAGGACATCGCGCGCAAGATCAGGAAGGCCCGCACCGACCCCCACCCTCTGCCGGCCTCGACCGCCGAGTTCGACGCCCGGCCCGAGGCGGCCAACCTGATGGGCATCTACGCGGCGCTGTCGGACGCCACCGTCGAGGACGTCTGCGCCCGCTTCGGCGGCGGCCAGTTCTCCGACTTCAAGCAGGACCTGGCCGACCTGGCGGTGAACCAACTGAGCCCGATCCAGGACGAGATGCGCCGCCTGATGGCCGATCCCGCCACGGTCGACGCGGTGCTGCGCGAGGGCGCCGAGCGGGCCCGCGCCCTGGCCGAGCCGATCCTCGCCGAGATCCAGGACATCGTCGGTTTTTTGCGTCCTTGACCACGGCCCGGATTAGGACCATCTAGGAGGCAGACCGTTTTTTTCCTGAGAGGTGGATCATGTTCATCCAGACCGAAGGCACCCCCAACCCGGCGACCCTGAAGTTCCTTCCCGGCTGTCAGGTGATGGCCAAGGGCACCGCCGACTTCACCGCTTCGGAGAAGGCCGGGCGGTCGCCGCTGGCCGGCCGCCTGTTCGGCATCGAAGGCGTCCGCGGGGTCTTCCTGGGCGGCGACTTCATCACCGTGACCAAGGACGACACCAGGGACTGGGAGGTCATGAAGCCGCTGATCCTGAGCGCCGTGATGGAGCACTTCACCTCCGGCGGGCAGGTGATCACCGGCGAGGACGAGTCCGAGGACGGCGGGGAAGACGACGCCATCGTCACCCAGATCAAGGAGCTGCTCGACACCCGGGTCCGCCCGGCGGTGGCCCAGGACGGCGGCGACATCATCTTCCACGGCTTCGAGGACGGGGTGGTCTTCCTGACCATGCAGGGGGCGTGTTCGGGCTGCCCCAGCTCCTCGGCGACCCTCAAGCACGGGATCGAGAACCTGCTCCGCCACTATATCCCCGAGGTCACGGAAGTCCGCGCGGTCGAATAGCCGGACCGCCGCCGCTCGCCGATTCCGTTCCCAGGACCGAACCGTTGGTTGCGGCCAAATCTGGAATCTCGTTATTTTTTCAACGGATGTGCTATCATCGCCTCCAGGGGGTGGTGAAGATGTTCCGAAAAAGTCTGGATCGGATTCTCAGCGAACACAGCGAGTGGCTCAGCGAAGGCGAGAAAGGAGGACGGCGCGCCCACCTGATCGGCCTCGACCTGCGTGACATGGACCTGCGCGGGGTCGATTTGCGCAACGCCGACCTCAGCGGCTCCGACCTGACCGGCGCCGATCTCGCCGGGGCCGACCTGCGCAACGCCAACCTGACCGGCGTGGTGCTGTTGAACGCCAACTTGCAGAGCGCGCTGTTGTCCCAGGCCGACTTCACCGAGGCCGACCTCAGGGGCGCCGACCTCAGGGAGGCCGAACTCGACGGCGTCGAAATGCGGCGGACCAACCTCAAGGGCTGCACCATCGCCCCCGACACCCTGCACCGGCTGCTCAGCTGCAAGACCCCCTGAGCCGCCGGGCGGCGGCCGGTTCCCGGGGCTTTTCCGACTCTTGCCCGATAATTCCCGGGCCGTTAACCCAATTCTAACCGTAACCGGTTGGAATCACGCGCCATGACCACGTCAAGACGAGGTACGCGCAAACCGCCCCCCGGCCGCCGCCGCCCGGCCCGGCGTTCCCGCAGAGCGCCCCGCAGAGCGCCCCGGCGCGGCCCCTGGCGGTGGCTGGTCCCGGTCGCCAGGTGGACGGCGACGGCGGCGGTGTGGGCGCTGGTGCTGGCCTCCGTGGTCGCCGGCTGGTACGCCTACGACCTGCCGGACGTCGGGCGGGCCCTGGCCGCGACCCGCCGGCCCAGCGTCACCCTGGTGGCGGCGGACGGCGAGGTGCTGGCCACCATCGGCGACCTCTACGGCAAGCCGGTACGCCTGGACGAGCTCCCGGCGGCCCTGCCCCAGGCCGTGCTGGCCACCGAGGACCGCCGCTTCTACAGTCATTTCGGCATCGACCCGATTGCCCTGGCCCGGGCCGTCTACGTCAACCTCCGGGCCGGGGGCATCCGCCAGGGCGCCAGCACCATCACCCAGCAGGTGGCCAAGAACCTGTTCCTGACCCCCCAACGGACGATCAAGCGCAAGATCCAGGAAGTGATGCTGGCGCTGTGGCTGGAGCACCGCTTCACCAAGGACGAGATCCTCGCCGTCTACCTCAACCGGGTCTACCTGGGGGCCGGGACCTACGGCTTCGAGGCGGCGGCGCAAAAGTACTTCTCCCGCCCGGCCTCGGCCCTGACCACGTATCAGGCGGCGATGCTGGCCGGGATGCTGAAGGCGCCCTCGCGCTACAACCCGATCGCCAACCCGCCCCTCGCCGCCCGGCGCGCCGAGCAGGTGCTGGACAACATGGTCGCCGCCGGCTACCTGACCCCGGCCCAGGCCGAGGCGGCGCGGCGGCGGCCCGATGGAGGAGCGGCGGCGGCCCGGTGGCGGAGCAGCGGTCGCCACTTCGCCGACTGGGTGCTGGAGCGGGTGGCCGGCTTCGTGTCGCCCGGCGACCGCGACATCACCGTGGTCACGACCCTTGATTCGCGTCTCCAGCGGCTCGCCGAGGCGGCCATCGCCGGGGCGCTGGACGGCCCCGGGGCCGGGCGTAGGGTCGGCGAGGCGGCGCTGGTGGCGATGACCCCGGAGGGCGCGGTGAAGGCCATGGTCGGCGGCCGCGACCACGCGCGAAGCCAGTTCAACCGGGCCACCCAGGCCCTGCGCCAGCCGGGCTCGGCGTTCAAGCCGGTGGTCTACCTGGCCGGGCTGGAGGCCGGGCTGGGTCCCGACTCCCGGCTGATCGACGGCCCGCTGACGGTCGACGGCTGGAGTCCGCGCAACTTCGCCCGCCGCCACCGGGGCGTGGTCACCGTGCGCCAGGCGCTGGCTTATTCCATCAACACGGTGGCGGTGAAGGTGGCCGAGCGCGCGGGGCGGGCCAGGGTCCTCGCCGCCGCCCGGCGCCTGGGACTGACTTCGGAGCTCAAGCCGACGCCGAGCCTGGCGCTGGGCAGCGGCGAGGTCACCCTCGACGAGCTGACCGCCGCCTACGCCGTCTTCGCCAACGGCGGCTACGGGGCGTGGGCCCACGGCATCGAGCGGATCCTCGACGCCGACGGCCGGGTGCTCTACGCCCGCTCCGGCTCCGGACCGGGCCGGGTGGTGGCTGCCGCCCACGTCGCGGCGATGAACGACATGCTGTCTAACGCGGTGGCCGAAGGCACCGGACGCGCCGCCAGGCTGGGCCGCCCCGTCGCCGGCAAGACCGGGACCAGCCAGGACTTCCGTGACGCCTGGTTCGTCGGCTACAGCGCCCACCTGGTGACCGGGGTGTGGATGGGCAACGACGACGGCAGCCCGATGGACGGGGTCACCGGGGGCAGCCTGCCGGCCACGGCGTGGCGGGAGTTCATGGCCGCCGCCCACCGGGGCGTCCCGCCCCAGCCGCTGCCCGGCCTCGAGCCCGAGCCTGTTCCGGTCCCCCAACAGAGCTTCTGGCGCAACCTGTTCGCCGGCCTTGCCGGCGGCAATTAATCACCGTCGGCGGGCCAGGGTGACGAAGGCGGTGAAGGCGCACAGTCCCATCACGGCGATGGTCGCCGTCATCGGCACCTGGGTGCCGTCGTCGAAATGGCCGACCAGGAAGCCGGCGAGGGCGGCCATCCCCATCTGCAGGAACCCCAGCAGGGCCGAGGCGGCGCCCGCCATCCGGGGGAACGGGCCGATGGCGCCGGCCATGGCGTTGGGCATGACGATGCCGACCCCCACCAGGTAGACGAACATCGGGGCGATGATCGAGGCCACCCCGGTGACCCCGGCCCAGGGCAGCCCCGCCAGCACGGCGCCGGCGGCCAGCGACACAATGCAGCCGATCAGCACCATCCGCTCGATGCCCAACCTCAGGGTCAGCCGCCCGGCGATGACGGTGCCGGCCATGTAGCCGGCGACGACGATGGCGAAGAACAGCCCGAACATCTCCACGGGCACCTTCAACGAGCCGATGAGGACGAACGACGAACCCGAGATGAAGGCGAACAGGCCGCCGAAGACGAAGGCGTTGGCCAGCACGTAGCCGACATACGCGCGCGAGCCGGCCAGGGTCAGGTAGTTCCTGACCATCCGCCCCGGATCGATGGCGGCCGGGTCCTTCCAGCGGTTGGTCTCGACGAGCTGGGTGGCGACCAGGACCAGCAGGGTGGCGCCGAAGGCGGCCAACACCGCGAACACCGACCGCCAGCCGAACCAGATCAGCAGATAGCCGCCGATCACCGGCGCCACCAGCGGCGCCAGGGCCATCGCCGTGCCCATGTAGGCCAGCACCTTGGCGGCGCGCTGGCGTCCGTAGACGTCCCGTACCACGGCGCGGGCCAGCACCGCTCCCGCGCAGGCCCCCACCGCCTGGAAGACGCGGGCCGCGATCAGCATCTCGACGGAAGTGGCGACCAGGCAGACGACGGTGGCGGCGAGGTACAGCGAGATCCCGGCGATCAGCACCGGCCGCCGCCCGAAGCGGTCCGAGGTCGGCCCGATCGCCAGTTGGGCCAGGGCGAAGCCGACCAGGAACGCGCTGAGCGTCAACTGGACCATGGCGACGTCGGTGCCGAAGACCCCGATCAGGGTCGGCAGCGACGGCAGGTACATGTCGGTGGACAGCGGCCCGAAGGAAATCAGGGCGATCAGCAGGATCGCGAAGGGCAGCGAGGCGGGACGCAGCATTCAGCCCTTCCCGGCGATCCAGGCACCGAACATGAGCGAGGCGAAGAACGGCCGGGGCATGGTGAACCCGGCCTCGGTGAGGAGCCCGGCGAGGCGGCCCTCGGACACGAAATGGATGTCCCGGACGATGTGGCGGAAGCCCTTGTCGACGTCCTCTTCCTCGATCCCGGCGTCGAGCTGCCAGTCGCGCCACACCCCCATCAGGTGGTCGAGGTCCGGGCTTCCAGGCTCGCCGTGGGCGTCGACCAGGATCAGCGGCGCTCCCGGGGCGAGGCGCCGCGCGATGTCGCCGAGGAGGTCCCCCTTGGCCCCGTCGTCGGGCATGAAGTGCATGACCAGGACCAGGCAGGCGGCGTCGTACAGGGGGCGTTCCGGCAGCCCGGCCACCTGTCCGCAATGGAATTCGGTGCGCCCCGCGAAACCGGCGCCCTCCAGCCTCAGACGCGCCGCCTCCAGCATCTCCGGCGCCGGGTCGACGGCGGTGAACCGCCATCCGGGGCGCTCAGGGGCCAGGGTCGCGATCTCCATCCCGGTGCCGGCGCCGACCACCAGGATGCGGGCCTCGTCGCCAAGCTTCCGGTGCAGTTGCAGGCGGATCAGCCGGTGCAGGACGTCGTAGCCCGGGATCACCCGGCGGATCAGGTCGTCGTAGACGCCGGCCCGCTTGCCGTCGAAGTGCTTCGCCGGCTCTGAAGGACGATCCTTTTCTTCTCCGCTCATTGGCCGACCCTCACCCGGCCCGGCCCTTCCACGGGATGAAGGCCGGGACCCGTCTCCTGTAGTCCGCATAGGCGGCGCCGTAAAGGGCGAGCAGCCGGCGCTCCTCGAAAAAGGTGCCGATGAAGAGGTACAGCGACCCCCACCCGGCGGTGGCCAGCCCATACGCCCCGTCGGCTCCGCCCCACAGGATGAGCAGGGCGCCGGCATAGAGGGGGTGGCGGACCCAGGCGTTGAGGCCGTTGGCGGCCAAGGGTTCGTCGGTGGGCGCGGCGGGGCCCTTCAGGCCCTCGCGGAGCTGCCGGGTGCCGGCGAGCAGGCCCAGGTCGTACCCCTTCAGGGCCCACGCCAGCAGCCCCCAGCCGAGGACCTGAACCATCGTCATGATGGTCCCCGCCCAGCCGGGGACGGCGAAGGGAGCGCCGGCCAACAGGTATCGCCCGCCGGCCACCACCAGGGCGATATGGACCGCCGCGACCAGGTTGTAGGCCAGCCGCCACTGCCTGGCGTGCCCGGCCAGCATCGAATGGCCGAAGCCGAAGCTGGCCCAGGCCAGGGCGTAGACCAGATGGGCCTCGAACGGACTCAAAGGGGCGGGGGTCACTTGCCGAGGCGGGCCAGCGTCGCCGAGGTGCTGTGGCCCGGCTCGATCTCGGCCAGCATCACCCGCCCGCCGTGGCCCTGCACCAGGTCGGCCCCGACCACCTGCTCGAGCGTGTAGTCGGCGCCCTTGACCAGCAGCTCCGGGCGGATCGCCTCGATCAGGGCCAGCGGCGTGTCCTCGTTGAAGATCACCACCATGTCGACCGAGGCCAGGCCGGCCAGCACCGTGGCCCGCGCCGCCTCGGACTGGATCGGGCGGTCCGGCCCCTTGTCCAGGCGGCGCACCGAGGCGTCGCTGTTGAGGCCGACCACCAGCCGGTCGCAGGCCGCCTTGGCCTGGGACAGCAGCGACACGTGGCCGGGGTGGAGAAGATCGAAGCAGCCGTTGGTGAAGCCCACCTGGAGGTCGCGGCGCCGCCAGCGGTCGATCCGGTCGAGCGCCGGGGCCAGCGCCAGCACCTTGGCCTCGGCATGCGTGATGTCCTGGTGGTGAAGGGCGTCGACGACGTCGATGGCGTAGGCCGCCGCGGTGCCCACCTTGCCGACGACGATGCCGGCGGTGACGTTGGCCAGGGCCGCGGCGCTCGCCACGTCGGCGCCGGCGGCGAGGGCCGCGGCGATGGTCGCCACCACCGTGTCGCCGGCCCCCGAGACGTCGAACACCTCGCGCCCCTCGGCCGCCAGATGGATAACGTCGCCGGACGTCGTGACCAGGGTCATGCCGTCGGCGCCCAGGGTCGCCAGCACGGCGCCCAAGCCGTGTTCGGCGATCAGCCAGTCGGCGGCGACGCGGACTTCGTCCTCGCCGTCCACCGGCATCCGGGAGGCCTCCGCCAGCTCCTTGCGGTTGGGCGTGATCAGGCTGGCCCCGCGATAGCGCTCGTAATCGTTTCCCTTGGGGTCGACGATGACGAACTTGCCCGCCGCGCGCGCCGCCTCGATCAGGGTCGCCGTCACCTCTTCGCCGAGGACCCCCTTGCCGTAGTCGGACAGGACGACCACCGAACAGTGGTCCATCGCCGCCTTGGTCCTTTCGAGCAGCTCCTCGCGGATCGCCTCGCCAAGCGGAAAGGCCGTTTCGCGGTCGGCGCGCAGGATCTGCTGGCCGTCGGCGAGGTAACGGGTCTTGGTCGAGGTGCGGCGCTCGACATCGAGCAGGACGGCATCGCTCGCCACCCCCTGTTCCTCGACCAGCTTACGAACCTCCTGGCCCGGGAGGTCGGCCTCATCGGGGCTCTTGGCGCCGATCACGGTGACGAATTCCGCCTCGGCGCCCATCGAGCGCAGGTTGCGCACGACGTTGCCGGCGCCCCCCAGCGAGGAGCTCTCCTCGGCATCCAGCATCAGGACGGGGACCGGGGCTTCCGGGGATATGCGCTCGACCGTTCCGTACTGGAAGTGGTCCAGGATGACGTCGCCGACGCACAGCACCCGGGCCCCGGACAGGGCCTCGACCAGCGCCAGCAGGTCCGCGCGGTTGCTCATCCCAGGTCCGCCTCCAGGGCCGAGCACAGCATGTGGCCCAGGGTGATGTGCATCTCCTGGATGCTGGCGGTGTCGTCGGACGGCACCACCAGGATGGGGTCGGCCAGCGCCGTCATCCGCCCCCCGCCGCG
>CAZWEZ010000091.1:0-15342 GCA_964632795.1 uncultured Thalassospiraceae bacterium | reverse complement strand
AGCCGAAAGCCTTGGAAAGCCGTCTCTATGGGTCATTATCAGTGCACCTTGGTATTGCTCCGTTCAGGAGGGACACTGCGCCCGGTGGCGCAACAGGTGGTCGGCCAGCACGCAGGCGATCATCGCCTCGGCCACCGGCACCGCGCGGATGCCGACGCACGGATCGTGGCGGCCCTTGGTCACGATCTCCACGTCCTCGCCCCGGATATCGACGGTCCTCAGCGGAACGGGCAGCGAGCTGGTCGGCTTGACGGCGAGGCGGGCGACGATGTCCTGACCGCTGGAGATGCCGCCCAGCACGCCCCCGGCGTGGTTGGAGAGGAAGGTCGGCCGTCCGTCCTTCATCCGCATCTCGTCGACGTTCTCGGGGCCGGACAGCGCGGCCGCCGCGAAGCCTTCGCCGATCTCCACCCCCTTGACCGCCGGGATGCTCATCAGCGCCTTGGCGATGTCGGCGTCCAGGCGGTCGAAGATCGGCGCCCCGAGGCCCGCCGGGACCCCCGAGGCGACCACCTCGATCACCGCTCCGATGCTGGAGCCGGCCTTGCGGACGCCGTCGAGGAAGCTCACCCATTTTATCGCCGCCTCGACGTCGGGACACCTGAGGGCATTGGTTTGGGCCTCATTCCAGTCCCAGCGCGCACGCTCGATCCCATGGGGGCCCAACTGGACCAGGGCGCCGCGGATAACCACCCCGTCGCCCAGGACCTTGCGGGCGATGGCGCCGGCGGCGACCCGCACAGCGGTCTCCCGGGCGCTGGCCCGGCCGCCGCCGCGATGTTCGCGGATGCCGTATTTCACCCAATAGGTGTAGTCGGCGTGGCCGGGACGGAACTTGTCCTTGATCGCCGCGTAGTCCTGGGAGCGGGTGTCCCGGTTGGCGATCAGCAGGCCGATCGGGGTGCCGGTGGTCCGCCCGTCGAGGACTCCTGACAGGATCTCCACCTTGTCGGCCTCCCGGCGCTGGCTGGTGTGGCGGGACTGGCCGGGCCGGCGGCGGTCCATGTCGGACTGGATGTCCTTGGCGGTCAGCGGGATGGCGGGCGGAACCCCGTCGACGACGCCGCCGATCGCCGCCCCGTGGCTCTCGCCGAAGGTAGTGACCCTGAACAGGTGGCCGAAGGTGTTGCCGGACATGGGCCGCCTACACCGTCGCGATGTCGGGGGCGTCCACCGCCTTCATGCCGACCACGTTGTAGCCGCAGTCGACGTGATGGACCTCGCCGGTAACGCCGCTGGCAAGGTCGCTCAACAGGTACATCCCGGCCCCGGCGACGTCGTCCATGGTGACGTTGCGGCGCATCGGCGAGTTGTACTGGTTCCACTTCAGAATGTAGCGGAAATCGCCGATCGCCGACGCCGCCAGGGTCTTCATGGGACCGGCCGACAGGGCGTTGACCCGGATGTTGTCACGGCCCAGGTCCTCGGCCAGGTAGCGCACGCTGGCCTCCAGCGCCGCCTTGGCGACGCCCATCCCGTTGTAATGGGGGATCACCCGCTCGGCCCCGAAGTAGCTGAGGGTGATCATGCTGCCGCCGCCGCTCATCAGGGCGGCGGCGCGCCTGCAGGCGTCGACGAACGAAAAGCACGAGATATTCATGGTCATGGTGAAGTTCTCGAGCGTGGTGTCGATGAAGCGGCCTTTCAACTGGTCCTTGTCCGAATAGGCGATGGCGTGGACCAGGAAGTCGAGCCTTCCCCACCGTTCGGCGACGGTCTTAAACATCGTCTCCGTGCTCGCCGGGTCGCTGACGTCGCAGGGCAGCACGATCTCGGAGTCCACCGAATCGGCCAGCGGCTTGACGCGCTTGAGCAGGCTGCCGCCCTGATAGGTGAAGGCCAACTCGGCGCCATGGTTGTGGGCCTTCTGGGCGATGCCCCAGGCGATGGAGCGTTCGTTGGCCACTCCCATGACCAAGCCCTTCTTGCCGGACATCAGCGGCGCCGGTTCAGTCATGAAATCCTCGCTCGATGAATCACGCCGATTAACACCTTCACTGGAACGCGGCATCCTACACGAAACCCCCCTCGAGGCAAAAGCCCCGGGCGAGGATTATTGCAGGGTGTCGCCCGGGCGGTGCTACTGGATGATCTTCCAGGTGCCGTCGTACTGCCGGCAGGCGCGGCCGTGGGCGACCTCCCGCTGGCCGTCGATGATCACCGAGGTCTCGTATTCGCGGCAGTTCTGGCCGTCATCGGACTGGTAGACGTTGACCGGGGTGAAGGTTCCCGAATGCCCGGAGTCCGGGTTGCTCCAGGACGAGGTCTGGCCGCTGGGGTTGCGTTCCAGCGAAGCCTGGGCGGTGCGTTCGGCCGCCGCGCGGTCGACCTGGTCCATCGACTTGCCGATCTCGCTGCCCAGCCAGGCGCCGCCCAGGGCGCCGATGGCGACCGCCGCCAGTTGTCCCTTGCCGCTGCCGATCTGCGAGCCGGCCAGCGCCCCGAGGCCGGCTCCCAGCAGGGTGCCGACGGACTGCTTGGGGTTGTCCTGCATGTTCTGGCAGGCGGCCAGCGAGAGAGCGAGGAGTGTCGCCGAGGCGATGCGGATCATGTTCATGTGTGAATACCTCCGTTCAGCCGGTGCCTTGACAAATGGGATGAGCGGCCTTTCCTTGTCTATATGATAGGGATTGCTCCGTGACCACTAGCCTCATGGTGTTGCCAACGATGGCGATGAATTGTACCTCAAGGACGCCATGACTGTCACCACAAGCGAGGACCCGTTCGAGCTGTTCACCGATTGGATGGGCGAAGCCGAAGGCTCCGAACCCAACGACCCCAACGCCATGACCCTGGCCACCACGACGCCCGACGGCGTGCCCTCGGCGCGCATGGTGCTGCTCAAGGGGGTGGATGGCCGCGGCTTCGTCTTCTACACCAACCTGGACAGCCGCAAGGCCGAGGAACTGGCGGCCAACGCCAACGCCGCGCTGTGCTTCCACTGGAAATCGCTGCGCCGCCAGGTCCGCGTCGAGGGACAAGTGGAGCGGGTGAGCGACGCCGAGGCCGACGTCTACTTCGCCTCCCGGCCCCGCCTCAGCCAGATCGGAGCCTGGGCGTCCAAGCAGTCGCGGCCCCTGGTCGGACGGTTCGAGTTGGAGAGGCGGGTCGCCGAGTTTACCGCCAGGTTCCACGTCGGGGCCGTGCCCCGTCCCGATTTCTGGTCGGGCTTCAGGGTGATCCCGCAACGCATCGAATTCTGGCGCGACCAGCCGTTCCGCCTCCATGACCGGATCGTCTACCGGCGCCACGGGAACGGCTGGACCAGAGAGCGCCTGTACCCGTGATGGCGAGCGGGGAGATGTCCGGACAGACCCCGGCGCCCCGGCCTTCCATCGAGGCGGGGCGGCTGATGAAGCTGGCGACCTACGCCTCGGTGTCGGTGGCGGGAATCCTGGTCGCCGCCAAGTTCGGCGCCTGGCTGGTCACCGATTCGATCAGCCTGTTGTCGACCCTGGTCGATTCGCTGCTCGACGCGGGGGCGTCGATGATCAACCTGCTGGCCGTCCGCAAGGCCCTGGCGCCGGCCGACCGCGAACACCGCTTCGGCCACGGCAAGGCCGAGCCGTTGGCGGGACTGTCCCAGGCCGCCTTCATCAGCGGCTCGGCGCTGTTCCTGCTGATCGCGGCCTCGAAACGCCTGCTCAACCCCACGGAGATCCACAACAGCGAGACCGGCTACGCGGTGATGGTCTTCTCCATCGTCCTCACCGTGGCCCTGGTGGGGTTCCAGAAGTACGTGGTGCGCAAGACCGGTTCACTCGCCATCAACGCCGATTCCCTGCATTACGTGACCGACGTCCTGGTCAACGCCAGCGTCATCGTCTCGTTGCTGCTGGCGACCACCTTCGGCTGGCTGCTCGCCGATCCCCTGTTCGCCGTCGCCATCGCCGCCTACATCCTGTGGGGCGCCTGGCGAATCGGCAGGGGGGCCCTCAGACTGCTGATGGACCGCGAACTGTCCTTGGACAACCGCCGCCGCATCCGCGACATCGCCATGGCCCATCCCAAGGTCCTCGACATGCACGACCTGCGCACCCGCTCCTCGGGACAGCAGATGTTCATCCAGCTTCACCTGGAGATGGACGGCGACATCACGTTGAACGAGGCTCACGACATCTCCGACGAGGTCATGTACGCGATCGAGGACGCCTTCCCGATGGCCGAGGTCCTGATCCACGGCGACCCGGAGGGGGTCGCCGAAAGGCGGGCGACCTTTGCGTGACGACGCCGGGGAGGATCAGGCCGAGGTCATCGACTTCCTGTCGCGTCCCGAGGCCTACGGCGCCGGGACCGGGGCCGTGGAGCGGATCGACACCCACATCTCGGTCGTCTTCCTGGTCGGCAAGCGCGCCTTCAAGCTGATGCGGGCGGTCCGCACGCCGTACCTGGATTTTTCGACCCCCGAGCTCCGCCGCGCCGACTGCGAGGCCGAGGTGACGGTCAACCGGCGCGCCGCGCCCGGCATCTACCGCGGGGTGATCGCCGTCACCCGCCGGGAGGACGGCGCCCTGCGCCTGGGCGGCGACGGCCGGCCGGTGGACTGGCTGGTCGAGATGAGGCGTTTCGACGAGAACACCCTGTTCGACCGCCTGGCCCGGCGCCGGAAGCTGAACCGCGACCACATGGAGGACCTGGCCGAGGCCATCGCCGGCTTCCACCGCCAGGCCGAGACGTGCCCCCGGGGAAACGGGCGGGCGGTCATGACGGCGATCGTCGACAGCAACGCCCTATGTTTCGCCGCCCAAAGCGCCGGAGAAACCCTGGATATGGCGACGGTGGAACGCCTCGACCGGGAGACCCGCCGCGCCCTGGAGGCGATCGGGGGGCTTCTCGAGGCGCGCCACGCGGCGGGGTTCGTGCGCCGCTGCCACGGCGATTTGCACCTCGGGAACATCTGCCTGATCGACGGCCGGCCGACCTTGTTCGACGCCATCGAGTTCAGTCGGGCGTTGACCGGCATCGACGTCCTCTACGACCTCGCCTTCCTGCTGATGGACCTCGATCACCGGGGCCAGCGGCGGCTCGCCAACATCGCCTTCAACCGCTACCTGGACCTCACCGGCCATGGCGGTGCCGGGTTGGCCGCGCTGCCGCTGTTCCTGTCGGTCCGCGCCGCCGTGCGCGCCCACGTCAACGCCGCCGGCGTGCGGATCGACCAGGCCGAAGCCGACGGCCGCCGTCGCGAGGCCCGCGGCTATCTGGAGCGGGCGCTCGGCTACCTGTCGCCGCCGCCGCCGCGCCTGGTCGCCGTGGGCGGACTGTCGGGCAGCGGAAAGTCGCGGATGGGCCGGGAACTGGCGCCTTTCATCGACCCCGCCCCGGGGGCCCTGACGGTGCGCAGCGACGTCGTGCGCAAGCGCTTGGCGGGGGTTCATCCGCTGACCCGCCTGGGGCCGGAGGGCTATACGGCGGAGATGACGGAACGCACCTACCGGGCCCTCCTCGCCGAGGCGCGCACGGCGCTCGAGGCCGGACATTCGGTGATCGCCGACGCCGTCTTCGCCCGGCCCGACCAGCGCGCCGCCGTCGCCGGGCTGGCGGCCGAGGTCGGGGTTCCCTTCGCCGGACTGTGGATCGAAGCGCCGCCCGAGGTCCGCGAGGAACGGGTGGCGGCCCGCCGGCGCAACGTCTCGGACGCCACCGCCGAGGAGGTCCGCCGCCAGCTGTCCTACGTCGTCGGCCGCATCGACTGGCATCGGATCGACAGTTCGGGACCTCGGGAGCGGACCCTGGCCGAGGGGATTCGCCTGCTCGACCTGTGAGGCGGGGTGGACTTTCCCTTTAATTTTCTCCGCCGGGAGGCCATCATGTCGGGTGGCATAGGTTGGATTCTATCCACCAGGAGGGTTGGATGAAGATGCGGACGATTCTGGTGCCGCTCGACGGCACCGATGCGGCGAGGCCGGCCATGGAGACGGCGTTCATGCTGGGCCGCGATCTGGCCGCCCATCTCGACGTCCTCCACGTCCGTCCCGATCCCAAGGACGCCGTGCCGCTGCTCGGCGAAGGGATGTCCGGAGCGATCATCGAGGAAATGATCGAGTTGGCCGAGAAGGAGGCCGGCGAGCTGACCACCGACGCCCGCGCCATGTTCGACGATTTCTGTTCCCGCTACTCGGTGCCCGTGGTCGAGGGGCCGCCGGCGCCGGGCGCGATGTCGGCGTCGTGGATCGAGAAGGTCGGCCGCGAGGACGAGGCCACGGTCTGGCGAGGGCGGCTTGCCGACCTGGTCGTCGTCAGACGGCCGACCGCCCAATCCGACGTCTCCTCGACCATGATCCTCAACTCGGTGCTCTTCGAGACCGGCCGCCCGATCCTGGTGGCGCCGCCCGAAGCCCCCGCCGCGGTGGGCCGCAAGGTGGCGGTGGCCTGGAACGGCAGCTCCCAGGCGTCGCGCGCGGTGGCCGCCGCCATGCCCTTCCTCGTCGCCTCGTCGGGAGTGGTGGTGCTGATCGCCGAGACCGCCCGCACCGCCGCCGCCTTCGGCGACGAACTGGCCGCCTACCTGGCCTGGCACGGCGTCATCGCCGAGACGCGGGTGATCCCCCAGGGAGAACGCCCGGTGGGGGCGATGCTGCTCGCGGCGTCCGCCGAGGTTGGCGCCGACCTGCTGGTCATGGGCGCCTATTCGCACAGCCGCATGCGCCAGTTGATCCTCGGCGGGGTCACCAAGCTGGTCCTCGCCGAGTCGACGCTTCCCATCCTGATGGCCCACTGATACCAAGGGGCACTGATCTTCAGGAAGCGAACAGGTCCGGCTGATCGGGGGGTGGGGGAACCTCTTCTTCCGCCCGCAGTTCCTTGGCGAAGGGGACCAGCAACGGCGCCACCTCGGGGTAGGGCAGCGCGGGGTCCAGCCACGCCGCCTCGGCTCCGGCGTCGAGGATCACCGGCA
Organism: uncultured Thalassospiraceae bacterium; assembly: GCA_964632795.1. GTDB lineage: Bacteria > Pseudomonadota > Alphaproteobacteria > Rhodospirillales > 2-02-FULL-58-16 > CAZWEZ01. Next base: position 8,444 of record CAZWEZ010000091.1, on the reverse strand, counting down.
TCCGGTCGTGGAGGTGGGCGACGGCGGCGGCCGGCGGGCAGGTGACGACGACGAATCGCTCGCCGTTCCACAGCCCGGCCAGGGCGAACAGTCCGCCGGCGGCGGGGAGGATACGGTTCTTCAGCTTGCTCCGGCCGTCGCGCCGCCACTCGAAGTAGGCGGTGGCCGGCACCAGGCAACGGCTGGCGAGCAGGGGACGGAAGGTCCGGCGCTCGGCGAGGCTCTCGGCGCGGGCGTTGATCAGCGGCTTGCCGTCCCACGGCGCCGGAAGGCCCCAGCGCGACACCACCGCCCGCCGGTCCCCGTCGATGACCAGGGACAACTCGGTGGGCAGGAGAACCGGCTTGGGCTGGGCCGGCGGCGGTTCCCCCAGCGCGAAGCGGCGGACCAGGGCCTCGGGCTCGCCGGCCATCTCGAAGCTGTAGCACATGGGCCGCAGTGTATGACAGCCGGCGCGCAACCTGCTAACTTTCCCCCCATGGAGGACGACAGGAAGACGGTCATCATCACCGGGGCCAGCCGCGGCATCGGCCACGCCACGGCGATCTGTTTCCTGGAGCGGGGTTGGCGCATCATCACCTGTTCGCGCGAGCCGACCCCGGAGGCGTGCAAGCGCGATCCCAACTGGACCTGCCACATCCCCTCGGACCTGGCCGACGCCGACAGCCTCGCCCACCTGATCGAGGAGGGCAACCGGGTGCTGGAGGGCAAGCCCCTGCACGCCCTGGTCAACAACGCCGGGATGTCGCCCAAGACCCCGTACAAGGAACGGCTGGGCTGCCTCAACGGCGACCTGGACGCCTGGCGCGAGGTCTTCGAGACCAACTTCTTCGCCGCCCTCAAGCTGTCCCGGGGCTTCGCCTCGGCGCTGCACAAGGGCCACGGGGCGATCGTCAACATCACCTCCATCGCCGGTCATCTGATCCATCCCTTCGCCGGCTCGGCCTACTCCATCTCCAAGGCCGCGCTGTCGGCGCTGACCCGGGAACTGGCCAACGAATTCGCCTCCCTCGACGTGCGGGTCAACGCGGTCGCCCCGGGGGAGATCGAGACCGACATGATCCAGCCCGAATACGAGACCCTGATCCCCCGCATCCCGCTCGACCGCATGGGGGCGCCCAAGGACGTGGCGACCACCGTCTACTACCTGTGTTCCGAGGATTCGTCCTACGTCACCGGCACCGAGATCTGGGTCACCGGCGGCCAGCACCTGTTCTGAGCGCTATATCTTGCGTCAGTAGGCCATTTACCGGCAAGATATAGATAGGCTATACTCCCTCGTTCATTCCCTGGGCGGATGTCTGACGACGGAAACAGGTGGCGGCCATGGTCGAGAAACAGCCAACCCAAAACAATGGCGAAGGTCGTCCGCGGGATGACGACATCGACATCGGAAACATCGGCGCCGCACCTCGGCCGGACGCCGCCGAGGAGCCCGCGGTCGACGTCGATCGGGAGTCCGAAGCCGGTTTCGACCGCTGGACGCCGCCTTTCTATCTGCGCTATCGGCTGCCCCCCCTGGGCGGCGCGGCGCTCAGCGCCGGCTGGTTGATCGCCGCCTATTATTACCTCGAGCGGCAGATCGGCTGGAGCGACCTGTGGGCCCTGCTGCCCTACGAGGTCGGGGGATTGGTGGCCGGGGTGGCGACCCCGCTGGCCCTGTTGTGGATGGTGATCGCCTTCTTCGAGCGCGGCCGCCACATCCGCCACGAGACCGAGGCCCTGCGCTGGCAGTTGAACCGCTTGACCTATCCCTCCGATCGCACCGGGAACCGCCTGCGCGAAGTCACCGATACCCTGCGCCGCCAGGCCCGGGAACTGACCCAGGCCTCCGACGAGGCCGCCGCCAGGGCGGAGGCCGTCAACGAGATGATCCGCTCCCGGACCCTGGAGTTGTCGCGGGTTTCCGAGGATGCCGATCTTAGGGCGCAGGCCGTCGGCGAGGCCTTGCGCCGCCAGACCGAGGACCTGCAAACGACCGCCGAGCGGGCGACCGAGCGGGCCCGCGAGGTCGGGGACACCCTGTATCGCCAGTCCCACGACCTGACGGTGTCCTCGGACCGGACCTCGGCGCGGGCCGAGGACTTGTGCCAGACCCTGCGCCTGCGCAGCGAGGAACTGGTCCAGTCGTCCGAAGAGGTGACGGCGCGAATCAAGGACAGCGCCGAGACCTTCCACCTGCGGACCGAGGAGTTGGGCGCCCTCTCGCGGCAAACCCTGACCCAGGCCGAGGAAGCCGAAACCGGCCTCCACGAGTCCTTGCAGGATCTCCTGGAGGCCTCCGGGAACGCCGCCGCCCAGGTGCGGACCGAGGCCGAACTCCTGCACGACCATTCCCAGGGCCTCTCCCAGAGGTCGGACCGCGCCGCCGCCCAGGCCAGCCAGATGCGCGATATCCTGCGCCGGCAGGGCGAGGACCTTACCGACATCGGCCAGTTGATCGCCGCCCAGACCTCCGAGATCGAGGTCAGCCTGGGAAGCCAGTCGCGGGCGCTTTCGGAGACCTCCGACAGGGTATCGGAACGGGTCAACGAAATCGGCGAGGCGCTGGGCGACCAGGCCCGCGACCTGGTGACGACCTCCGAGCATGTGTCGTTGCACGTCAAGGCCAGCGGCGACGCCTTCCGCGAGCAGGCCGAAGACCTCAACGACATCGCCGAACGTACCGAGGCGCAGACCAGGGCGGTCGGCGAGGGCTTGCGCCAGACCTCCCACGACCTGTCGTTGGTTTCCGACGAGGTGCTGGACCAGGTGGAGCGCGTCGGCCAGGCCTTGAAGAGGCGTTCCACGGAACTGGCCGAAGCCTCCGAGGAGGCGGTGGCCAGGGTCGGCGAGGTCGGCGAGAGCGTGCACGGCCGCGCCGAGGACCTGGCCAAGGTGACCAGTCACACCCTGTTGCGCATCGACGCCGTCGGCGAGGCCCTGCGCCACGGCACCGTGAACATGGCCGCGGCCTCCGACAAGGCCAGCGACAACGTGCTGGCCATCACCGAGATCCTGACCCGCAGCGCCGAGGAAGTGGCGGCGTCCTCGGAGAAGGGCATCGTCGGGGTCGGCGCGGCGTCCCGCGCCCTGCGCCAGGTCCTGAATGACGTCGACGTGACCTCCGAACGCACGGGACAGCTTGCCGAAACCTTCCGCCGCCGCCTCCAGGGCATCGGCGAGGCCTCGGAAACCGCCACCGCCCGGCTGGCCGATCTGGGCGAGGCGGTGCTGGACCGCTCCCAGGAGATGACGGCGGCCTCGGGCCAGGCGACCGAACAGGTGGCGGCCGTCGCCCGGACCCTGCTCCAGTCCAGCGAGGACCTGTCGCTGGCTTCCACCGAGGTGCTGGAGCGGCTGGCCCGGGTCGGCGAGACCCTCGAGGCGCGGACCTCGGAGCTCACGGAAACCTCCGAAACGGCCGTCGCCAAGGTCTCGGAGATGGGCGAGGCCGTCCACGGCCAGGTCGAAAGCCTGGCCAAGCTGTCGAACCACAGCGTGATCCGCGTCGGCGCCGTCAACGAGGCCCTGCGCCAGAGCACCGAGGGCCTCGCGGCGGCCTCGGACAAGGCCAGCGGCCGCGTGCTGGCCCTCACCGAGACCTTTCACAAAAGCTCCGAAGACCTTGTCGCGGCTTCGGAAAAGGGCGCCTCGGGGATCGCCGTGGCGGCGCGATCGCTGCGCCGGGGGGTCGGCGAGGTCGACGCCGGCACCGAGCGGGCCAGCCAGCTCGTCGAGGCCTTCCGCCAGCATCTCGAGGCCATCACCGAGGTATCGGCTTCGGCGACCGGCCGGATCAAGGACCTGGGCGAGACGGTCCAGGACCGTTCGCAGGAACTGGCCGCGACCTCGGAGAAGGCCACCGACCAGGTGGACGCCGTCGCCCGCGCCCTCCTCGGACAGTCCGCGAAACTGGCCCATATCTCGGCCAGGTCGGCGAAGCTGATCGCCGCCGCCGGGGACGACCTGGGTCAGCGGTCCAACGACCTGCACGAGACCACTGATCGCGCCGAGACCCGTATCCAGGGGGTCGGCGAGGAGTTGCGCCTGGCCCTCCAGGAGACGCTGACGGCGTCCGATCAGGCCGCCGACAAGGTGCAGGCCATCGTCGTCGCCCTGCACGAGCAATCGGAAGGACTGGACTCGGCCAGCGGACGGGCCGTCGACCAGGTGACCAAGGCGGGCTCAGTCCTCATGGACCGTTCGAACGAGGTCGCGGTGTCCTCGGATCGGGCGGCCAAGCTGATCTCCCTGGTCGGCGACGCCCTGCGCCGGCAGGGCGAATACCTGACCTCGGCATCGGACAGCGCCGTCCAGCGCATCGACACCGTCGGCGAACTGTTGACCCAGCGCTCGGTGGAACTCGGCGAGATCGGAGAACAGACCTCCCAACGCCTGAACGATGCCGGCTCCGGCCTCCAGGATTGGTCCCGGCAACTGACCACCGCCGCCGGACAGGCGGTCACCGACCTGCTCGATCAATCGGAAAACCTGAACGCGGCGTCGCAATGGTCGGTCGAGCGGCTGACCGCCGCCGCCAACACCCTCAAGGACGGCTCGCGCGACCTGGCCGATGTCTCCGAGGCCGCCGCCGGGCGTATCGACGCCGCCGGCGGAACCATGGGCGAGAAGGTCCAGGAGGCGGCCTCGGTGTCGGACCGGGTGGCGACGCGCCTGGAAGGCGTCGCCGAATCCCTTCTCCAGCACACCGGCGACCTCGATGCCTCGATGGAGCGGACGACCGAACGGCTCGGCGAGATCGGCCAGCTCCTCCAGCGCCGCTCGCGCGATATGACCGCCGCCTACGACGAGGCCTCGGTCCACCTGCGGTCCTTCGGCGATATCCTCCATCGCCAGGCGGCGGGCTTGTCGTCGGTGACCGACGACGCGGCGGCCCGGCTGGGCAAGATCGGCGACGGCCTGCAGGAAAGGTCGCATCAGGTCTCCACCTCCGTCGACCGGGCGGCCAAGCTGATGTCCCTGGTCACCAACGCGCTCCACCACCATTCCGGCGACCTGGCGGCGAGCTCCGAGCGGGCGGCGAGCCAGATGGACACGGTGAGCGAAAGCCTGAAGGAACGTTCCGCGGAACTGAACGGGGTCTCCGAACGGGCGATGTCCCATCTCAAGGAGACCGGGCAGGGCCTGCGCCAAAGCTCCGCAGAACTGGCCCACGCCTCGAGCAAGGCGGCCGTCGAGGTCGGCGAGGCCGCCGACGCCTTGCACCATCGCTCGCGGGAGTTGAACCTGACCACGGAGGACGCCGCGACCCGCCTCGACCGGATCGGCGAAGCCCTGGCCCAGCGTACCGAGGAGGCCTCCGCGGTTTCGGAGCAGGGCGCCGCCAAGCTGAGCCGGATCGGAGAAATCCTCCAGGACCAGTCGCGCCAGGCGACCACCCGGGCCGAACAGATCGTGGCCAGGATGGAAGACGGCCACCTCTCCCTGCGCCGCCAGTTGCAGGACACAACGGCCGCCATCGACAAGGCCGAGAAGGGGATCGAGTCCCTGGGCCAGACCCTCGGCGTGCGGGCCCGGGAGGTGGATACCGTCGCCGGGGACGCCATGGGCAAGCTGGAGACCTGGAACACGACCCTCCGCGAACGTTCGGAAGCCCTGCGGGAGGTCTCGGACAAGGTGGCCGACCAGGCCGACCAGGCGAGCAGCGCGCTCGGCCGCCAGACCAGGGACCTGCGGGAGGCCGCGGGCAATGCCGAGGAACTGCTGGCGGTGTTGAAGGAACGCACCGCCAAGCTCGGTATCGAGGACTTCCTGCGCCGCGCCACCTTCATCACCGAGCGCCTGCAATCGGTTGCCGTGGACATGAACCGGCTGATGGAAACCACCATCAGTGAAGACGACTGGCGCCGCTTCAACAAGGGCGAGAAGGGCATCTTCGTGCGCAAGCTGCTGGGCTTCCGCGAGAGGAACAAGATTACCGCGATCAAGCAGAAGTACCAGCAGGACGGCCAGTTCCGGGACTACGTCAACCGTTATCTCTCCCAGTTCGAAGGGCTGATCGCCGAGGCCAAGAAACGCGATCTGGACGGCGTGTTGAGCGTCACCTTCCTGTCCTCGGACATGGGCAAGGTTTACATGCTGCTGACCCAGGCCCTGGGCCGGGAGATCAAGACCGGACGGTAAGGCAATACCAGCGGTCCCGGCAGGCGGCGACCCTGTCGAGGATGATGTCGACGATCACCGGCTCGTTGCCCACCGCCCGCTCCCGCGGAGGGCTCCTTGGTATCAACCATGGGCCTCCATGTCGTCGCCGCTCACCGGGAGCCGCCAGTTCAGAGTCTCGGCCAGTTCCACCACCCGGCCGACGACCAACAGGGTGGGGGCGGCGAGTCCCGCCCCCTGCACGTCGTCGGCCAGCCTTTCGAGGATCGACAGCACGCTCCGCTGTTCGGGCGTGGTGCCCTTGTGGATGGCCGCCGCCGGGGTATCGGCGGGCAGTCCGGCGGCGATCAGCTCGGTGCAAATCAGGCTGATGTTGGTCAGCCCCATGTAGACGACCAGGGTGGTGTCGGGATCGGCCAGGCTCTTCCAGTTGAGGTCGAGGTGGCCCTCCTGGCAGTGGCCGGTGACGAAATTGACGCCCCGCGACAGCCCGCGGTGGGTCAACGGGATCCCGGCATAGGCCGCGCAGCCGGCCGAGGCGGTGATGCCGGGGACGACCTCGAAGGGAATGCCGTTGCGCGCCAGGTGCACCGCTTCCTCGCTGCCCCGTCCGAAGATGAACGGGTCGCCGCCCTTCAGCCGCACCACCTTGCGGTTGCCCCGCGCCAGGCCGACCAGCAGCTCGTTGATCTCCTCCTGGGGCATGTGGTGGTCGCGGGCCGCCTTGCCGGCGAAGATGCGGGTGGTTCCGGCGGGGATCAGCTCGAGGATCGGTTCCGAGACCAGGCGGTCGTAGACCACCACGTCGGCCTCCGAGATCAGGCGCAGGGCCTTGACGGTCAACAGCTCCGGATCTCCCGGTCCGGCGCCGACGATGAAAACGGTCGAAACGGGTTCCAACTTTCGCTCCCTAGACTGATCCGCCGGCGCAGGCGCGGACGAAACCGACGAAACGCCGCGCCCACCGGTTGGCCGCGACGTCGCGGAGATGGGCGTAACCGGCGACCAGGTTCCCCTGGACGATTCCGTCGTGAACCCCGTCGATTCCGGATCCACGAAGTATCTCGTAGGCGAAGACCGGGTTTCCTTCAAGGTTTTCCAGGCTCGAGTAATGAAATTCGTGGGCCGGGGCCTCGCCGGGGCGGCCGTTTCCGTCGACCAGCGGCCACGGCCCCCGGCCGGTTTCGCGAAGGCGGACGTAGCCCTTGGCCACCGGCGTGTCGTGGAGCACCGCCTCGGCGGCGATGACCCCGGCCATCTCGCATCTCCTGCCCTGCCAGGTGATGGCGCGGGCGAGATACATCAGGCCGCCGCACTCGGCGTAGGCCGGCAGCCCGCCGTCGATGGCGGCGCGGATGTCGTGGCGCAGGGCGGCGTTGGCGGACAGCGCCTCCATGTGGGTCTCGGGGAAACCGCCGCCGATGAACAGCCCGTCGACGTCGGGCAGCCGCGAGTGGCCCATGGCGTCGAAGGGGACCAGCTCGGCGCCGGCCGCGGACAGCGCCTCGAGGTCGTCCGGGTAGTAGAAGCCGAAGGCCGAATCCCGGGCGACGGCGATCCGCACATCGCCGGCCGACGGCGACGGGCGGGGGGAGGGGGAGGGCGCGGGAGGCCTGGCCCCGTTGGCTACCTCCAACAGGCGGTCGATATCGACCTGCCGGCTCACCGTCCGGGCCAGGGCGTCGATACGGGCCTCGGCCTCCTTCACCTCGATGCTGGGGATCAGGCCCAGGTGGCGTTCGGCGATCTCCATCTCCGGGTCGCGGTGGATGGCGCCCAAAATCGCGAGATCGGTGTAATGCCCGATGGCGGCGCGCAGCTTGGCCTCGTGGCGGTCGCCGCCGATCCGGTTGAGGATCACCCCGGCGATGGGCAGCGAGCGGTCGAAGTCCCGGGTGCCGAGCAGCAACGGGACGACCCCCCGGGTCATGCCCCGGACGTCGATGACCAGCACCACCGGCGCCCCCAGCAGGCCGGCCAGGGCGGCGTTGCTGTCGGAGCCCTCCACGTCGAGGCCGTCGTAGAGCCCCTTGTTGCCCTCGATGAGCGCGAGGTCGGCGCCCGCGCCGTGGCGCCAGAAGGCACCCAGGATCTCGGCCTCGCTCATGGTGTGGTAGTCCAGGTTGCGGCACGGGCGCCCGGCGGCCGCGCTCAGCCACATGGGATCGATGTAGTCGGGACCCTTCTTGAAGGGCTGGACGGCGAGGCCGCGTTTCTTGAGGGCGGCGCACAGTCCCGTCGTGACGACGGTCTTGCCCGACGATTTATGGGCCGCCGATATGTAGAGGTGGGCCGTGGCCCCTTCCCGGAGGGCGGGGAGCTCCAGGAAGTCCTTCAGT
>CAZWEZ010000090.1:0-15364 GCA_964632795.1 uncultured Thalassospiraceae bacterium | reverse complement strand
CGACGGCTCGTGGTGGCCCGACTGGGGCCGCTGGCTCAAGCGGCGCGCCAGCGGCCCCAAGGTGGCGGCGCGGGTGCCCGGCACGGGCCGGCTGAAGGCGATCGAGGACGCCCCCGGCTCCTACGTCCGGGTGCGGGCCGACTGATACCGGCGGTCCTAGCGCTCCTTCGATTTGAGCCAGTCGTGGCGGGCTCGCGAGCGGACGACGACCTTTTGGATGGTCAGGTCGGAAGAGCCCATGGGCACGACGTCGATCGGGATCTCGACGCCGGCGTCGCCCCTCGCCCACACCTTGCGGAAGAAGTCGGCGATGTCGCGGACCCGCTTGCCGCCGACCCCGACGACGATGTCGCCGGCCTTGAGCCCGGCCGCCTCGGCCGGTCCCCCCGGCGCCACCCGGCTCAGGAAGACCCGGCCCATGGCCTGGTCGGGATACAGCCCGAGCCAGGGATGGGGTGGCCGCGTCGACCGCCCGTACTCCAGCATGTCGGCGAGGATCGGCTTCAGGAGGTCGATGGGCACGAACATGTTGCCGGGCACCGGGGCGTGCTCCTCCATGGCGTCGCCGACGTACAGCGAGCCGATACCGACCAGCCGTCCGTCGCCGGCGATCAGCGCGGCGCCGCCGTATTGGCCGTGGGGCGGGCTGGTGAAGATGGCGTTCTCCAGCAGGTACTCCCAAAAGCCGGCGAAGGGGCGCCGCGACACCACCCGGGTCGGGGTCACCGGCGGGGCGCCCTGGAGGCTGACCGCCAGCGCCCGGTCCCCCACCGCCAGCTCCGAGGAGCGGCCCAGGCGGAGCGGGGCGACGCCGGCCAGGCGGCGGGCGCGCAGCAGCCCGAACCCGGTGTCGTAGTCGTAGCCGATCACCGCCGCGGGCACCGTCTCGCCGCCGGGGGTGACGACCTCGGCCGAAACCGCCTCGAGGATCAGGTAGCCGATGGTCAGGATCAGGCCGTCGGCGCCGATGACGACGCCGCTGCCTTCGCGCTCGGTGCCCAGCGAGCGGGCGGTGCGGGCATCTTGAGGGATCGAGGCGCGGACCCCGACCACCGCCTTCATCACCCGTTCGGCGGCGGCCGACAGGTCTTCGCCGCCGGCCCCTACCGCCGTCACCGGCCCGAGCAGCACCGCCAGCACGCCCAGAGACGCGATCAGCGGGACCTTGGTCAGAGCCTTCATGGATGCCCCCAGTTTCTCACACCCTTCAATGTAATGCCACATACCCAGAGAAAAAAGAACGGTTGCTTCATCTATGGCGGAATCGCGTTCAAACGGTTATCCTATGCAGGAAAGCCATTCCTCCTCGTATGATTTAGGGGATTATGAACAGAAAGGATTTTCAGACGCTAGCGGCAACCAGACGAAGAGAAGCAAAGCTGCTTCTGGACGCTAACTGCTTCGATGGTGCCTACTACCTTTCCGGATATGCCGTGGAGCTCGCACTTAAAGCGTGCATAGCGAAAACCTTTATGCGGCATGCGTGGCCGGATAAGGATTTTGTAAGAACCATCTACACTCACGATGTGTCAATTCTGGTGAAAAAGGCGGGTTTAGAACCAGCCCTGGACCGGGAAATCAAGACGAATCCGGCGTTTGGGTTCAATTGGTCAACCGTCAAGGTTTGGAACGAGCACAGCCGATACGAATATTGGTCGAAACTGGACGCGAACGACCTGTATCGCGCTGTTGCGAGTCGCAAGAATGGGATTTTGCCATGGGTAAGACAGCACTGGTAGAGTACGATTTGGAGGCAGGCGAGAAGTTGATCGGGAAACTCGATCAACAGGATTTCCCGTTTGTCGCGGCGCTGTGGTTCTTCGATCCTGACGCCGAAGATTGGCGTTTCATCATCGCCACGGAACTCGTTCAGACACTGGGGCCTCTCAAGACGTACGAGCGACTCCACCCTTTCCTGGCCGAATTTCAGGAGTTCTCCCATTTGACGGCAACCGGTCTGACGCCGAAAAACGTTACGGTCGTTTCCCCCACCAACGACCTGATAAGGCTTCTTGCAAGCACCATTCAGACCAAGCCGGGTCCGGATGTTTCCCACATCCGGTTTACCAATAACGCCATCAACGGTATTCTTATCGAGGATGCGTACATCTACCGTTTGCCCTTGCGATCCCACCGCAATAGACGTTCGGAGACAAGGAGCCTCAAACGGAAGGGAACGGCCCGCAAGGCTCACGTAAGATAACCGCTAACCGCCTTAGCTCGAGTTCGCTATCGGAACTTAGGTTTCCTTGGCGTCGCGAAATAAGGTTTCCTCGGCAAAAAGCGCCGCGACACCGTCTTCTCAAAAAGATATTGACGCGTCCGCGTGCTATATATCCCCCATGTCGGACGCCTTCGAACTCAGCGACCAGCCGGCCGCCTCCGGGCCGTCCCATCTCGACGGCCTCAACGACACCCAGCGCGACGCGGTTGAGGCCGTCGAGGGGCCGGTGCTGGTGCTGGCCGGGGCCGGCACCGGCAAGACCCGGGTGCTGATCTCCCGCCTCGCCCACATCCTGCTCCAGGGCCGGGCGGAGCCGTGGGAGGTCCTGGCGGTGACCTTCACCAACAAGGCGGCCCGCGAGATGCGCGAACGGGCCGCCCTCCTGCTGGGGCGCCCGGTCGAGGGCTGGTGGGTCGGCACCTTCCACGCCCTGGGGGCGCGCATCCTGAGGTCCCACGGCGAGACGCTGGGCCTCAAGTCCAACTTCACGATCCTCGACGAGGACGACCAGCTGCGCCTGGTCAAGCGGCTGATCGGGGAGCGCGGCCTGGATGAGAGGAGTTGTCCGTCGCGCCTGATGCTGTCGATCATCCAGCGCTGGAAGGACCGCGGCCTGACCCCGGACAAGGTCTCCGAGGTGGAACGCGCGGAGGACGCCGGGGACCGGGCGCTGGACATCTACGTCGACTACCAGGAGCGGCTGGTGTCCCTCAACGCGGTCGATTTCGGGGACCTGCTGGTCCACTGCCTGAGCCTGTTCCAGGACCGCCCCGAGGTCCTCGCCAGCTACCAGAACAAGTTCCGCTACATCCTGGTCGACGAGTACCAGGACACCAACATCGCCCAGTACCTGTGGCTGCGCCTGCTGGCCCAGGTCCACCGCAACATCTGCTGTGTGGGCGACGACGACCAGTCGATCTATTCCTGGCGCGGCGCCGAGATCGGCAACATCCTGCGCTTCGAGGACGATTTCCCCGGCGCCCGGGTGGTCCGGCTCGAGCGCAACTACCGTTCGACGTCCCACATCCTGGGCGCCGCCTCGGGGCTGATCGCCAACAACCGCGGCCGCCTGGGCAAGACCCTGTGGACGGAGGGCGAGGCCGGCCAACGGGTGCGGGTGCTCGGCCTGTGGAGCGGCGAGGACGAGGCCCGCACGGTGGTCGAGGAGATCGAGGCCCTGCACGCCAAGGGCCATCCCCTGGACGAGATCGCGGTGCTGGTCCGCACCGCCGCCCAGACCCGCGAGTTCGAGGAACGGCTGCTCATCCAGGCCGTCCCCTACCGGGTCATCGGCGGCGCCCGGTTCTACGAACGCCTGGAGATCCGCGACGCCGTCGCCTACCTGCGCGTCATCGCCCAGGAGGCCGACGACCTGGCCTTCGAGCGCATCGTCAACCGCCCCAAGCGGGGTCTCGGCGCGGTCACCCTGAGGACCATCCACCGGCTGGCCCGCGAGGCCGGCATCCCGCTGACCGCCGCCGCCCGCCGCCTGGCCGACAGCGACCGGATCAAGCCCGCGGCGCGGGCCCGGCTGGGCGGTCTGCTGGACGATTTCGAGCGCTGGCGCGGGCTGCTTGGCGTCTCCAGCCACGTCGATCTGGCGGCGATGGTGCTCGAGGAGTCCGGCTACGCCGCCATGTTGCGCGACGACCCCTCGCCCCAGGCGCCGGGCCGCCTCGACAACCTGAAGGAGTTGGTCGGGGCGCTGGTCGAGTTCGAGACCCTCGGCGACTTCCTCGAACACGTCAGCCTGGTCACCGACAACGACCAGGCGATCGACGGCGACCGGGTCTCCCTGATGACCCTGCACGGCGCCAAGGGGCTGGAGTTCGACACCGTCTTCCTGCCCGGCTGGGAGGACAAGCTGTTCCCCCACCAGCGCTCGGTGGCCGCGCCCGGGGGCCTCGAGGAGGAACGGCGCCTGGCCTACGTCGGCCTGACCCGGGCCCGCCTGCGGGCGGTCATCTCCCACGCCGCCAGCCGGCGCTCCTACGGCGGCCGCATGGACTGCCTGCCGTCGTGCTTCATCGGCGAACTGCCCGCTGCCCACGTCGAACGGATTGCCGCTTCCGGGCTCTACGGCGGCGGTGGCGGCGGCCACCGCCACGGCGGACTGAGCAACGGGGCGGCGGGGTTCGCCGATTTCCACCGGCGGTGGCGGGACGCGGAGTCCGGCGCCGGGCCGGAGCGCCGCTTCGAGCCGGGCCAGCGGGTCTTCCACCAGAAGTTCGGCCCCGGCAGCATCCTCGCCATCGACGGCGACAAGCTCGAGGTGGCCTTCGACAAGGCCGGCACCAAGAAAATTATCGACAGATACGTTACCTGATCGACGGTTCGCCCGGCCGGGAAATTGTTTACTCCGGGTCCTCGAACGGATCGAGTTCCGGATCATCCACCAAAACCTCGGCGTGGCTCTTGGAGCGGATGTAATTGGAGAGGATCTTGATCAGGCCGCGCGCGAAGGGATCCATCCTGAGCATCTTCCTGGCGAACATCTGCCTGGAGATGATCATCACGATGGCCCCGCCGCCGACGGCGAGGGCCGAGGCCATCCGGGGCTTGTCGTCGATCAGGGCCATCTCGCCGAACATCCCGCCCGGGCCGAGGACCCCCAAGACGACCTTCTTGTCATCGACGGTCTTGTAGATCTCGATGTTTCCGGACTCGATGATGAAGGCCAGGTCGCCGACCTCCCCTTCGCGGAACACGTGGTGGTTGGCCATGATGTTTCGGGATTCGACCCCGGATCCCCGGCGGGCGCCGATCCGGCGGTCGTCCGACCTGCGTTCGGTTTTTTCGGGTTCCTTGGCCAATGCTCACTCCTTGGGCCGGATCTTGGCCAGGTTGACGACCGAGACCACGTTGGCGATATCCTGGACGATCACGGTCGCCTTGTCGTGTTCGGACGCCGAAAGCGCGCGGCCGAACAGGAACACGTTGCCGCCCACCGAGCGCCAGCGGAAATTGGTGACGTTGACGCCCTCGCCGTCGAGCAGCAGGGCATTGATCTTCTTCTCGATGACGGTGTCGTCGACGAAGTTCTCGACCGTCCCCTTCTCCTTGTCGATGTCCTTGATCACCAGGATCCGGTTGTAGACCTTCTTGACGCCCTCGATGGCCGCCGCCAGTTTCCCGGCCTGCGCCTTCTGCTCCTCGGTCTCGACGGTGCCGGTCAGCATGACGTCCTGTTCGTAGACGTCGAAGTTGATCGACACCACGTCCGAGCCCATCTTGTCGATGACCTCGGCGGTGAGCGCGGTCTTGATCCTGAGGTCGGTGGCGATGTCCTCGGAACTCCTGTCCTCGACCGCCGCCTCGATCACGTTGGCGATCACCGACAGCGGGTTGATGAGTTCGAAACCGGCGACGGCGGCCGGTGGCAGCGCAACCGTCAAGACCGCCAGGGCAACCGCCGCGAGCTTGAGATGGGCCATGGTCCGCAGCTCCCCCTGAATGAACGGCTATGGCCGACAAGCATCCCCCGCCGCCCCCCTTCCGTCAAGAGAGAGAGGAGGCGGAATCCAGGTCCGCCTTGCGGGCGGCCATGAAGGCCTGGAGTTCCTCGTCGATGGCGGGATCGAGGTCCGGCGCCTGGTAGTTCGCGAGAAGGTTCTTCCACCGCCTGTTGGCCCGCTGGGCGGCGTCCAGGCCGCCCTCGGCCTGCCACTGCTCGAAGGTGTCGACGTCGGCCAGCGGCGAACGGTAGAAGGCGTCCTCGTAGTGGGCCAGGGTATGGGCGCAGCCCAGGAAATGGCCGCCGGGGCCGACCTCGCGGATCGCCGCCATGGCCTGGGCCTCCTCGTCCAGCCCGAAACCCCGGACCAGGACGTCCATCATCGCCAGCTGGTCGGCGTCCAGCACCAACTTCTCGTAGCCGATGCACAGCGCGCCCTCCAGCCAGCCGGCGCCGTGGAGCACGAAGTTGACCCCGCCGAGCACCGTGGTCAACAGGGAGTTGGCGCTCTCGTAGGCGGCCTGGGCGTCGGGGAGCTTGGACGAGCACAACGCGCCGCCGCTGCGGAACGGCAGGCCCAGGCGGCGCACCAGCTGGGCGGCGGCGAGCAGCACCAGTTGCGGCTCGGGGGTGCCGAAGGTGGGCGAGCCCGACTGCATCGAGATCGAGCTCGAGAACAGCCCGAAGATCACCGGCGCCCCGGGCCGCACCAGCTGGGTGAAGGCGGCCCCGGCCATCCCCTCGGCCAGGGCCTGGGCCAGGACGCCGGCCGCCGACACCGGCCCCATGGCGCCGGAGATGATGAACGGGGTGACGATCACCGCCTGGCCGGCCCGGGCGTAGACCTTCAGCGCGCCCAGCATCGAGGCGTCGTAGACCATCGGCGAGTTGGCGTTGATCAGGTTGACCAGCACCGTGTTGTTGGCCACGAAGTCGGCGCCGAACACGATCTCGGCCATGGCCACGCTGTCGGCGGCCCGCTCGGGGTGGGTCACCGAGCCCATCAACGGTTTGTCGGAATAGCGCAGGTGGCTGTAGACCATGTCCAAATGGCGGCTCGGGACCGGCAGGTCGATCGGCTCGCACAGGGTGCCGCCCGAATGGTGGAGCGACTCCGTCAGGTAGGTCAGCTTCACGAAATTGCGGAAGTCCTCGATGGTGCCGTAGCGCCGCCCGCCGTCGAGGTCGTGGACGAAGGGCGACCCGTAGGCCGGGGCGAAGACCATGGTGTTGCCGCCGATGTCGACCGAGCGCTCCGGGTTGCGGGCGTGCTGGGTGAACACCACCGGCGCCGAGGCGATCAGCGAGCGGGCCAGGCCGCGGGCCAGGCGCACCCGTTCGCCGTCGATGTCGGCCCCGGCCCGGCGCCACAGATCGAGGGCCTCGGCATCGCCGCGGAATTCGATCCCGATCTCCTCGAGGATGGTCTCGGCGTTGTTCTCGATCAGCACCAGGCCTTCCTCGTCGAGCACCTCGGCATGGGGGATGGAGCAGGTGATGAAGGGCGCTTTCCCGGGTTTCGCCGCCCGCCGCGCGTCGATCCGCGCCTGGCGCCCCCGGCGCCGGCCGGTGGTCGTTTCGCTCATCGCAGCCCTCCGCCGAAGATTCCGTTTCGGTACCGTATTTCCCGGCTATTTCCCGAAAACCTCTGTGCTATGTTGGCGCCCGGGTACTTCGTTACATAAGCAATTAAATGCCCGCCGCAAAGGGACAATCGACGGCGGCGCCGGAGGGGAGGAGAATCATGAAATCTCATGCCCGCGTAGTCGTCATCGGTGGCGGCGTCGTCGGCTGCGGTGTCCTCTATCATCTGACCAAGAAGAAGGGATGGGAAGATTCGGTGCTGTGCGAGCGGACCGAGTTGACCGCCGGCTCGACGTGGCACGCCGCCGGCCTGCTGCCGCTGTTCAACATGAGCTACAGCGTCGGCCAGGTCCACAAGTACTCGGTCGATCTCTACGACAAGCTGGAACAGGAAACCGGCCAGGACGTCGGCTTCCGCAAGGTCGGCAACCTGCGCATCGCCACCAACCAGGACCGCATGGACGAGTATTACCAGTACGCCGGCACCGCCGAGACCATCGGTGTCCGGGTCGATTTCGTGACTCCCGAGCAGATCAAGGAGCTGTGGCCGCTGTGCGACATCGAGGGCCTGGTCGGGGGCATCAACCACCCCGACGACGGCTACATCCAGTCCGCCGACGTCACCCAGGCGATGGCCATCGGGGCCCGCAACGGCGGCGCCGAGATCTACCGGCGGACCAAGGTCACGGCAATCGAGCGCAAACCGGGCGGCGAATGGCTGGTCAAGACCGACAAGGGCGACATCACGTGCGAGCACGTGGTCAGTTGCACCGGCAACCACGCGCGCGAGACCGGGGCCATGGTCGGCCTCGACATCCCGGTGATCCCGGTCGAGCACCAGTACATCGTCACCGAGGCCCATCCGGCGCTGATCGAGCGCCATGAAAAAGGCCTGCCGGAGATGGGGGTGCTGCGCGAATCGGACGCCTCCTACTACATGCGCGAGGAGAACCAGGGCCTGATCCTCGGCCCCTATGAGGCCGGCGCCCCGGCGTGCCTGGTCGACGGCGTGCCCGAGGACTTCGAGAACGACCTGTTCCCGGCCGACCTCGACCGCCTGGAGCCCCACATCCAGGCCGCCATCAAGCGGGTTCCCATCTTCGGCGAGGCCGGCGTCAAGGAGGTCATCAACGGCCCCATCGCCTACACCCCGGACGGCAACCCGATCATCGGCCCGGCCTGGGGGCTCAGGAACTTCTGGCTCAGCGAGGGCCACACCTTCGGCATCACGGCGGCCGGCGGCGCCGGCTGGCAACTGGTCGAATGGATGGTCGAGGGCCAGCCGACGGTCGATATGCTGGGCGTCGAATCGCGCCGCTTCGGCCCTTACGCCACCAAGAGCTACCTGATCGCCAAGAACGAGGAGACCTACCGCAGCGTCTTCACCATTCACTACCCCAACGAGGAGCGGCCCGACTGCCGGCCGCTACGCACCGCCCCGTGCTACGACCGCCTCAAGGCGCTGGGCGCCGTGTTCGGCCAGAAGTACGGCTGGGAGCGGGCCAACTGGTTCGCCCCCGAGGGCGTCGAGGGAAAGGACGTGTGGTCGTTCCGCCGCACCAACTACTTCGAGCACGTCGGCAACGAGTGCAGGAACGTGCACCAGAACGTCGGCATGCTGGACATGACCGCGTTCGCCAAGGTCCGGGTCTCGGGCCCCGGCGCCGAGGCGTGGCTGGATCACCTGTTCGCCAACCGGCTGCCCAAGGCGATCGGGCGCATCAACCTGTGCCACGCGCTCAACATCCACGGCGGGGTGCGCTCCGAGTTCACGGTCATGCGCGAGGCGCCCGACAGCTTCTACCTGGTCTCGGCCGGGGCCTTCGAACGCTACGACTACGACTACCTGGACAAGCACCTGCCCGATGACGGCAGCGTGCGCCTCGACCCGATCACCAACCAAGTCGGGGTACTGGTCGTCGCCGGGCCCAAGTCCCGCGAGCTGTTCGCCCGGGTCACCGAAGCCGACCTGTCCAACGACGCCTTCCCGTGGCTTGCCGGCCGCCACACCCTGGTCGGCATGGCCCCGGTCCGCCTGCTGCGGATCAACTACGTCGGCGAGTTGGGCTGGGAGATCCACCACCCGATGGAGTACCAGAACCACATCTTCGACACCCTGATGGAGGCCGGCAAGGACCTGGATTTCAAGCCGTTCGGCATCCGGGCCATGGATTCGCTGCGCCTGGAGAAGTCCTACCGCCTGGTCGGCACCGAGATGTCGATCGAGTACGCGGCCTACGAATCGGGCCTGGAGCGTTTCGTCCATCCCGACAAGGGCGACTTCATCGGCCGCGACGCCCTGCTGGCGTGGCAGGAGAAGGGCTTCAAGAACCAGTTCGTGACGTTGGAAGTCCATGACGTCACCGACGCCGACGCGCTGGGCAACGGGCCGCTGAGCAAGGACGGCAGGATGATCGGCCGGGTGACGGCGGGCGGCTACGGCTGGCGGGTCGCCAAGAGCCTGGCGCTGGGCTTCCTGCCCCCCGACATGGCGGCCGTCGGCACCGAGGTCGAGATCGGCATCCTGGGCGCCAGCCACAAGGCGACGGTGATCGCCGAAAGCCCCTACGATCCCGAGAACGAGGCCCTGAGGTCATAAGACATGGCAAACTACGATGCCCTGCTTCAACCGATCCAGCTGAAGAACCTGACCATCCGCAACCGGATCATGAGCACCTCGCACGCCCCGGCCTACGCCGAGGACGGGATGCCCAAGGAGCGCTACCAGCTGTACCACGAGGAAAAGGCCAAGGGCGGCATCGGGCTGACCCTGATCGGCGGCTCGAGCCCGGTGTCGGCCGACTGCCCGGCGACCTTCGGCCAGCTCGACGCCAGCACCGATCGCATCGTCCCCTACTTCCAGGAGTTCGCCGAGCGCATCCACAAGCACGGCGCCCACATCATCTGCCAGATTACCCACACCGGCCGGCGCACCCACTGGAGCGGCGGCGACTGGCTGCCGCCGATCTCGTCCTCGCCGGTGCGCGAGCCCCAGCACCGCTCGTTCCCCAAGGCGATGGAGGACTGGGACTTCCCCCGGGTGATCGGCGACTTCGGCCAGGCGGCCCGGCGTTGCAAGGACGGTGGGATGGACGGCGTCGAGATCATCTACGGCGCCCACCACCTGGTCGATCAGTTCTGGTCGCCGTCGATCAACCGGCGCACCGACAAGTACGGCGGCTCCCTGGAGAACCGGATGCGCTTCGGCTTCGAGGTCCTGGAAGAGATCAGGAAGCAGGTCGGCGACGACTACGTGGTCGGCATCCGGATGTCGGGCGACGAGATGATCGACGACGGGCTGAACCCCGAGGATTGCCTGGAGATCGCCAAGGCCCACGCCCGGAGCGGCCTGATCGACTACCTCAACATCTTCCACTCCAACGCCTCGACCCACATGTCGCTGACCCCGATCATGCCCAACATGGCCTATCCGGTGGCCCCCTTCCTGTACCTGGCCAGCGGGGTCAAGGCCGAGGTCGATATCCCGGTGATCCATGCCGGGCGGATCACCGACATCGCCACCGCGGCGCGCGCCGTCGAGGACGGCCACGTCGACATGGTCGGCATGACCCGCGCCCACATGGCCGACCCCCACCTGGTCAAGAAGCTGATGGAGGGCCGCGGCGAGGACATCCGCGAGTGCGTCGGCGCCAACTACTGCATCGACCGCATCTACATGGGGGCCCCCGCGCTGTGCCTCCACAACCCGGCCACCGGGCGCGAGGCGACCATGCCCCACATCGTCCCCAAGGCCGAGAAGGGCGGCCGCAAGATCGTTGTCGTCGGCGCCGGCCCGGCCGGCCTGGAGGCGGCCCGGGTGTCGGCCGAGCGCGGCCACCGGGTGGTCCTGTTCGAGGCCGCCGAGCGGACCGGCGGCCAGATCAACCTGGCCGCCAAGGCGACCTGGCGCGAGGGGCTGGCCGGCATCGTGCGGTGGCTCGACGCCCAGGTCGGCAAGCTGGGCGTCGAGGTGCGGCTGAACACCGAGGCCAGCGCCGACATGGTCAAGGCCGAGAACCCGGAGATCGTCGTCGTCGCCACCGGCGGCCGGCCCAACAAGGGGCGCTTCAAGGGCGACGCCTTGGCGGTCGGTTCGTGGGACATCCTGAGCTCCAAGGTGGCGCCGGGCGACAGCGTGCTGATGTACGACGACAACGGCCAGCACCAGGGCCCCTCGTGCGCCGAGTTCATGGCCAAGCGCGGGGCCAAGGTGGAACTGGTGACGCCCGACCGGATGACCGCCGAGGAGATGGGCTGCACCAACTTCGCCGTCCACCTGCGCGAGTTGCACACGCTGGACGTCATCATGACCCCGGACCTCAGGCTCAAGGAGGTCTACGCCGAGGGCAACCGGATGGTGGCGGTGCTGAGGAACGAATACAACAACGCCGAGGAGGAACGGGTGATCGACCAAGTGGTGGCCGAGCACGGCACCCTGCCCGCCGACGACCTCTACTTCGCCCTCAAGCCCGACTCCATCAACCTCGGCGAGCTGGACATCCGGGCCTTCATCGACGGCCGGCCGCAGGAGATTTCCAACAACCCGGGGGGGAAGTTCATGCTGTTCCGCATCGGCGACGCGGTGGCCAGCCGCAACGTCCACGCCGCCATCTTCGACGGCCTGCGGCTGTGCAAGGAGTTCTGAAATAACCAATACCAAGAAGCGATGTTAGCCGACGTCCTTAGGTTCCTGATCCTGGCCGCCATCGCCTTGGCCGTCCTCGGCGTTGGGCTGCGCTCTCGGCGCTGGCGGGTCGGGCGGGCGGCGTCCGTCGATGTCCTCGCCGGCATCCTCGCCCTGCCCCGGCGCTACATGGTCGATCTCCACGAGGTCGTTTCCCGCCACCGCTTCAGCGCCGTCATGCACCCCATGGCGGCCGGCGGCTTCATCGCCTCGACGGTGCTGGTGGTAATCGTCCACGGGCTGCGGTTCGACGCCGCGTGGCTGGCCTGGCCGCTGCTGGTGTTGCTGGCGGTGATGGCCATGGGCGCCGTCCTGGCCGGGGTCAGGCGGTGGTCGAATAAGCCGCCCCGGCTGTCGGGCGGCGCCTTCAACTTGCTGCCCTTCGCCCTGCTCGCCTTCGCCGCCGGGTTCTTCGCGGCGACTCTGGAGGCGGTCGGGCTGTTCGCCCTGTCGGAGTCCATCTGGTGGCTCCAGGCCATCGTCGCCACCTTCGCCGCCTGGGGCTGCCTGGAGCTGATCGTCGGCATGGCGGCGGGGCCCATGAAACACGCCGCCTGCGGCGCCCTGCACCTGGCGTTCCACCCCCGCCCCGGGCGTTTCGCAAGCAACACCGCCGATTGCGCGCTCGAGCCGCTGGACCTGGAGGCGGCCAAGCTGGGCGCCGAAACGCCCGCCGACTTCGCCTGGAACCGGCTGCTGGGCTTCGATGCCTGCGTCGAGTGCGGGCTCTGCAAGGAGGTCTGCCCGGCCTTCGCCGCCGGCCTGCCCTTGAACCCCAAGAAGCTGATCCAGGTGCTGGCCACCGCCCTCGGCGAGGGCGAAGCCACCTACCGGAGCACGCTCAGGCCGCTGCCCCCGGCCACCGGCGGCCCCGACCGGCCGCTGGTCGGTCGCGACGCCCTGATCCATCCCGACACCCTGTGGGCCTGCACCACGTGCCGGGCCTGCGTTCACGAATGCCCGATGATGATCGAGCACGTGGACGCGGTGATCGAGCTGCGCCGCTTCCAGGCCCTCGAACTGGGCGCCGTGCCGGGCAAGGGGGCCGATGCGCTCGAGGAGTTGCGGACCACCGACAACGCCGCCGGGGCATCGCCCGAGAGCCGTCTCGACTGGGCCGCCGACCTGGACCTGCCGGTGCTGGAGGACGGCGGGTCGTGCGACGTCCTGCTGTGGCTCGGCGAGGGCGCCTTCGACCTCCGCAACCAGCGCACCCTGCGCGCCGTGGTCAAGCTGCTCGGGCGGGCCGGGGTGGATTTCGCCGTCCTCGGCGCGGCGGAACGGGACTGCGGCGACCTGGCCCGCCGGCTGGGCGACGAGGCGACGTTCCGCGACTTGGCCCGCCTCAACATCGAGACCCTGGCCAAGCGCCGCTTCGAGCGCATCGTCACCGCCGACCCCCATGTCCTCAACTGCCTCGGCAACGACTACCCGGCGCTGGGCGGGACCTATACGGTGGTCTCCCACGTCGCCCTGCTGGCCGGGCTGCTCGAATCCGGCGCCTTGACCACGGCCCCGAGGGAGGCCGGCAAGGTGACCTACCACGACCCCTGCTACCTGGGCCGCTACAACGGCGAGATCGAGGCTCCGCGCATTCTGATCCGGGCGATCGGCGCCGAGCCGGTGGAGATGGAGCGTTGGGGCCTGAATTCGCACTGTTGCGGCGGCGGCGGCGGGGCGGCACTGACCGACGTCGTCGGCCAACGGCGGATCCCGGACATGCGCATGGACCAGGCGCGCACGGCCGGGGCCGACATCGTCGCCGTGGCGTGCCCGACCTGCGCGGTGATGCTCGAAGGGGTGGTCCGCCCCCGCCCCGAGGTCGCCGACGTCGCCGAGTTGCTGCTGGGCGCGGTGGAGGGCGCGTGATGGCCCGCCGACGAGACCCCCGCGCCGAACGCGGGCGCCAACGCCCCGCCGCGCCAAAGCCAAAAGAGAAGCCGGCGGCGGCCGCCCCGCCCCGCCCCGTCAAGATCATCGACGACCCCGCCTGCCTGGTGCTGGCGGTGCCCGACCTGGCGGGCGGCCGGCTGTCGTCCCACGACCGCGACGTCCTGGGGGCGGCCCGTCAAATCGCCGATTCCCTCGACGGCGCGGTGGTCCTGGCGGCCTTCGCCGGAAGCGACGACTTCGCCGCCGCCGACCGGGTGATGGCCTTCGCCGATAGCGCCCCCGAAGTCCGTCTGGCCTCGGTGCTGGCGGCGGTGGAGGAGTTGGATCCGCGCCACGTGCTGTTCCCCGACACCGTCACCGGGGGCGGCGATACCGGCCGCCGGCTGGCCGCCAGGCTCGGCCTCCGGGCGGCCGGCAACGTGGTCGCCCTGTCGGGGGGGCGGGTTGTCCGGCGCGGCGACGGCGGGCGGACCGACTTCGAGATGGAGGCCCCGCGGATCCTGCTGCTGGCCGCCGAATCCGCCGACCCGCCGGGCGACCAGCGGCGCCAGGCGCGGCCTCTGCCGGCATGCGCGGTGACGGTGGATGCGCGGCTGCGCGACGACGGGCTGCTGGCGCTCGATCCCGACGCCGTGCCCCTGGCCGAGGCCGACGTCGTGCTCGGCGGCGGCGGCGGGGTCACCGACTGGCGGGCCTTCCACGACCTGGCGCTGGCGCTGGGCGCCGCCAAGGGCGGCAGCCGGGTGGCCTGCGACGCCGGCAACCTGCCCCGCGACCGCCAGGTCGGCGCCTCGGGGACCATCGTCGGGGCGCGCTGCTACATCGCCCTGGGCATCTCGGGCGCCGTCCAGCACATCCAGGGCATCGCCGGCTGCCGGTGCGTGGTCGCCGTCAACACCGACCCCCACGCCGGGATGGTGGCCCGCGCCGACCTGTCGGTGATCGCCGACGCCCAGCAGGTGATGCCGGCGTTGCGCCGGCTGATCGCCGAGAGAACCGATGGCGACTGATACCAAGAAGCGATGTGAGGCCGCCGTTCTGGTCTCGCCCGGCCGCCATCCGGCGTCGGGCCGCGCCCGGCGCGCCGACGCCGACGCCCGGGCGGTCGAACTGGCCCTGAATTCGGGGGCCGAGTCTGTCGAGGTGATCCACGCCGGCGATCCCTCGAGCCCGGCGCTGAGGGACTACCTGGGCATGGGGCTGAAGCGGCTCACCGTCCTGGAGCTGCCGCCCGGGGCCGACCCGCTGCCGGCGCTGGCCGCCTACCTGTCCGGGCGCCGCCCGGGCCTGGTCCTGGCCGGCGTCCGGGCCGAGGCCGGCGAGGACAGCGGCCTGGTCCCCTACATGCTGGCCGAGGCCCTGGGCTACGCCCTGGCCCCGGGGATCGTCGCCGTCTCCCTGGCCGCCGACGGCGTCTCGATGGTCCAAGCGGTGCCGGGGGGCGGCCGGCGGGCGCTGTCGGCGGCTACGCCCCTGGTTCTCACCGTCGACCGCTCGGCGCCCCCGGCCCGTCCCTTCGCCTTCG
>CAZWEZ010000089.1:14008-15425 GCA_964632795.1 uncultured Thalassospiraceae bacterium | reverse complement strand
CAAATCACAAAATATGGGAATCCCTGGACGAGTCACCATTAATGCCGGCTGGTATTAGACTAGTTGTCATGTATTTCCGATATTGCTGTAACCGTGCCGCGACCTTGCTGTAAGGCAAGCGGCTTGCACACCCGGAACCGATCGGCTAATTTCTAAAATCGCAATGCTCGGTTAATGTAGATTTCGTAATCTGGCTTGGTTCTGATAATAAGCCAAACTGCCTGAGAGTTCGTAGGTTGAAAGTCCTGCGGGTCAGCAAGGCTAGGGAGAAACGGATGACATACTATGCGGCTTTGGGTGTTGGCTTGCGTACGACGGCTGTGTGCATTGTCGCTGCGATGCTCGTTACTGCACCGGCCCAAGCTGATTGGATGTCCGACTATAGTGCCGGAAAAACAGCATATGCAAATAATGATTACAGCAAAGCAATTTCCTTTTTCACCAAGGTAATAAAATCGGGCGCGCTTTCGGACTCCGATCTGTCGCAGGTTTATACCGATCGCGGACTTATGTACCGACAAAATGAACAGTATGTTTTAGCGGTTGGCGACTTCGAAAATGCGATCTCCCTCGATCCAATAAACGCGAGGACCTACAATCTCCGCTGTAACGTCTACAAATATTACAATCAACAGTACAATCGCGCCCTCTCAGACTGCAACAAGGCTATCGACCTAGTTCCGAATAATGCTAACTTCTTGGGAGAACGGGCTATAGTTTATAAATTAATGGGCCGACGCGCCGAAGCCGTAGCTGATTACCAACAAGCCTTGCGCTTTCAATTGGAAGAAGATCTTCGCAAATCTCGCAAATCTCGCGAAGCACAATACTACAGACACGCTCTAAAGGAACTGGGCGCAAAGCCGTAACCGACAAGCCCAAGATCGCTGTGCTGCCCTTTGACAACATGTCTGGCGATCCCGAGCAAGAATACTTTGCCGACGGTATCGGTAAGGGCTGATCCTGGCCGGCGTACGGGAAGAATGACCTCTGTTGCCGGCCAGCTCGACGCGATGCTCGCCACCAGCGCTGACCTTGGTCCGAGAGATCTACTTCCGGAAGGGGTCAGATTCGGACGATCGGAGCCGTGGCGAATATGGTCCGGTGTCGGGGGTAAAGCGGTCGAAGCAGTGCGGAATGTCTGATATGGTGGGGATAGCGGACGGAGATTGAGGTGGCTCTGAACCGCCGCTGATAGCCAAGAAGAGACATTGGCTGACCGGACGGCAACGGAGAGTTAACTGTTCCAATGGTGGTGAAACGATGGTAATATTACCATGGATTCGGAGGTTATCTGGGAAATGTCGGGTGCGGAGGCATAGATATGCGTATTTTAGCAATTGCGCTGTTAGGGATCGTCGCTTTTTCGCAGATATCGGAGGCAGACTCCCTGAACCTAAACACCGGCGACTACATC
>CAZWEZ010000089.1:0-13908 GCA_964632795.1 uncultured Thalassospiraceae bacterium | reverse complement strand
ATGGACATGGGCGGCGGTGATCAAATGAACCTAAACACCGGCGACTACATCATGGACATGGGCGGCGGTGATCAAATGAACCTAAACACCGGCGACTACATCATGGGCATGGATTGATACTGACGAACGATTTAGTCACCCAAACGACTGAAGGTTCTCATCTTCATTGCTGCTCTCTGCGTGATACAGGCTTAATTAACAGTGCTGGTGGTGGATTCAGTTTCAAATAGGTTTAGGTTGGACCTTAATCGGCACCTCCATACGGGGATTTTGCTTTCATCTGTGTGTCAATGGCCGCTTCGGGTCACGAAGAGACTATCGGGACCGTGCCGAAGATGGTCCGGTGTCGGGGGCAAAGCGGTCGGAACGATGAAGAATGTCGGGTATGGTGGGGACAGCGGACGGAAATTGAGGTGGCTCTGAACAGTCTCGGCTAAAAGCCGACATTCAGTTGTGCGGCGATTTCCTGTGCCGCCCGGATGCCGGACTGGTACGCCCCGTGACATGTGCCTTGCCCACCATAGACGGTGGCCTCACCGGCAAAGAATAGGCGTTCATCGACAGAGCGTTCCAGATTGGCGCGTTGGTATGCTTGTCCGGGTAGCGCGCAGGCCCACGATCCCCGGGTCCAGGGTTCTGTGTTCCAGGCTGTTACGATGGAGCGGTTTACGTGCTTGCGGATATCGTGGCCGAAGATATCGGCGATCCTGTCAACGGCGAAGTCATGACAGGCCTGTTGGCCCTGTTTCTCGAGCCAGACGCCGTGACGACCGCCAACAAACACAGCGGCGGCGTTGAGCCCCATGACGCTAGCGTCAACCTTTGCCGTATTTCCATCGTCATTCCAGGTACTGTAAAAACCGCGACCATCCGCACCGAACACGTCCGCGTCGAAGTAGACACCCATTTTATTCTCTGTCCCCATGGGCAGATTGTTGATGGCCTCTGTTTTCCAATCCGGCAGGCCCGGGGTAAAAAGGATGTCGCCGGATGCCAGAATACCCGTCGATACCGTGCTCAGGACTGTGCGTCCCGTAATGGCTCCTTTGGGCGTCTCTACCGTCACACCATGGCCCGACCAATCGATCCGCTCGACGCGGGTATTGAGTGACACCGCAACATCCGCGCCCCACGCCGCAACCAGATTGCCAAAGCCGTGCAGAACCGGAAAGCCGAGCTCGCCAGTGGCGCTGGCGAAGTCGGCGGTTGAAACGAGATCAATGTCCTTCCCCCAAGATGACGCTATGCCACCCAGAAGGGGTGCCGCAAATTCGTTGCCCAGATCGATCACATCGCTAATGGCCACATCCTGACCTTGTTTGGCAGCGGCCGTGATCGCCTTGTAACTGTCGTCATAGTAACGGAGGCAGGCGGCGCGTTGATCATCGTTCAGGGGCTCGCCGTTTCGCTGAAACCCGAGATTCTCGACTTTGAACAGATCGCTCTTGTCCTTACCCAGCGTGATGCCCAGCGCATCAGCGATGGCAACGAAAGGATTGGCTGCGCCCCCAACCAGCCAGGCGCACCCCAGATCGAACCATACGCCGGGAGCGATTTCTTCGGCGTACGCGCGCCCACCGATGCGGTGTGATCCCTCGACCACCGTGTATGTAAGGCCGAGCCGGGTCAGTTCCTTAGCCGCCGACAGGCCGGCCGCCCCCGCACCAATGATGATGACGTCTGTTTCCGAGGGCATGCTGTGTCTCCCAACCTCACGATTCCTCTCAAAATATTATTGGCACCCCGCCGTCTGTCAACACTACGCCATCCTGGCGAAAGCGCGGAGAGATCATACGATAACAACCTGCCATCAAGGTTCTATGTCCCCTAAGGGTCAACAAAACCGGCGGTCGGCGCCCCCTCCAGGGTGGGTCTGCTGTCAGTGGTCTAGCTGACGAAACTCGGTGGAAAATGGACATCACGGCGTAAAGCACGATTTGTCTGTTATCAGCACCCCATCCCGGAACATCTGAAATTCCATTTGATTCGTCGAGAAGCAATATTTCATAAGGGAGCGGAATTTCCGACGAGTCGTGTTGGTCCAAGGCGGTGTGCCGAGCCGAAATCCATGGGCGGCGCCATGGCTCAAGGCTTGGGGCGCCGATTAGACCTTCACCCGTTCACCACGGGGGTCGAAGAAGGGCTGCAACGAGGCTTGCGCCGGGTAGCGTTCACACGCGATCTCGATCTCGAAGGCGCCGCCCTCGACCAGTTCCCTGCTCACCCCGTCCGGGTGGTGGACGTAGCCCATGCCGACCGAGGTCCCCAGCGTGAAGCCGTAGGCGCCCGAGCTGAGGTAGCCGACGATCCCGCCCTCGAGACGGATCGGCTCGTCGTGGAACAGGACCGGCTCCGAATCCTTCAGTCGGAACATGACCAGGCGCTTGTTCAGCGTCTTGCCCTTTTGTCCGGCGATCGCCTCCCGCCCGATGAAGCCGCCCGGTTTGTCCATCTTGACGATGAACCCGAGGCCGGCTTCGTAGGGCGTGTCGTCGGGCGTCAGGTCGAGGTCGAACTCGCGGTAGGCACGCTCGCAGCGCATGTGCTCCAGCGCGTGGTAGCCGGCGTGCTTGAGTGCGAATTCGGCGCCGGCCTCGACCACCAGGTCGAACACGTACTGGGTGAACTCGCTGGGGATGGTGAGCTCCCAGCCAAGCTCGCCGATGAAGGTGATGCGGGTGGCAAGCACGGTGGCGTAGCCGAGGTCGATCTCCCGGGAGGTGGCGAACGGGAAGGCCTCATTCGAGAGGTCGGCGCCGGTCAGGCCCTGCAACAGCTCGCGGGACTTCGGCCCCTGCACCGACAGCACGCAATAGGCCGAGGTGGCGTCGGTGAGCGTGACGTGCTCCGCGTCGTCCAGGTGCCGCGTCATCCACGCCTGGTCGCGCGAATGGGGTCCGGCCGAGGACACCAGCAGGTAGCGGTCCTCGGCCAGCCGGTTGATGGTGACGTCGCACTCGATGCCGCCGCGGGGATTGAGCATGTGGGTGTAGGTCAGCTTGCCGACCGGCACATCGAGGTCGCCGACGCACATCCGTTGCAGATAGGCGCAGGCGTCGCGGCCCTGGATCAGGTGTTTGCCGAACGAGCTCTGGTCGATCAGGATCACGCCCTTACGGGCGACGCGGCATTCCTCGGCGACGTGCGGATACCAGTTGGAGCGCTGGTGGGAGTAGACGTCCTTGGCCTTAACGCCCTCGGGCGCGAACCACATCGCGCGCTCCCAGCCGGCGGTCTCGCCGAAGCACGCGTTGAGCGCCGCCAGCCGGTCGTGCAGCGGGCTCTTGCGGACCTGGCGCGCGGTCTGGTGCTGCTTGTGCGGCCAGTGCATCTCGTAGATCGCCCCCAGCGCCTCGCCGGCCCGGTCGTGGAGGTATTTCGGGTTGACCTGGAAGGCGTGGTAGCGGGCGATATCGACGTCCGACAGGTCCATGGTCGGGGCCCCGGCGACGATCCATTCGGCCAGCGCCCGGCTGGCCCCGGGGCCGACCTCGAAGCCCTCCGAGTTGAGGCCGGCGAAGACGAAGCAGCCGGGTACGCCCGGCGCCTCGCCCATCATGAACAGCGAATCCGGGGTGAAGCTCTCGGGGCCGTTCATGAAGGTGGCGATGCCGACGTCGGCCAGCTGGGGGACCATCTCCATGGCCTTCGAGTAGGGCAGTTCGAAGTGGTCCCAATCCTCCTGCATCTCGATGAACTTCTGCTCGCCGGGCAGCCGCTCGACGGGCAGCGCCTTGCCCCGGGGCTCGAACGCGCCGACCAGCAGCTTGCCGGCCTCCTCTTTGATGTAGACGTAACCGTCGCAGTCGCGAAGGATCGGCAGGTCCGGCTTGACCAGGTCCAGGGGTTCGGTGACCACGTACATGTGCTCGCAGGCATACAGCGGCACCCGGACCCCCAACTGGGCGGCCAGGTCGCGGGTCCACAGCCCGCAGCACAGGATCACCTTCTCGCAGTCGATGGTCGCCGACGGGGTGTGGAGGCGGAACTGGCCGCCCGCCAGGCGCTCCAGGCGCTCGACCGGGGTGTTCTCGAAGATGCGCGCGCCGCGCTGCCGGGCGCCGGCGAACAGGGACATGACGACGTCCACCGGGTTGAGCTGGCCGTCGCCGTGGATCAACATCGCGCCGGCGACCAGGGTCTCGTCGATCGCCGGGTAGATGTCCTTGGCCTCGCCGGGCGTCAGCAGGTCGACCCGGATGCCGAAGCTCCTGGCGACGGACGCGCTGCGCTTCATCTCGTACATCCGGTCCGGGTTGCGGGCCAGGGCCAGGGTGCCGTTCTGCTTGAAGCCGATGGCCTGGCCGGTGTCGGCCTCGAGGCCGTTGTAGAGCTCGGCGTTGTAGCTCGAGATCGCGGTCATCGAGTGGGTCGAGCGGCACTGCATGACCAATCCGGCGGCGTGCCACGAGGTGCCACACGTCAGGGTCCCGCGCTCCACCGCCACCACCTCGCTCATCCCCATCCTGGTCAGGTGATAGGCGACCAGGGCGCCGGCGATGCCGCCGCCGACGACGACGGTCCGGGCGTGCCCGGGCAGGGGCTCAGCCATCGCCCTTCTCTCGAACCGCCTTGACCACCTTCTCAGGCGTGATCGGCAAGTCGAAGATGCGGACCCCGATGGCGTCGGCCACCGCGTTGACGATCGAGGCGGCGACCGGGGCATAGGCCGGCTCGCCGATGCCCTTGGCCC
Source organism: uncultured Thalassospiraceae bacterium (assembly GCA_964632795.1). Lineage (GTDB taxonomy): Bacteria > Pseudomonadota > Alphaproteobacteria > Rhodospirillales > 2-02-FULL-58-16 > CAZWEZ01. The sequence goes on along the minus strand of CAZWEZ010000089.1, from coordinate 9,215 downwards.
CGAAGGGTCCGAAGCCGCTGCGCGATTCGAGCACGATGGAGCGGATGTCGGGAACGTCTTCCGAGGTCGGGATCAGGTATTCGCTGAGCGACGGGGTGATCGGCCGGCCGTGGTCGTAGATCATCTCCTCGCACAGCGCGAAGCCCAGGCCCATCAGGGTGCTGCCCTCGATCTGGCCTTCGACGACCCTGAGGTTGACCGCCTGGCCGACGTCGTGGGCGCCGACGCTCTTGAGCACGGTGACCTCGCCGGTCTCGGTATCGACCGCCACCAGGCTGGCCTGGGCGCCGTAGGTGAAGTCGGGGAACACGCGTCCCTGGCCGGTCTCGGGGTCGAGGCCCTCGGAGAAGTCGGCCCGGAAGATGGCCAGGTTGTGGCGGTGGATGCCGGCCGCGGCGCACAGCTTGACCAATTCGGAGAGCGACAGCGAGCGCTCCGCATCGTCGATGACGAAGACCCGCGAGAGGTCCATGTCCAGCTCGCCGGGATCGAGTCCGAAGTGCTTGGCGGCGCCCTCCAGCAGGTTCTCGCGGACCTTGGTCGCGGCCATCAGGGTGGCGTTGCCCGACATGTAGAGCTGGCGGCTGGCGGTCGAGGTCCCGGCCAGGGGATTGACCGCGGCGTCGCCGAAATAGACCACCACCTCGTTCATCGGCACGCCCAGCACCTCGCCGGCGATCTGGGCCAACGACGACTGCTGGCCGGCGCCGATGTCGGTCACCGCGCTGCGCACGATGACGGTGCCGTCGATCTCGACCCCGACCCAGGCCTCAGACGTGTCCTTCATCCAGCTGATGCGGCCGTAGCTCTGCTGATAGCAGGCCACGCCGAGGCCGATCTTGAGCGGGCCGTCGTCGGGGGGACGCTCGCCGAGCGCCTCCAGGGCCTGGGTCGCGCACTGGTCCGACCACACCGCGCTCTCGATGATCTGGCCGGTGGCGTTGGCGTCGCCGGTGGTGATGTAGTTGCGCCGGCGCAGCTCCAGCCGGTCCATGCCCAGGACCTTGGCGATCTCGTCCATCTGCCCCTCGCAAGCCAGGTTGGCCTGCATGGTGCCGAAGCCGCGAAAGGCGCAGGTTGGCAGGTTGTTGGTCGCCGCGACCACCGAATCGATGCTCAGGTCGTCGACCCGGTAGGGTCCCGTGGCCCCGACCGTGGCGTAGAGCAGGACGTAGGGGCTGAGCTTGGCGTAGGCGCCGCCGTCGGCGGTCAAGGTGATGTGCGAGGCGACGATCCTGCCCTCCTTGGTGACCCCGGTCTTGTGGGTGATGGTGAAAGGATGGCGGTTGCCGTGGGCGACGAACGATTCCTCCCGGGTCAGGACCAGGCGCACCGGCTTGCGGGTGTGCAGCGCCAGCAGCGCCAGGTAGACCTCGATGGTCATCACCTCCTTGCCCCCGAAGCCGCCGCCCAGGTACTCGGCCTTGAGGTGGACCCGGTTGTGGGGCAGGCCGACGGCGTCGGCGACGGCGCGGAAGTGCTCCACCACCTGGGTACTGGTCCGGATGTTGACGACTTCGTGCTCGTCGACCCAGGCCAGGGTCGCCTCGGGCTCCAGGAACGCCTGTTCCTGGACGTGGGTGCTAAAGGTGTTCTCGACGATGTGGTCGGCCATCTCGAAGGCCTTCTCGGCGTCCCCCTTGCGGATCCGGTATGTGGCGATCACGTTGTCCTTGCCGTAGACCACCGGCGCCCCGGGTTTCATGGATTCGAAGGGGTCGTGGACGCCGGCCAGCTGTCCGTACTCGACCTCGATGAGCTTGGTCGCCGCCAGCGCGATTTCCTCGCTTTCCGCCGCCACCAGGGCCAGCGGCTCGCCGAAGAAGCGGACCCGGTCCTTGGCCAGGATGGGCTGGGTGGTGTCCTTGGTCTTGCCCCCGGTCTGGCCCGGCATGTCGGTCATGATGCCGCGGTCGGGAATGTCGGCGGCGGTCAGCACGCAGTGGACGCCGGGCAGCTTCCTGGCCCGGGTCGCGTCCACGCGCAGGATGGTGGCGCTCGCCCGGTCGGCGCGCAGGACCTTGGCGTAGAGCATGTTGGCCATCTTCAGGTCGCCGGCGTAATAGGCCTCGCCGTAGGCCTTGCCCGGGGCGTCGGTGCGGGCCAGCGGCTTGCCGATCTGGCGCAGGTTGACGTTGGGGACCTTGTCGCTCCACTGGCTCCGGGTCATGGTGCCTCTCCCCGTTGGCGCAGGACCTGGGCGGCCTCGCGGATGGCCGAGAAGATCCGCGTATAGCCGGTGCACCGGCACAGGTTGCCGCTGAGGCCGCGCTTGATGTCGTCGTCGCTGGGATCGGGGTTGCCGTCCAGCAGCGCCTTGGCGGCGACGATCATCCCCGGGATGCAGTAGCCGCACTGCACCGAGCCGTGTTCGATGAAGGCTTCCTGCAGGGGATGGGGGTCGGTCGGGGTGCCGATGCCCTTGACCGTGGTCACCGACGCCCCGTCGGCGGTCCAGGCCAGGGTCAGGCAGCTGTCGATCGCCACCCCGTCGAGCAGCACCGCGCAGGCCCCGCAGTCGCCCTTCTCGCAGCCGCACTTGACCTCCACGTAGTCGAGATCGCGGAGCGCCTCGAGCAGGGTGCGATGCGCCGGGACGCTGAACTCGTGGCGGCGGCCGTTGACGTTCAGGATCACCGTTTTCTCGATCGGCATCGGGCTTTCCTTTCTTGCGCCGGTCATGGTCCGACCTCCTCCCAGGCCTGGCTCAACAGGCGTGCGACCAGCACGCCCGTGGTGTGGCGGCGGTAGTCGGCCGAGGCGCGGACGTCGTCGATCGGCCGGCTGATCTCGACCGCCGAGCGGGCCGCCGCCTCGATCAGCTCGGCGCTCAGGGCCTGGCCGGCCAGCATCCGCTCGGCGTCCGTGGCCCGCAGCACCCTGGGCGCGACCGCCCCCAGGGCGATCTGCGCGACGGTGCAGATGCCGTCCTCGGCGGCCACCGTCACCGCGATCCCGACCACGGTGATGGCGTCGCCCTTGCGTAGCCCCAGCTTGTAGAACAGGTTGGCGGCGTTGGCCGCCGGCGGCGTCCAGGAGACGGACTTGAGAATCTCGCCGGGGGCCAGCGCGGTCTTCCTGTAATCGATCAGGAAATCGTCCAGCGCCATCGTCCGTTCGCCCCCGGCGCCGGTCAGGGTGACCTCGGCGTCCAGCGACAGCAGAGGCGGCACGGTGTCGGCGGCCGGCGAGCCGTAGCAGATGTTGCCGCCGACGGTGGCCACGTTGCGCACCATGGCCCCGCCGAAGAGCCGCGCCGCGGCGACCAGCGACGGCGCTGCGTCCGCCATCTTGGGATCGTCGAGGAGGTCGCTGATCGTCGTCCGCCCGCCGATCGTCACCCGGTCCTTCGAATGGTCGATGCGGCGCAACTCCTCGATCAGCCCCAGGGCGACCAGGCGGCCGTCGGCCTGGCCCCGGAAGCGGATGTCGGGAAAGATGTTGGTGCCCCCGGCCAATGGGACGCCGCCCTCGGCGAGCGCCGCCAGGGCGTCGGCCAGGGTCGCCGGTTGCAGCAGTTCGAAAGGTGGTAGCATCGTCTGTCTCCTCCTAGACCGCCCATCCGCCGTCGATGACGAACTCCTGGCCGGTGATGTTCTCGGATTCGTCGCTGGCCAGGAAGATCACCGCGTTGGCGATGTGCTTAGGCGTGGTGATTCGTTTCAGCGCCATCTCCTCGACGTATTCGGCGTAGACCTCCTCGTAGGTCCAGCCCCGCGCCTTGGCCTTCTCGCGGCACAGCTTGTCCATTCGCGGGGTCTCGACGATGCCGGGCATGATGACGTTGACGTTGATGTTGTGCTCGCCGACATCGAGCGCCGCGGTCCGGGTCAGGCCGCGGACCGCCCACTTGGACGAGCAGTAGCCGGCCCGGTAGCGGTAGCCGCGCATCCCCGAGGCGCCGCCGATGGTGACGATCTTGCCGTATTTCTGGTCGATCATGGTCGGTATCACGTGCTTCATGACCAGGAACACGCCCAGCACGTTCTTGGTCAGCACGTCGGCGAAGGCCTGGCCGTCGATCTCCCACAGCGGGGTCTCGATGGGGCCGGTGGCGCCGGCGGCGTTGATCAGGATGTCGATCCGCCCGCCGAGGAACGCCTTGGCCCGGGCGACGGCGTCGGCGACCCGGTCCTCGTCGGTCATGTCGGCCTGGATCGCCTCGGCCTGGCGCCCCATGCCCCGCACCTTGTCGGCCATCTCCTCGATGGGGCCCGGGGTGCGGGCCATCAGCACCATGTCGGCGCCTTCGCCGGCCACGGTCTCGGTGATGGTGGCGCCCATTCCCTGGGCGGCGCCGAAGATAATCGCCTTCTTGCTGTCCAGTCTCATCGCCTTCCCTTCGCATTCATCGGGCGGGGGGGCCGAAGCCGCCGCCGCCGCTGGTTTCCATGATCACCCGGTCGTTCTCGACAAGCCGGACGTGGGTCTTGCCCGAAAGCCGGACGGTCTCGCCCGAGGCCCTCTCGAGGGTGATCCGGAACGGCGCCCCCGGCTCGCCGCCCAGCAGGCCGTACGGCGGCACCACACAGCGATCGACCATCGTCGTCAGCCACACCTCGGGCCCGGTGACCCGGTAGATCCGGACCTGGCCGTCGCCGCCCCGGTGCGCCCCGGCGCCCCCCGAACCCGCGCGCAGCGCCTGGCGTTCGACCATCAGCGGGTAGTTGATCTCGATCACCTCGGCCGGGGTGTTCATGACGTTGGACATGTGCGGGCGCACCGCCGGCATCCCGTCGCGGTCGTGGCGCCCCCCCTCGCCGCCGCCGTGGACCTCGTAAAGCGTGGTCCACTTGCCGGTGCGCGGATCAATGCCGCTGAACAGCAGCAGCCCCGAGGTGGTCGAGCCGCCGGCCGTCAGCCGCTCGCCGATCACCGGCTCCAGGGCCTTGAAGATGGCGTCGACGATCCGCTGCGAGGTCTCGTGGTTGCCCCCGACCACCGGCCGATCCAGCGGCGGGTTGAGCAGCGAGCCGGGCCGGGTGACGATGGTCACCGGGCGGGCGCAGCCGGCGTTGGGCTGGACATCGGGAGCGGCGATCGCCTTGAGGGCGTAGAACACGGAGGCGGCGGTGGTGAACGGGGTCGCGTTGAGGGGACCCTGGGCGGCGTCGGCGGTATCGCTGAAATCAAACGTCGCCTCGCCGTCGCCGATGTCGATCCGCACCCGCACCGCGATCGGCGTATCGCCGACGCCGTCGTGGTCGAGGAAGTCCTCGCCCCGGTAGGTGCCGCTGGGCAGCGAACGCAGGGCGGTGCGCATCTCGGCCTCGGAGTGGTCGTGAAGGTCGACGATGGCGCCCTTGACGGTCTCGGCGCCGAAGCGCCGGAACACCTCCTGGAGCCGTTCGTCGGCCGAGCGGGTCGAGGCCATCTGGGCCAGGATGTCGCCCTCGCGCTCCTCGGCGCCCCGGACGTTGGCCAGCACCAGGTCCAGCTTCTCGCGGTCGGGGCCGTCGGCGGCGAAGAGGCGCAGCGGCGGAATCCGCAACCCCTCCTGCCAGGCGTCCCGGGCGTCCGGCACGTAGCTGCCGGGCCGGGCGCCGCCGATGTCGGCCCAGTGGGCGAGGCTGACCGCGAAGGCCATCAGTTCGCCCTCGAAGAACACCGGGCGGATCGCCTTGACGTCGGGCAGGTGGTTGCCGCCGACCTCGGGCAGGTTGAGGAACCACACGTCGCCCGGGGCCAGCCGTTCGGCCGGCACCCTTTTGAGGAACTCCCTCACCGTCGAGCCCATCACCCCCAGGTGGGCCGGGATGTCGCGGCCCTGGGCGATCAGCCCGGCCTCGGCGTCGGTCAGCGCCGAGGACAGGTCGCCGGCCTCGCGCAGCAGCGGCGAACGGGCCGAGCGCATGACCATCAGCGACATCTCCTCGGCAATCGCCGTGATCGCGTTGCGGATGACCTCGACCAGGAAGGGATCGACGCGGCCGCTCATGGAGCCCCTCCGACCTCGATGAACAGGTTGCCCCGGTCGTCGATCCGCGCCGTCGAACCGGGATCGACGACGATCGTCGACCATTCGTCCTCGATGATCGCCGGCCCGCCGACGTCGAGCTCCGGACACAGGGTGTGGCGCCCGTAGCGCGGCGTTTCGACGGGGCCGTCGGCGTCGAACCAGCACCGGGTCATGGCGATCGGGGTCGGCGGAACGTCGCCCTGGACCGAGGCGAAGTCGCCCAGCTCCTGGAAGGCCGGGCCGCTGACCGTGATCCTGAGGGTATCCACCTCCCACGGCTCGTCGGTGGCGAAGCCGTAGACGCGCTGGTGGCGCTGCTTGAACTCGGCGCCCAGGAGCTCGGGGTCGGCCGGGACGGTGATCGGGACCTCGAGTGAATCGCTCTGCCCGGCGTAACGGATCAGGGCGACGCGGTCGACCTGGATCTGCCCAATCTCGACGCCGGCCGCCAGCAGCGGCGACAGCAGCCGCCGGCACATGTCGCCCTGGACCGCCTCCAGCCGGTCGCCGTCCCAGTGGCTGCTGGCGACATGGACCGCGTGCTGCTCGGCGTAGCTGAGCTCGGCGGTCAGGCAGCCCAGCGCCGACAGCACGCTGGAGAACCCCGGCACCACCACCCGGGCGATCCCGAACTCGCGGGCCAGGGCCACGGCATGCATGGGGCCGGCGCCGCCGAAGGCGATCAGGGCGCAGGTCCGGGCATCGACGCCCTGTTCGACGGTGACCCGGCGCAGGGCCCGGGCCATGGAGGCGTTGGCGATGCGGTGGATGCCCAGCGCCGCCTCGTGGACCGGGACCCCGAAGGCCTCGGCGATGCCCCCCACCGAGGCCAGCGCCTTGGCGGCGTCGAGCTTGACGGTGCCGCCCAGCACCCGCTCGGGGTTGAGGTAGCCGAGCACCAGGTTGGCGTCGGTCACCGTCGGCCGGTCGCCGCCCAGCCCGTAGCAGGCCGGCCCGGGGTCGGCGCCCGAGCTGTCGGGGCCGACCCGGATCGCCTGGCCGTCGATGCGGGCGATCGAGCCGCCCCCGGCGCCGATCGATTCGACGGCGACCATCAACTGGCGGACCGGCCGCCCGGCCAGACGCTGGTTGGAGCCGATCCGGACCTGGCCGTCGAGGATGATCGAGGCGTCGGTGGTGGTGCCGCCCATGTCGAAGCCGATGGCGGCCTCGATGCCCAGCGACGAGGCCAGCCCGGCGGCCGCCGCGACGCCGGCCGCCGGGCCCGACAGGGCGAGGGCCAGCGGCCGTTCCTTGACCGCCTCGATCGACGCCATGCCGCCGGCGGAATGGAACAGATGGACCACCGTGGAAGCGCCGGCGCGTTCCTGGAGGCGGTCCAGATAGCCCGCCGCCAGCGGCATCAGGGCGGCGTTGAGGACCGCCGAATTGGTCCGTTCGTACTCCCGCGGCTCGGGGTTGATGGCGTGCGAGCACACGACATGGGGCACCACGCCCGCCAGCCGTTCGGCCAGCAGGTTCTCGTGGTCGGGATAGGCGTAGCTGTGCTGGAGGACGATCGCCACCGCCTCGACGCCGAGCGCCGCCACCTCGCCGGCCACCCGCTCGGCCTCGGCCACCTCCAGGGGCCGCTTCACGGTACCCTCGGCATCGACCCGCTCGGCCACCTCGAGGCGGCGCTCCGCCGGCACCAGGGGCTCCAGCTTGGGCGTCACCTCCAGGTGATAGAGCTCGCGGCGGTTCTGGCGGCCGATCTCGATGGTGTCGCTGAAGCCCTCGCTGGCCACCAGGGCGACCGGGGCCAGGTTGCCCTCGACGATGGCGTTGGTGGCCATGGTGGTGCCGTGCATCAGGTTGGAGACGTCCGCCCAGCCGATGCCGAGCGCCCGGAAGGCGGCCTCGACGCTCCGCACCGGGTCCTCGGGCCGCGAGCGCACCTTGGCCGAGCGCACGTCCCCGGTCGCCGGGTCGATGACGACCATATCCGTGAACGTGCCGCCGATGTCGATGCCAACCATCAAAGCCGAGGTCATGCCGGTGACGCTTTCGAGAAGGGGCGCGGTTTCCCGCTTGCGGTCATGATTCCATGAAACCGGAACAAAACAAAATACCTAGTTTCTTGCTTTTGAATAGGCTGCGGCTATGGCGCCCCGCCGTGGGGGAACCCCGCCGGCCGGTAGCGGGAGAACCACTGCCGGCAGAAGTCGGAGAAGGCGTCCATCAGGCGGGTCGGCCGCGTTTGCCCGAGCCGGGCCAGGCAGACGTCGCCCGCCGCCACCTTGTCGGCGATCGGCCGGGCGACGATCCGGCGGCCGTCGTAGGAGCGGTCGCCGTAGGGCCGGGTGACGAGGAGCGAGTACCCCCGCTTGGAACCGACCAGGCCGCGGACCATCTCGATGGAGGGCGAGGAGAAGGCGATCCGGGGCTCGATCCCGGCGCTCCGGAACAGCCCCATGAAGTAGTTGCGGCTGGGCGGGACGTCGAGCAGGATCAGCGGCTCGTCACGCAGGCTGTCCAGCGAGATCTTCCGCTGCCGGGCCAGCTTGTGGTCGTCCGGCAACAGGACGTAAGGCTGGAACGAGGCCAGGGTCTCGACCTCGATACCCTCGTGCAGTTCCAGGTCGTAGAGAAACGCCAGTTCGAATTTCCCCGACACCAGCCCCGCCACCAGCTCGTCCTGGAGGCCCTCCTTGAGCTTGATCTCGACCTCGGGGTGGAGTTTGGAGAACTCGGTGATCAGCACCGGCATGAAGACCGGGGCCAGGGTGACGAAGCAGCCCAGCTCGAGCTCGCCGCCGATCAGGCCGCCGGCCGCCTCGGCGTTGCGTTGCAGTTCCCTGGCGTGGCGCAGCAGGCCGCGGGCGTCGACGACGATCCGCCGCCCGACCTGGGTCAGCGAGATTCCCTGGGCATGGTGGCGGATGAACAGCTGGGCCCCGCAGTGGCCCTCCAGCTTGGCGATGGCGTTGGACACCGAGGGCTGGGAGACGTTGAGCCGGGCCGCCGCCTTGGCCACGCTGCCGCATTCGGCCGCGGTCACGAAGTACTCGAGCTGGCGAAGGGTGAAGCGAAGCATGGTGCCGTCTCCCATGCATAGATACACGCTATCTTGTGGCAAGAAAATTGTTAATTTGATTAACCCGGAGACCGTGCCAGACTGGCCGCCTGGGACGCGCAACCAAGAAACGGGACACGGTCATGAAAGGTTTCACCGGAAAACTGGTCGGCTCCAATTTCCCCATCACCGAGGAGGAGTGCGGGCGAGTCCACGCCGCCGCGCTACGTGTGCTCTCGG
>CAZWEZ010000088.1:0-15673 GCA_964632795.1 uncultured Thalassospiraceae bacterium | reverse complement strand
CGGCCAGGCGGTCCGGCGCGACGGCGCTGGTCCCGTCGTCGCGCAGCCAGCGCCCGCGGTCGGCGAAGGCGCGCATCGCGGCCTCGGCCAACAGGTGGTTGCGCTCCCCGGGTCCGGCGTCCTCGTAGCGGTCCTCGGCGGTCAGCATGGCCCACATCTGGGCGGCCACCGCGCCGGCCGCCGCCGGGGGCGGGACGAAGTGGACGGTGGCGTTGGCGAACGGGACCTTGATCGTGTCGCGCCACACCGGGGAATAGCCGCGCAGGTCCTCGATGGCCAACGAGCCGCCCGCCTCGGCGACGGCGGCGACCAGTTGCGTGGCCATCAGGCCGTTGTAGAAGTCCCCCGGCCCCTTGGCGCGCATCCGGCTCAGCACCGCCGACAGGTCGAGCTGGGTCAGGAAGTCGCCTTCCCCGACCAGCCCCCCGCCGTCGGGCCGGGAGAAGACGCGGCGGGTCTCGGCTTCCGCCATCAAGGCCTGCTCGAGCGGCGCCAGGTCGCGGGCCAGGGAGCGCGAGACCTGGAGGCCGAAGCGGGCCCGCTTCTCGGCCGGCGCCACCAACTGGGCCCAGCGCAGGCGCCCGTACTTGGCGTGGAGGGCGTAGAACCCGCGTGGGTTGCCGGGAACGGCGCTGGGCCGGGTCGCCGTCGGCGCCACCACCCGCGGCACCCCGGCCAGGAAGTCCAGGGCTTCGGTGGAATTGCTCGGGTTGTCGTGGACGATGCACACGCCGCCGCCGCCGAGGCTGGCCGAGGACGGCTTGGAGACCGCCAGCGCGAAGTAGACGGCGACCGCCGCGTCGACCGCGTTGCCGCCCGCCGACAGGGCGTCGCGGCCGATCTGCGCGGCCCACGGCTCGTCGGCCGCGACCCCGCCCAGGAAACCCTCGACGTAGCCGATGACTCCCTGCCCGGCGTCGTCGTCCGACGAGCAGGCGGCCAGGGCGAGGGACAGAGTCAGGGCCAAGGCCGGGGCCAAGGCCGTCAATTGACGCCACCCACCACCGGCATTAGGTTGGCCTGGAACGATGAGGTCGAGAACCTTGTTGAGATGCATGTCCCGTTCGATCGCCGTGTTCGTGTTTGCCGCCGCGTTCCTGGTCGGGCCGGAGACCCCCCTGGCCAAGGGGATATCGTTCATTCGCGACGCCGAGATCGAAAATACCATCCGCGCCTATGCGGCGCCACTGTTCAAAGCGGCCCATCTCGAACCCTCGGCGATCAGGATCTTTCTGGTCCGTGATTCGTCGCTCAACGCCTTCGTCGCCGGCGGCCAGAAGCTGTTCATCAATACCGGGCTGCTGATGCGCAGCGAGCACGCCGGCCAGGTGATCGGGGTCATCGCCCACGAGACCGGCCATATCGCCGGCGGCCACCTGTCGCGGACCCATGCCGAACTGGAGAACACCAGCGCCCAAAACATCCTGGCCTACGTCCTGGGCGGCGCCGCGATGATCGCCACCGGGCGCGGCGACATCGGCACGGCGATCATCATGGGCGGCCAGGAGATGGGTCGGCGCTCGCTGCTCAAGTACAGCCGGACCCAGGAATCGGCGGCCGATCAGGCGGCGCTGGGGCTGTTGGACGCCACCGGCCAGTCGGCCCGGGGGCTCCTCGAATTCCTGGAGATCCTCGGCGACCAGGAACTGTTGAGCGTCAAGCAACAGGACCCCTACGTGCGCACCCACCCGCTGAGCCGCGAGCGGATATCGTTCCTCCGCGACCACCTGTCGCGCTCGCCCAACACCGAGCGCCCGCCCGCCGCCGACCTCCAGGAGCGCCACCGCCGGATGCGGGCCAAGCTCCACGCCTTCCTCGAGCCGATCGCCCTCACCCTGCGCCGCTACGGCCCTTCCGACACCAGCCTCGAGGCGCGCTACGCCAGGGCCGTCGCCTATTACCGCAAGCCGGACCTGGCCCGGGCGCTGCCGTTGATCGAGGGGCTCATCGCCGACTATCCCGAGGACCCTTTCTTCCACGAACTGAAGGGCCAGATGCTGTACGAGAACGGCCGCCCCGCCGAGGCCCTGGAGTCCTACCGGACGGCGGTCAGGCTGTTGCCCAACTCGGCCCTGCTGCGCCGGGAGCTGGCCCAGGTCCAGTTGGAGATCAACGATGCGGAACTGCTCGAGTCGGCCGTCGCCAACCTACGCGCCGCCCTGCAACTGGAGTCCGATTCCTCGTTCACCTGGCGCCAGTTGGCCATCGCCTACGGCCGCCAGGGCCGGATGGGGCAGAGTTCCCTGGCCCTGGCCGAGGAGGCCATGCTCAAGGGAATTCGCGCCGACGCCCTCCACCACGCCGGGCGGGCCGGAAAGCTGCTGGCCGAGGGCTCCAGCGGCTGGTTGCAGGCCCAGGACATCCTGCAGGCGGCCGAAAACATGAAACAGAAATGACCGCCCTGGAATGAGCCAGTGCACGAGTGGCCTGTTCGCCGTTCTGCTCCTGCTCGCCGGGTGCGCCGTCGAAAGGGTCTCGGTGGAACCCGAGGGACGGCTCGAGGTCCTCGACGCCCTGGAGCGCTTCTCCTCGGGGATCCTGCCCGCCGACTGGGCGCTGGAGGGCGCCGGCAAGGCCTTCGAGGCCCATCTCTCGGTGGTCGTCGAGAACGGCGTCCCGGCGCTCAGGGTGAGCAACGGCGAGGACAGCTTCGTGGTCGTCCGCCGGACCCAGGCGATGCTGCTGGCCACCCCCTACCTGAGCTGGGGGTGGAACGTCGAACCCCACGGCGCCGGCGCCCATCCGGTGCGCCTGGTGGTCGGCTTTTTCGGCGGCAATCCTGAAAGCGGCAGTTGGGGGAGCCAGCCCTTCGCCTGGCTGGGCTCGGCGCTGCCGCCCCACGACCGGGCGTTGGCCATCGTGTGGGGGGATTCGGCGCTGCGGCGGGGCACCATGACCCTGTCCGGCGACAGGCCCAACGCCGCCCCCCTCTACACGGCGCGGGGCGGGCGCGAGAACAACGACCTGTGGTGGCTGGAGACCGTCGATCTGTCCCATCTCTACGCCCTCGTTTGGCCCGGCGACGACCTGGGCCGGGTCCAGGTGGTCTACATCGGCATCGCCGCGGCGGCCGCCGGCGAGCGGCCGCCGAGCGCCGCCTACGTCTCGGATATCGTGCTCTCCAGGTAGACGTCATGGAGGAAACCAACCGGTCCGATTTAATGGTGACTGTATATAGTTTTTTGGCAACGGTTAACCGCTTCCAAAAAACTATATACAGTCACCATTAAATCGGGGGCCTTGTGCCCGACCGGCGGCTGACGCATCATGCCGCGGTCGGCCACAAGGCCCCCCGGAGACCCCCCCCGATGATTGTTGGCGGAACCGTTCGCGTCCTCATCGTCCTGCTCGCCGCGGCCGGCCTGCTGGCCCTGGCCGCCGTCGCCCTGACCCCGACCCTGAAGCACGGGGTCGAAGAGGTGGTCCGCCAGTACCTGCGCGACCATCCGGAAGTCGTCGTCGAGGCCATCGCGGCGCTGCGGAGCAAACAGGAGGCCGCGAAGGAGAACCGGATCAAGACCGCACTGGCCGAACGCCGCGGCCAACTGGAAGACGACCCGGCCTCGCCGGTCGCCGGCAATCCCCAGGGCGACGTCACCGTCGTCGAGTTCTTTGACTACCGCTGCGGTTACTGCAAGCGGGTCTTCCCGTCGGTGGTCGAGATGCTGAACAGCGATCCCGATGTCCGCTACGTGTTCAAGGAATATCCCATTCTGGGCGAGGATTCGCTGTTCGCGGCGCGCGCCGCGCTGGCCGTGTGGCGTCTCGCCCCGGCCAAGTACTTCACCTTCCACTCCGCCATGATGGCGGCCAAGGGCACCCTTGGAGAGAAGCGGGTCATGACGTTCGCCGCCGAGGTCGGCGTCGAGATCGGCGCCCTGCGCCAGGCGATGGCCGATCCCGGCATCGACGAGGTCCTGCAAGGCAACTTCGCGCTCGCCGCTGCCCTCGGGATCGACGGCACGCCGAGCTTCGTGATCGGCGACACCCTGATCCCCGGGGCCGTCGACCTCGAGACCCTGAGGAGCCTGGTGAGCGCCCAGCGCGACGGCTGACCGGGCGGCGCTTCGGAAGGGGCTCCCCATCCGGATGCGAACTATGTATATTGGACGGAACCTAGTGTCCTGGATCAGACATATGGTACCCATACGACGGCTTTCCGAGTTCACCCGGCCAGGCGCGTGGCGCGCCGTGATGCCGGGACATCACAAGCGCCTCGCAACGCCGCCGGTGAACTCGGAAAGCCGCCCTTCGGGTCGCCTTTCCCGCTTCCTCGGGGCGTCAGGCGCGCTTGGAGATGTGCCGGCATCGCCGGCGCGCGCCTTCCTGCCGAGGAGGCGGGAAAGGCGATCGTATGGGTGCCATATGTCTGATCCAGGACACTAGCCCCGAAGGCGCCGGGAAAAAACCGCTGGGACCGACAGGGAGGGCCCGCCGTGACCGATAAGGCCAACCGTACCCCTTCGCCTTCCGAGGCCATCGAGACGCTGGAGGAATTCCTGGCCCACGCCCACGCCCTCGAGTTGGAGGCGGCCGAGCACTACGAGGAGATGGCCAGCTCCATGGAGATGCACCACAACCACGAGGTCGCCGAACTGTTCCACGACCTGGCCCGCTCGGGCCACAGGCACGCCGAACAGATCCTGGCCCGCGCCGAAGGCCTGGAACTGCCCAAGATCGCGCCGTGGGACTTCAAGTGGGGCGACGGCGAGGCCCCCGAGACCGCGAACATCGACAACGTCCACTACATGATGAGGCCCTACCACGCCCTCGACATGGCGCGGGACGCCGAGATCCAGGCCCAGAAATTCTACGCCGCGGTGGCCGAGAGCTCCCCCCACCCCGAGGTCCGCAAGCTGGCCGGCGAGTTTGCCGCTGAGGAGGCCGAACACGTCGAGAAGCTGAACGCCTGGATCAGCCAACACCCGGTCCCCGAAGAGGGCTGGGACGACGACCCCGACCCCCCCTCCTCCGGCTCCGCCGGGTAGGACCCAAACCCGCCCGGCCCCTGACCCACGAAACGCGCGAAGCGCGAACTTACTTCCGGTGCCACCACCCACGCCAATCGTGCCATGAGAAAAACCTGACACAGGGGAGTGGGAGAGACAATTAAGTATCATGTCACCGGAACCTATCACCGGAACCTCACCGGAACCAACGGCCGGGTTGCATTATCCGTTCCAGGGGGTACCCTGGGGCGGGGACATATCAACCGACGGAGAAAGGCCATGCCCAAAAACAAGCGCCCGAACCGGAAGCCCGGCGGTAGAAAAACCGGCAAGCGGGCCGCCGCCGACAGGACCCAAAGCGGCCGGGCAGAGGCCAGCGGCGCCGTCCCCAACGTGAAAGGTGCGAAGTCCATCGCGAAAACCTACGGCGCGCCGAAATCTTCGCGCTCTCCCATCAGTCCGGCCATGAACCGGGGCGCGGCCCGCAACCGGTGACCGCCGCCGCCGCCGTTTCCGTTCATAGCGCTCCTTTTCGAGTTCCGGTGACATGATACTTAATTGGGGTCACATGATGAGGAATGCCCGGCGCCGCCAGCCGCGCCAATCGTGCCATGAGAAAAACCTGACACCGAAATCTCACCGGAGAGGCAATTAAGTATCATGTCACCGGAACTCCTTGGGACCACGCCGGCGAACTTCGGCGGTTGAACGCCAAACCCTGACCATGGACGCCTCCTATCCCGTGCTGGTCGTCGCCGGGCCGACCGCCAGCGGCAAGTCGAGCCTTGCCATGGACGTCGCCGGGGCCTTCGCCGGCACCGTGATCAACGGCGATTCGATGCAGGTATATCGGGAGCTCAGGGTGCTGACGGCGCGTCCCTCGGCTGAGGACGAGCGACGGGTTCCCCACCGCCTGTACGGGGTGCTGCCGGCCGCCGAGGCCTGTTCGGCGGGGCGCTGGCTGGAAATGGCGCGGGCCGAGATCGCCGCCGCCGAGCGGGCCGGGCGGCTGCCGATCGTGGTCGGGGGCAGCGGGCTCTATCTGGAGGCCCTGCGCGACGGCCTGGCCGCGATCCCCGAGATCCCCGAGGCCGTGCGCGCCGAGGCCCGCGACCTCCACCGCCGCCTGGGCGGGGAGGCCTTTCGCCGCCGCCTGGGGGAACTCGACGGCGAGGCGGCGGGACGCATCGAGGCCGGCGACGGCCAACGCCTAGTCCGCGCCTTCGAAGTGGTCCGGGCCACCGGCCGGGCGTTGTCGGACTGGCAAGGCGATCCGGCCCGCCCCGGCCCGCCGCCGGGGGCGCGGCTCGAGTTCCTGGTTCTCATGCCGCCCCGCGAGGCCCTGTACGCGGCCATCGACGCTCGTTTCGAGGCGATGGTCGGCGGCGGCGCGCTGGACGAGGTGGCGGCGCTGGAGAACCTGGGCCTGGATCCCGGCCTGCCGCTCCTCAAGGCCCTCGGAATGCCCGAGTTGGGCCGCCACCTGAAGGGCGAAATCACCCTCGCCGAGGCCCGCGACAAGGGCCGCCGGGCGAGCCGCAACTACGCCAAACGGCAGCTCACCTGGCTGCGCAACCGGATGGCCGGAGCGAAAGTGATTTCCGCGCAATATTCGGAAAGTATCCGCCCGGTAATCTTTTCATTTATTCGGCAGTTTGTGTTGACCGGGCAGACCTGAAAGACTAGGTTGCCGGTTCTCCGCGCCCCGACGCTGGTGTCCTGGGCCGGACCTGGGATATTCGTGGAAAGGGAACGACGGCGATGTCGAGCGACCAGTTATCGGGGGCGGAAATCATTCTCAAGGCCTTGACCGACCAAGGCGTGGAGGTGATCTTCGGCTATCCCGGGGGGGTCACCCTTCCCCTCTACGACGCGCTGTTCAAGCAGAACCGGATTCGCCACGTGCTGACCCGCCACGAACAGGGCTGCATGCACGCCGCCGAGGGCTACGCCCGGTCCACCGGCAAGCCAGGGGTGGTCCTGGTGACCTCGGGGCCCGGCGCCACCAACACCGTCACCGGCCTCACCGACGCCCTGATGGACAGCATCCCCATCGTCTGCATCACCGGCCAGGTGCCGACCCAGTTGATCGGCAACGACGCCTTCCAGGAGGCCGACACCACCGGCATCACCCGCTCGTGCACCAAGCACAACTACCTGATCAAGGAGGTCGGGGCGCTGGCCCGGACCTTCCACGAGGCGTTCCACGTCGCCACCAAGGGGCGTCCGGGGCCGGTGGTGATCGACGTCCCCAAGGACGTCATCGTCGGCCACGGCCCCTACCTGCCGCCCGATCAGGTCGAACACCGCAGCTATCGGCCCAAGGTCAAGGGCGACATCAAGGCGATCGAGAAATCGGTCAAGCTGATGGCGGCGGCCAAGCGGCCGCTCCTCTATTGCGGGGGCGGGGTCATCAACTCGGGGCCGGCGGCCTCGCAGCTTCTCGGCCAACTGGCCCGGATGACCGGCTTCCCGTGCACCCTGACCCTGATGGGGCTGGGCGCCCTGCCGGCCTCGGATTCGCGGTTCCTCGGCATGTGCGGCATGCACGGCACGTTCGAGGCCAACATGGCGATGCACGAGTGCGACCTGATGGTCTGCATCGGGGCGCGCTTCGACGACCGGGTCACCGGCCGGCTGGACGGCTTCGCGCCCGAGGCCAAGAAGATCCACATCGACATCGACCTGTCTTCGATCAACAAGAACGTGTTGGTCGACGTCGCCGTGGTCGGCGACGTCGCCCACGTACTCGAAAGCATGATCAAGATATGGAAGTCGTCCCAGGCCCGCCCCGAGGCCAAGGCCCTGGAGGCCTGGTGGCGCAAGATCGAGGGTTGGCGGTCGCGCAAGAGCCTGGCCTACAAGAGGGGCGGCGAGCTGGCCAAGCCCCAGTACGTCCTCGAACGGCTGCGCGAGCTGACCCGTGAACGCGACGTTTACTTCGCCACCGACGTCGGCCAGCACCAGATGTGGGCGGCCCAGTACCTGGCCATCGAGAAACCCAACCGGTGGCTGACCTCGGGCGGGCTGGGGACCATGGGCTACGGCCTGCCGGCCGCCCTCGGGGCGCAGATCGCCCACCCCGACTCGCTGGTCGTGCTGGTGACCAGCGAGTCTTCGATCCAGATGAACATCCAGGAGCTGTCGACCATGTGCCAGCACCGCCTGCCGGTCAAGGTGCTGATCCTCAACAACGGCTACATGGGAATGATCCGCCAGTGGCAGAAGATGTTCTACGGGGGCCGCTATTCGCAAAGCCGGATGGAGGCCCAGCCGGACTTCGTCAAGCTGGCCGAAGCTTACGGCGCCAAGGGATTGCGGGCCGACAAGGCGAGCCAGGTCAACGCCGTGCTCAAGAAGATGCTGGCCATCGACGGAGCGGTCCTGGTCGATCTCAGGATCGACCCGGAGGAGAACGTGTTCCCGATGATCCCGGCCGGCGCCGCCCACCACGAGATGGTGTTCGCCGACGGCCCGGCCGAGGCCGAAGAGGACAGGACCAACGGCACGGTGTTGGCCTGAACAGACCATCCAGCCTGGAGCCAATCATTTGAACGCCACCAGTCAAGACATCGAGTTCCACACCATCGCCGTCCTGGTCGACAACGAGCCCGGGGTCCTGGCCCGGGTCATCGGCCTGTTCTCGGGGCGCGGCTACAACATCGCCAGCCTGACCGTGGCCGAAGTCGATGCGCGCCAGAACCTGTCGCGAATCACCATCGTCACTTCGGGTACGCCGATGGTCATCGTGCAGATCAAGGCCCAACTCGAACGCCTGGTGCCGGTCCACAAGGTCAGCGACCTGACCGTGGAGGGCGCCCACGTCGAGCGCGAGTTGGCCCTGATCAAGGTCAAGGGCAGCGGCGAGAAGCGGGTCGAATCGCTCCGCATCGCCGACATCTTCCGGGCCCGGGTCGTCGACAGCACCAACGAATCCTTCGTCTTCGAGATCGTCGGCAACACCACCAAGCTGGACGCCTTCATCGGCCTCATGGAGCCGCTGGGGCTGGCCGACGTCTCGCGCACCGGCGTCGCCGCCATCGCCCGGGGCGCCGGCGCCCTGTAATACCAAAGCAATTTCGAAGGGAATCCACCATGCGCGTTTATTACGATCGAGACGCCGACGTCAATCTGATCAAGTCCAAGAAGGTGGCGGTGATCGGCTACGGCAGCCAGGGCCACGCCCACGCCCTCAACATGCGCGACAGCGGGGTCAAGGAGATCACCGTCGCCGAACTCCCCGGCTCCGACAACTGGGCCAAGGCCAAGGCCGCCAAGTTCAAGGTGATGGAGGCCGCGGCGGCCGCCAGGTGGGCCGACGTGCTGATGGTCCTGGCGCCTGACGAGCTGCAGGCCGACCTCTACCGCGACCATCTGCGCGACAACCTCAAAGAGGGGGCGGCGATCGCCTTCGCCCATGGCTTCTCGATCCACTTCCGGCTGATCGAGCCGCGCCCCGACATGGACGTCTTCATGGTCGCCCCCAAAGGTCCGGGCCATACGGTGCGTTCCGAATACCAGCGCGGGGCCGGGGTGCCGAGCCTGCTGGCGATCCACCAGGACCCCAGCGGCAACGCCCACGACATCGGACTGGCCTATGCCTGCGCCATCGGCGCCGGGCGCTCCGGGGTCATCGGCACCACCTTCGGCGACGAGTGCGAGACAGACCTGTTCGGCGAGCAGGTGGTGCTGTGCGGCGGCCTGACGACGTTGATCCGGGCCGGCTACGAGACCCTGGTCGAGGCCGGCTACGAGCCCGAGATGGCCTATTTCGAGTGCGTCCACGAGGTCAAGCTGATCGTCGATTTGATCTACGAGGGCGGCATCGCCAACATGCGCTACTCGATCTCCAACACCGCCGAGTACGGCGACCATACGCGCGGCCCGAAGATCATCGACGAGGGCGTCAAGCAGCGCATGCGCGACATCCTGGCCGACATCCAATCGGGGCGCTTCGCCCGCGAGTGGGTGCTCGAATGCAAGGCCGGCCAGCCCTCGTTCAAGGCCCTGCGCCGGCGCGCCGCCGAACACCCGCTGGAGGCGGTCGGCGAGAAGCTGCGCGCCATGATGCCGTGGATCGCCGAAGGCCGGCTGGTCGACAAGTCGAAGAACTGAGGGCGGCGGCGGCGGAACGCGATCCGTCCAGCGGCCTGCGTCAGCCAACGTCGCCTAATGCCCTGCGAACGGCCTCGGCGACCTCGGCGGTGGTGGCGCTGCCCCCGAGGTCGGCGGGCAGGGTCCGGCCCTCGGCGGTGACCCGTTCGATGGCCGCCATCAGGCGCCCCGCAGGAGCCGCCTCTCCCAGGTGCTCGAGCATCATCGACGCCGTCCACAGGGCGCCGATGGGGTTGGCGATGCCGCGGCCCATGAGGTCGAAGGCCGAGCCGTGGATGGGCTCGAACATCGACGGATAGGCACGTTCGGGGTTGAGGTTGGCGGTCGGCGCGATGCCCATGGAGCCGGTCAGGGCGGCGGCCAGGTCGCTGAGAATGTCGGCGTGCAGGTTGGTGGCGACGATGGTGTCCAGCGACGCCGGGTTAAGCACCATGCGCGTGGTCATGGCGTCGACCAGCATCTTGTCGCACTCGATGTTTGGATAATCGGCGCGTACCTCCTCGTGGACCTCGTCCCACATCACCATGGCATGGCGCTGGGCGTTGGATTTGGTGACCACGGTCAGCTTCCGCCGCTCGCGCGTCGCGGCCAGCTCGAAGGCGAAGCGCATGACCCGGCGCACCCCGCTTCGGGTGAACACCGAAACGTCGATGCCGACCTCCTCGGGCAGGTTCTGGTGGATGCGGCCCCCGACCCCGGCGTACTCGCCCTCGGTGTTCTCGCGCACGATCACCCAGTCGAGGTCGCCGGGCGCCCGCCCGGCGAGCGGCCCGACGATGCCCGGCAGCAGGCGCGACGGGCGGACGTTGGCGTACTGGTCGAAGCCCTGGCAGATGGCCAGCCGGAGGCCCCACAGGGTGATGTGGTCGGCGATCCGGGGATCGCCGGCGGAGCCGAAGTAGATGGCGTCGAAGGCGCGAAGGCGCTGGGTCGCGTCCTCGGGCATCATCCGGCCGTGCTCCAGGTAGTAGTCCGAGCCCCAGGGGAAGCTCTCGACCTCGAGGCGGAAGCCGCCGTCGAGCTCGGCCAGGGCGGCCAGGACGTCGAGGCCGGCGGCGATTACCTCGGTGCCGATGCCGTCGCCGGGGATGGCGGCGATCCTGTGCTGGCGCATGATGCGGACTCCTAGGTTTGTCTGGTATGTTTATCCCTCAAACCTTGCGCCGTGAAGGGGAGAGACGTGGGCCGGCGGATCCGGGAACAGGCGTGGCGGGACTTCGAGCGGTGGTGCCGGGGGCGCGGCCTGCGGGCGCTGCCGGCCCACCCGTGGACGGTGGCCGCCTACCTGCGCTGGTGCGAACCCCGCCACCGGGTGACGACCATCGTCAAGACTCTGAGGGTCATCGCCCGGGCCCACCTGCTCGACTGCCGCAAGCCGCCCGACCGCCACCCGACGGTCAAGCGCACCCTGCGCAGGATCGAGGCCCGCTGGCGCAGCCGCGGCGATCGCGCCGCCCTGTTCCGGGCCGAGGACTTCACCGGCGAGGGGGCCGCTCGGCCGCCGGAACCGGCGGCGGATGCTAAAACCGGCCGCCGGGCATGGTCTCCGCGCGCCACCCCGCGCCTGGTCAGCCGCCGCCATAAATGGTGACTGTATATAGTTTTTTTGGGGCTAACCTAGCTGAGCGGTTTGCTTAGCCGGGACAGCCCAAAAAAACTATATACAGTCACCATTTATGGCGGCGCTCAGCGAAGAACGATCTCGCGGCGGACCATATATTCCTCGCGCCCCTCGATCCCATTCTCGCGGATCAGACGGACTTCGCCGAGATATTTTCCCGGCGGCCAGCTCTTCCCCTTTCGTCGCTTGCCGGCGAAAAGGAATCTCCGCGCCCAGTCCCGGTCGATGGTTTTGCGGTGTTCCAGCACCTGCCCGCCGGGTCCGGTGATGCGGAAGATCACTTCGTCACCCTTGTGCACCCGGAAGATATCGACCCACAGCAACAGCGCCGGGGCCAGGGGCGAAACCCGGCCGATCCGATACAGCCCGTTCCTTACCGCCTCGACCTTGGGGACATCGGTGGCGAAGCCGGCGTTGTTGATGGCCGACGGCCGGTATTCGAGCTTGTCCAGGACATCGTTCTTCCACAACGGCCTGTCGCCGAGCCCGCATTTTTCTTTCCGCTCCAGGCCGACGAAGGGATCGATTATTTTCTCGCCCCTCGCCACCTGGAAGTGGAGGTGGGGGAAATCTGATAACCCGGACTGTCCCACCAGGCCGATGGGCTGGCCAGCGGCCAACCGCTCGCCGTCCTTGACGATGATGCTGCCCAGCCGCATATGGCAGTACTGGATCGTCCACCCGTCCCCGTGGTCGATGCGAACCCCGTTGCCGCACTCCCGTCCCTTGACCGCCTCGACGCCGTCGGATCCCGCAATCCCGCCGTCTTTCATGCCGTCGCGGACCCCGATCACGGTGCCGGGGGCGGCGGCCAGCACCTCGACGCCGCGGCGCATGGCCAAGAGGTCGCGAATCGCGAAATCGACTCCCTTGTGGCGGTTTTCCGGCGGCGCGTTGTAGGTCGCCGTGCCGCAGGCGTAGTCGCGCACCCCGTCGGTGGGGTCGTGGTCGACGTAGTTGACGATCCAGCAGGACTTGCCCGGGGTGCAGCGGATCGGCAGGTCCAGTTCCGGCTGGGCCGGCGCCGGACCCGGCCACGACAGGACCACGACCAGGGCTAATACCAAGGTGCACAGGCGGCCGGCGGGCATCTCCATGGTTCATCAAATACCAATTCGCCGGGGGTTTGCAAATGGCGCGTTTCCTTTCGCCGCCGGGAGGATTACATAATCCTCATGGACGACCTGTACCGGTTGAGCGCCCGGCGGATGGTGGACCTGCTGCGCCGGGGCGAGGTGACGCCGATCGAGGCCCTCGAGGCGGCGCTGGCCCGCATCGCCGCCACCGACGGCGCCCTCAACGCCGTGCCCACGGTGTGCGCCGAGCGGGCCCGCGAGGCCGCCGCCGGGATTCCCCGAGATGGACCGGAGACCGAACACCCCGGCTGGCTGGCCGGCCTGCCGGTGGCGATCAAGGACCTGGTCGACGTGGCCGGGGTGCGGACGACGTATGGCTCGCCGATCCACGCCGACCACGTGCCGCGAAGTTCCGATATCCTGGTCGAGACCCTGGAGAAGCGTGGCGCGGTGGTCGTCGCCAAGACCAACACGCCCGAGTTCGGGGCCGGCGCGGTGACCTTCAACGAGGTCTTCGGCAAGACCCGCAACCCCTGGAACACGGCGCGCACCTGCGGCGGCTCGTCGGGCGGCTCGGCGGTCGCCCTGGCCGCCGGCCAGGCATGGCTGGCCACCGGCTCCGACCTCGGCGGCTCGTTGCGCATCCCGGCCGCCTTCTGCTCGGTGGTCGGGCTCAGGCCCGGCGCCGGGCGGATCGCGCGGGGCCCGAAGTTGCTGCCCGAGGACACCCTTTCGGTAGCGGGACCGATGGCCCGCACGGTCGGCGACGTGGCCCTGATGCTGGACGCCATGGCCGGCCGCCATCCTCGCGATTCGCTGTCGCTGCCGGCCCCCGGGGAGTCGTTCCAGGAGGCGCTGGCGGCGCGCCGCGCCCCGGCCCGGATCGCCTACAGCCCCGACCTCGGGCTCGGCCCGGTGGACGGCGAGGTGGCGGCGATCTGCCGGCGGGCGGCCGAACGCCTGGGCGAGCTGGGGGCCGCCGTCGAGGAGGCCCACCCCGACCTGTCGGACGCCGTCGAGGTGTTCCAGGTCCTGCGCGCCGCCAACTTCGCGGCCAACTTGAAGCCAACCCTGGAGGCCCACCGCGAGGCTCTCAAGCCCGAGGTGGTGTGGAACATCGAGAAGGGGCTGGCGCTCAGCGGCGACGACATCGAGCGGGCCACCGACGCCCGCCGGCGGCTCCAGGCCCGGGTCGGTGAATTCTTCGCGACCTACGACCTGCTGGTCTGCCCGGCCACCATCGTCCCGCCCTTCGACATCGACCTGCGCTACGTCGAGGAGATCGACGGCCATACCTTCGAGACCTACATCGACTGGTTCGCCATCACCTTCGCCATCACCCTGACCGGGTGTCCGGCGCTGTCCCTGCCCTGCGGCTTCACGGCCGACGGTCTGCCGGTGGGCCTGCAGATGGTCGGCCGGGCGGACGGCGAGGCGGGGCTGCTGTCGGCGGCGGCCCTGGCCGAGGAGCTGTTCGAGGTCGCTCCCCTGCTGCCCATCGACCCCAGGGGCCCGGATCATGATCCGACTTGAGGCGGTTGCGGTCCTGGCGGTGGCGCTGGCGCTGGCGGCGGCGACGGTCCAGGGCGGCGAGACGCCGGTGCTGTCCGACATCCGCCAGCTCACCTTCGCGGGCCAGCGGGCCGGCGAGGGCTATTTCTCGGCCGACGGCCAGCGGATGATCTTCCAGAGCGAACGCCAGCCGGGCAACCCGTTCTACCAGATGTACCTGCTCGACCTGTGGAGCGGCGAGGTCGAGCGGCTGTCGCCGGGCCACGGCAAGACCACCTGCGGCTGGCTCCACCCGTCGGCCAACAAGGCGATGTTTTCCTCGACCCACGACGACCCCGAGGCCCGCGCCAAGCAACGCGCCGAGCTCGACTTCCGCGCCTCGGGCAAGGAGCGCCGCTATACCTGGGACTTCGACCAACACTACGAGATCTACGAGATCGACCTGGAGACAAAGGCCACCGTCAACCTGACCAATGCCCTGGGTTACGACGCCGAGGGCTCGTACTCCCCCGACGGCAGGCTGATCGCCTTCGCCTCCAACCGCCACGCCTATGGCGGCACCCTGAGCGCCGAACAGGCGGCGGTCTTCGAACGCGACAAGTCCACCATGATGGACATCTACATCATGAACGCCGACGGCTCGAACGTGCGGCGGCTGACCGAGGCCCCGGGCTACGACGGCGGGCCGTTCTTCAGCGCCGACGGAACCAGGATCGTGTGGCGACGGTTCGCCGAGGGCGGGGCCACCGCCGAGGTCTTCACCATGAACCTCGAGGGCGGCGACCAGAAACAGATCACCCGCCTGGGGATGATGTCGTGGGCGCCGTTCTTCCACCCCTCGGGCGACTACATCGTGTTCACCACCAGCCTCCAGGGTTTCGCCAACTTCGAGCTGTACGCGGTCGATTCCAAAGGCCTCGGGGAGCCGGTCCGGATCACCGACAGCAAGGGCTTCGACGGCCTGGCCGCCTTCTCGCCCGACGGCCGGACGTTGGCCTGGACCCGGC
Source organism: uncultured Thalassospiraceae bacterium (assembly GCA_964632795.1). GTDB lineage: Bacteria > Pseudomonadota > Alphaproteobacteria > Rhodospirillales > 2-02-FULL-58-16 > CAZWEZ01. Next base: position 393 of record CAZWEZ010000088.1, on the reverse strand, counting down.
GCCGGCCGGCGGACGGCTTCTCGCAGATCTTCACCGGCGATTGGAACGACGCCGAAATCAGATCCCGGCTGGGCCTCGCGCCCGGCGCCGTGATCGCCGCGCGGAGAGCCCCGCCGGCCAAGGTGGCGCCGATCGAGGCCGCCGCCGTGCGCCGCCACGTCGCCCGCCTGGCCTCGGTGGAGATGGCCGGACGGCTGACCGGCAGCCCCGGCGCGCGGCGGGCCGGCGACTACATCGCCGGGGTGTTCGCCGAGCTGGACTTGGAACCGGCCGGCGACAACGGCACCTACTTCCAGGCCTTCACCTATACCGCCGGCGCCACCCTGGGGCCGGGCAACCGGCTTTCCTTACATATACGCAACGCCCACGAAACGCCGGAGTTGGACCGCGACT
>CAZWEZ010000087.1:0-16112 GCA_964632795.1 uncultured Thalassospiraceae bacterium | reverse complement strand
ATCCGATTCACGAATCGCCAGGCGGATTGGCTGTTGAAGATGCCGGTTTCCCCCCTTGTGTATTAATTTAAGCTAATATGGTAATGTGAATCCACAGATATCTTAAACTCCATGGGCGAGGGATGGAATTGACGACGTACCGTTCGGTAACCGAGATCGGCGAGTTCGAGGCATCGATCTTCACCAGCTTTTCCCGCAACGTGGTCAGAGACCAGTGTTCCACCTCCTTCGGCAAGGCCAGTGTCCGCATGAAGTTGGCCCGGTTATAGGCCAGGGCGTGAAGCTGGAGCCGAACGGCATTGTCGCGGAACTTGCGGCACGACAGCCGCGTCCATTTGATCGCGTTCTTGCCTTCCATGATAAATTGCTCCGCTTTGCCTCTTTGATTGTAGAAGGCCACCACCCACTCGGCTGGCCGGGACAGGTTGGTGACAATGAAGCCGACACGGGGACACAGTTCGCCGGGATGCCATTCCACCTTGGCCACCACGCGCCGCTTGCCAACAGCCGATATCAGGTTTTCGGCCAGTTCCCGGCGCGGGTCGGTTCCTCCGTCGGCGGGAAACTCCCGGTGAGTGGTCTTTCCGTTCCGATTAACGCGATGAAGGGACCACTGGAAAGGGATCGTCTGAAAAGGGGACGTTCCCGGGTAAAGAGGGATCGCCGGGGACACGGTCTCGAAATCCAGGTAGTAAGCGCCGGCAGGCCAGAATCCTTCAAGGCCTTCCAAAGGTCGGGGGAGAGGAATTCCCTATCCTCCTTGTGAACCTGACGCATCCGGCCCTGGTTTCCGTTCAACGGGAAATCGTCCGGAATGTCTCCGATGGCCTCAATGCCCATGCTGCGTAGTTCATCAAAACGCTCACCGGACAGGCGCGGCAGGTGTAAGATTCCTCGCCCGCGAGGAGCGGATTAGGATATCCTGGCTAAGGCCTTTGCTACCGGGTCACCTCTAGGCCCACCTATTTCTAAATTCGGTGGTTGCTATGTGGTTGCTATAAGAAAAATCGGCTTAGCGCTTACTTTGCTAAGCCATTTTTTTAATTGGTGGGCGCAGTAGGATTCGAACCTACGACCCGCTGATTAAGAGACAGCGGATTGGGGCTCTAAGTTCGAAGAAAGCAATAGCAAATTAAAGCAGTTGCAGGCCCCCGATTTGAACCTGCCGCAAATCGAGCTGAGCTTCCCTGATCCACCAGACAATTCCCTGTTTCTCGGTATTAATTCCCTGTTCGGCTTCAAAATTTCCCTGTTTCGTTGCGCAGGGAATTTTCGGAAACAGACAGGAATATCAGCTGGTTAGACGGCTAAATCGGCCCGGATCGACACCATTTTTGCAATAATTCCCTGTATTTTCCCTGCTGATCAGGGAATTCCGCAGAGGCGAGTTCGCTGTAGACTGCCTGCACCACCAATATTTCAATGGGTTAGCCGAGCCCGGATCGGAATTGGATTGGCGCGCGCGCATCGAGGCCGGAAGGCAGCGCCGCCTACCATGCCGCGCCTGCTTAGGGCATCCGATTATGGGGTGCAAAGCATGAATGCTATCTTCCGGGGGGGAGCGGGAAACTATTTTTCCATCCACTTCCCTGCCCGCCCCCGGGCTTCTTCGATTTGGGCCGGAGTCATTTCCCCGGCCACGATATCGAGGTTCTTTTTCGATTCCTCGAAACCCTGCATGGCGGCCAATCGCAGCCACATATAGGCCAACACGCGGTCCCGGGGAACACCCGTTTCCTTGGCGTACATCAGGCCCAAGTCGTGCTGGGCGGCGGCGTTTCCCTGCTCGGCGGATTTTCGCAACCACCCGGCCGCCGCGGCGTAATTCCTCTCAACGCCCATTCCTCGAGCCAACATGCCGCCAAGCCGGTACTGGGCGTCGGCATCTCCCTGCTCGGCGGATTTTCGGAACCAATCAACGGCCTCGGCAAGGTCCTTGCGGACGCCGCGACCTTCGCTATACATGAAACCGAGGTTGTACTGGGCGTCGGGGTTTCCCTGCTCGGCGGATTTCCCGAACCACTTGACGGCCGCGGCGTCGTTTCGCACGACGCCCGCGCCCCTCCTGTACAGATCGCCGAGGCGATGCTGGGCGGCGGGGTTTCCCTGTTCGGCGGATTTCCGGAACCAGGTGGCGGCCTCGGCGCCGTTTTTGGCGACCCCCTCGCCATTCCGGTACATGTAGGCGAGACGGTACTGGGCATCCCCATCCCCCTGCTCGGCGGCCGCCCGGAACCACTTGACGGCCTCGGCGGCGTCCTTCGGGACGCCATCGCCCTTCCAGTACATGTAGCCGAGCCAATACTGGGCGGCGGCATCCCCCTGTTCGGCGGGTTCCCGGAACCACTTGACTTCATCGACGTCGCTTCCCAGGACGGCCTCGCCGGTCTTGTCGTCGGCGCCCGCGGCGCCGTCTTCCCCGCCATCGGGAACCTCCGGGGCGATAACGGCCGGGGTGCCGGCGTCCTCGGGTGGCTCGATCCTGGCGATGGCGGGAGCCGGGATTTCGGCCTGCCGGGCCACGGCCTCCTGCAAACGCGCCAGGACAGACGCCGTCCCTTGGCCGTCGACGGGGCCCCCGTTGTCCCTTTGGAAGGCGCGTATCGCCGAGCGGGTGCGCCGTCCCGGAATGCCGTCCACTTTCCCCGGGTGGTAGCCAAGTTGGACCAGCGCTTCCTGTATCTCCTCGATGAGCGGGCTCGAAACCGCCGCTTTCGGAGCTGCCGGCTCGGCGATGGCGGCGGCCGGGGACGGTGATGGGGGCGGCTCGGACGGCCTGGTTTCGGCCTGGACGCCGCGCCCCAGCAGGTCGCCGCAGGTCCGAAGCGTCAGCCCACGGCGTTCGGCTTCCTCGACGTAAGGGGAACCGGAGACGCCGAGGTCCCACTGCAGCGGCTTCGATGAATCCCTGGATACGGCGCCGCCGCAAACCTCATTCTCGGACAACAGGGAATAAGGGTTGGGTTGGGAGGGAGCGGCCGTGGCCTCGATGGCGCGGCCGGTCAGGGATGCGCATTCCTCGAGGGTCAACCCCCGGTCCCTGGCTTCCTGGACATCGGCGGCGTGGGAAGGAGTCGTTGTCCAGGCCGGCGGCGATGTGGGCGCCAGGGCCTGTTCGCAAACCGTTGCGTCGGCCGTTATGAGACGCTGGATAGGCTGAAGGAATTCAACGTCGGACTGACACCCTCCCAGCGCCGCCCCGAACAGGGCAACGGCGAAGGGCCACGCAGGCCGAAGATGGCGATGATGTTTCACGCCCGACAATCCTATCCGTATCCGGCCCGACGGATTTAGTCCTGTTCCCCCTCCGCCTGCCACAGCCGCGCCTGATGCCGGGCCTCTTCGATCTCTTCGGCCTTCATCTTCCCGGCAATCCCGTCGCGCTCGCCCGCCGCGTCCTCGTTTCCCTGCGCCGCCGCCAGGCCGAGCCACTTGTGGGCCAGGATGCGGTCCTCCTGCAATCCCTGGCCCATGGCGTACATCAGGCCAAGATTGTATTGAGCCTTGGCGTCTCCCTGCTCGGCGGCCACCCGCCACCACTTCACCGCCTCGCCATGGCTCTGGGCAACGCCGTCGCCTCTGAAGTACATGATGGCGAGGTTGAACTGGGCCTTGGCGTTCCCCTGCTCGGCGGACATGCGGTACAGCCGCTCCGCCTCGGCGTGGTCCCGAGGGACGCCCTGGCCGTTATGGTACATGCTGCCGAGGTTGTTCCGTGCTCTGTGGTTCCCCTGCTCGGCGGCCATCCGGTACCACTTCACCGCCTCGCCATGGTCCTGGGAAACACCTTTGCCTTCTTCGTACATGACGCCGAGGGCAAACTGGGCCTCGGCCAATCCCTGCCCGGCGGCCATTCGGTACCATTGCGTCACTTTGGCGTAGTACATCGTGGCGCTCTCGAAAATAAGGCCCGTCTTGTAAGTGCTCTCGAGCAGGAAGCCGACGTTGTACTGGGCCCGGGCGGATCCCTGCTCGGCAGCCTTCAGATGGAGTTCCGATGCTTCGGTGTGTCCCTGCAAGGCGGCCTTGAAGTACCAATTCACCGCCTCGGAGTCGTCCTCGGGGACCCCCTGGCCATTGGCGTACATGAAGCCAAGCCGATGCTGGGCGTCGGCATCGCCCTGTTCGGCCAGCCCCCGGAACTTGCGATAAGCCGTCCCATAGTCACCCTGCTCGTAGGCCGCCATCGCCAATACGTCGTCAAGCGTTTTCCGCACCACGTACCTCCCCATCCACGGGGATGATACCGTATCTTGTCTTGGTGATGATAGGGAGGAATAGGCCCCGATTTCGGGCGGTGGCCGGGGGTGTCGGGCCTTCGGCTAACCCCTTTGGTGCAACAAATCCCGGGGGTATTCAGGAGGCGGGCAAAGGCCGGCCGCGGAATCGAATGGGTGTGGTCCGACCGCCTCGAAACCGAGGACCCGGTTCACCCAATCACCCAGCGACGCGCCTTCACGCCTGGCGGCGTTATCGATGGCCTCGATCGTTTCCCTCTCGACACCATTAACGGCCCTGCCACCAATTATTACGGTCCTACCGCCAATCCGGCTGGTGCTCGACACCGCTTGCATATCTCCCATGCAGGGGGTTCCACATTTTTGCGGTTCCGTAATCACCGAGGTTTTGGACATGATCCGTCGGCCCCTTCAAGACTGCCAGAAAACCCGATCTCGCAAGGTTACCCGCCAATACTTACCAAAACCTTACCGGGCGAGCCGATTCGACGGGACTCGACTATCGGGACGTGCCGGTGTTCGTCTTTGTCGGGCTCCAGTCGCGCGCCAGCCGCCGGGCTTCCTCGATCTGGGAGGGGGTCATGTGCTCGGCGGCGGCGTCCCTGGCCTTTCTTGCCTCTTCATTTCCATGTCCGGCGGCCAGGTCGAACCACATGTGGGCCTGAACGTAGTCCCGTTGAACGCCGTTGCCGTTGATGTATTTTTTCCCGAGGTTGAGCTGGGCGCCGGCGTATCCTTGCTCCGCGGCCTTGCGGAACCAGCGGAAGGCTTCGACCTCGTCCTTTGCAACGCCCACGCCTTTGGCGTACATGATCCCGAGGCTGAATTGGGCATAGGCGTCGCCTTGCCCGGCCAGCAGCTCGAGCTTGCCATGGGCCAACGTTCGGTTTCCTCCATCCTTGCCCATCAGAGGATCCTTATTTCCGCTACAAGTGCGTGTCACCACTCTTGTCCGAAATAGCCTTTGGCTGAAGACGGCCTTTCTGACGCTCACCGGGAGGGCAAAGGAATGGTATCGAGCCTCCTCTCTATGAGAGGGAGCGCCGTCTACTCATCGTCCGCGACCTTGTCCAGCGAGTCATCGAGAAGCAGTTTGCCGGCCAACTGTTCCGGGCTTGCCGTCTCAAGGGTCTTCCACGCCGGGAACCTGTCCAGGGCGTGCGGATCCTCGCGAACCGCTATGACAGCGGCCAGGGTCACCAGCAGTTCCGGCTCCGTATGCCCGGTCTCGGCAAGGCGGCGAAGGTCCTGGGACGGGTCGAAGGCCGGGCTGAAAACCCTGCTTTTCAGAAGATCCCTGATGCTGTTGAAGGCTTCGGTGCGTTTATCGTCGGATTTTTCGTAGGCATACCGGAAGAAAAGGCCCCGCAACAATTCCTCCCCCGTCAATCGCGAGATCGCCTCGTCCAGCAGTCTCGACCCCTTTTCCACGTCGCCCTTGAAGAGGAGGAACGTGGCATACGCCAAGCGGGGGAGAGGGGCGGCCGGATCGGCCTCGGCGGCGTGCCTGTAGAAATCCTCGGCCCGCTCGTCATCGCCGCGGATATTCCTCAGGAACAGGGCGTAGTCGCCGATGATGCCGGCGTTGTCCGGGGCGATATCAATGGCCCGCCGGTAGAGTTCGTCGGCCCGGTCGTGGTTTTCGAGGGTGCGAGTCAGGAAGTTGGCATAGGAGCCGAGATTGGCCGAATGATTCGGATCGGCCGCGATGGCGCGTTTGAAGTACTCTTCCGCCTGGTCATGGTGTTTGCGAATGTCGGCCAGGAATACGGCATAGTTGCCCAGGTGCAGGGCGTTGTCCGGATCGGTTTCGATGGCGCGCTGGAAGAGTTCATCAGCTTTCTCGTGGTCGTTGCGGATGCTGGTCCTAAACATGGCGTAGTTGCCGAGGATGACGGAGTTGCCGGGGTCGGCGGCGATCGCGCGCTGGAAGAGTGCCTCCGCCATGTCCTGATCGATGCGGCTGTGGGTGGTGAATTTGGCGAAGTTGGCAAGGGATTCGGTATCGTCGGGGGTTGCCTCCATCTTCACCGCTTCGATCTTGGACAGGTCCAGCAGCATCTCCTGGATGAGGTCGAGCAACCGCTTTGCGGAATCGTGAACGTACTCGATGTATCTCTGGTACTGGGGATTGCCGATATCGCCGAAAACGCGGTTCAGGATGGTTTCGGAAAAGCCGATGATGGCGTTCAGGGGCGTGCGCAAATCGAGGCTCGCGTTGGCCAGGATCACCGACCTGGCGTCGCGGGTCAGTTCGACCTGTTTTATGGCCGCCCGTGATTGTTTCTCGGCGAGCTTGAGCTCGGCGAGCTCCTTGTCGAGTAGCGCCGTGCGTTCCTCGAAGCGCCGCTTCATCCGGTCGCGGAGGATGGGGATGGCCAGGGCGCCGGCGACGGTTGCGATGAAACGGTCCTTCTCTTCGTCGCGGCGGTGCTCTTGGGCGACGTAAAGATTGAGGACACCCAGAACATCGCCGTCGCCGCGGATGGGCACGCAGTAATACCCGTGGGGCGGCATGTCGGGGAACTGGGTCTGGTGTCGTTCGTCGCCGGCCTCGACGAAGACGGTTTTGCCGCTTTTGGCGACACGGCCACAGGTTTCCAGGAGGGTCGGGGGCAGTTCGTTCTCGGCCTTGATCTCCAACTCACCGGTCTTGTCGTCGATGAGGAAGATGGCCCCCTTGTCTTCCAGGCCAAGATCGGGGCTGGAGGCCAGGCGCGACAAAGTCTGATCCAATATTTCGCGCAGTGGAGCGGAACCGCGCGACAGGTCCAGGATGGCGGCGATGACCTCGTGGTAAATCAGGTTGCGCCGGATCCGCTTCTCGGCGTCCCTGCTTTCGCCGAGGTCGCGCAGGACGGCGGTGAAGAGCCGGCGGTGGCCGAACTCGACCGGCGTCAGCGCCATCTCCACCGGGAACTCGCGGCCGTCCGAACGCATGGCCGGAAACTCCTTGCGTTCGCCGCCTTCGCCGGTGGCCAGATAACGTTGCAGTTCGGCGCGGTAGTCGTCGCGCGCCTGTGGCGGAACGACGATATCCGCCATCTCCCGTCCCACCGCATCCTCGGCGCGGACACCGAACATGGCCTCGGCCGAGGAGTTGAACTCGACCACCTTTCCGTCGTCGTCGAAGGTGATGACACCGTCGAAAGCCGACTTCAGGATAGCCTCCTTGCGCGCCTCGCTTTCCGCCAGGCTTTCCCGGGTCAGCCTGAACTCCTCCCAGGTGCGATGGCCCTCCACCTGGCTGGCGCAGATCGACACCAGGGGGGCCATGCGTTCGACCAGTTCCATGGTGTACCCGTCCGCGCGGTTGGCCAGACCGAGGACGCCGATGACCCGCCGGTCCCACCGCAATGGGATGCCCAGGTAGGTGCGAAGGGGGGGATGGCCCTCGGGGAAAGCCTTCCGGTCCGCGGACAGGTCGATTTCGATGATCGGCTCGGCGCCGGCGACCAGCCTCTCGTTGATGCCGTCGAAGGCGTGGAAGCGGACCCCGGAGGGGACATGCTCCTCCAGGAAACGCCGGGTATCGCCTTCCCAGGCGAGGTCGAACATGGCCAGGATATGAAGGTAGGCGGCGCCGTCCTCGTCTTCCCTTTTTTCGCCGATGAAGCCGTATTCGCTGCCGCTGAAGCGGAGCACGTCGCGAAGCAGGGGATCGAACAGAGCCCCGGGGTCTGATTCGTCGACCGGCCGCGACTGGGCGTCGCTGACGTAGTCGAGCAAGCTCTGGCTCTCGTGGGCGGCCGTTTCCACCAGCGCCCGCTCGGCAACCTCATGGCCGATGGTGGATTTCTGGAAGGCGATGTTTTTCTCACTGTCCCGGAGCCTGGCGTATTGTTCCTCCAGGGTTCCCTGGGCGCGGCGGATGAACGGGAACAGCACGGCGAACAGCAGCCCGAAGACGAACAGCAGGAGAAGCCCCAATTTGATCGCCGCCGATTTCATCCCCTCCACCGCCGCGCCGACGTCCCTGTACGCCTCGAACACCCCCACGGTGAGACGGCCATAGCGGATCGGGATGTAGCTTTTGACCAGGTCCCGTTCCTCGAGGGTCCCCTCGGAGGTCGCGATGGATTCGCCGCGGGTCAGCGTGCTGGTCGTTTTTCCAAGGAGCGCCCCGGCCAGGAGTTCAGGCTGGTGTTGCAATTCGTCGCCGGCCACCTCGGGCGCCGACGAAAAGATCCTCACCCCCCTGATGGTGTAGATGTTGATCCTGAGGATCGACGTATCGACGGTGTGCGTCTTCAGGGCCTCGTCGGTCATCCGGGAGTCCGGGGGGGGTTGCAACGCCGGCTTGTCGAGCTCCGCGGCCTGCATCAGATAGGACGCAAAACGCGGCCCCAGGGTGTTTTCGATGGAGCGCGCCAAGGCCACGTTCTGGGTTTCCGCCGTTTGCAGCAGAGCGGTTTCGGCGCTGTCCCAGTACACGGCCGCCAGCGACACGGCGCCGGCGATGAGGATGACGGCGCTGACCAACGAGAAATTGCGGACAAGTTTGAACATCGTGATTATCGCGCTGCCTTAAACGGTTTCCCGGAATGCATTAGCCGTAATCGGTGTGTTCTTCTTCTTCCTCAGCATCAGCATCAGCATCATCAGCGGCCTGGGGCAATTCCCTGGGCCTCCCTTCCAAGTTGAAGTGGGGTTTCAGGACCTCGCTCAATTTCCTCAATGCATTGTCGTCAAAGACAATCTTGGCGATGTCGTGTTCGTCACATCGCTCCACCAGTGTTATTATTTCCTCGATTTCCCTGAGGATCTTCGAAAGATCGACGGAAACCTCGGGGGATTCGCCGATCAGCGATCGCAGGGCCTCGATCCGCTCCGACTTGCCGACCAGCCAGAAATGGAAGGCGTGGAAGAAGGCGTCCTTGTCACCCGCCGAATAGGCGTTGACCAGTCCCTGGACGAATTCCTTTATTTCCTCTCTGGTACGCCCGTCATATTCCAACAAACGCACCAGCATTCGAGTGACGGTAACGCTGATATCGTTCAGCACCATGTTGATCAGCCCCATGAGGGCTGCATGCCGGGTGATGTCGCCGACGTCGATTTTTGCCGATTTTTCCTCTTCTTTCCGGAGAACATCGGCGAGTCTGTTGGTGATATCCCCGATGCCGGCGTTGTGGGTTTTCATGGCGCTCGTCATATCGCCGGGAATCGCCTTCAGGGCTTCGATGGCGCCCGTCAGGTCTTCGGGAATCCTCTTCAAGGCATCGATGTCGTTGACGTTGAATTGCCAGTTTTCCCGCATTGCTTCGACGATCTGCTCGACCTTCGCGGACAGGCCCTCGATCGAGGCCCTGTGGCGGTGTATTTCATCGCTGATTTGATCCTCGTTCGCGGACATCCTGAAAACGATGAATAAAACCCCGAAAAGGAAAATCGGCGTGACGATGGAAAGGATGATGGCGGCGAATTCATGAGGCAGGAAATCAAACAGATTGCCCCACCCCACGAAAACGGAAATGTATATGATGCAGATCAACACCCATAGAATGGAAGGAGCAATGAAGGAGAGTTGAAATCGTCTTTCCTGGAAAAGGTTCCTCATTTCGATGTCCTGTACAACATTGGCGTGCGTGTTTCGATTGAACCGATATTCCGGATTCCAACCACCGCGCCCACCCGGCCCGGGGAAATCCGGAGAAGGATAAGGCGGGGCATCCGCGGATTTAAGGTGTTTTCACTGTTGATATACAAGGTGTCATTCCCCTGTTGATCGGTCAAGACCGTAACGGTTGAACGGCCGGTCCTCAATTCACCCACGCCGGACCGCCGAGAGTCTTCTCCACCGGCACCTTGACGACGATGTCGTGGCACTTGATGCACCGTCCCCCCGGGGGATGGGGCATGGGGGAGTTGGGGCGAAGCGGAGGGCCGAGTTTCTTGAGCCTGGACAGGCTTTCGAGGACGGTTCCGACACGGGTATTGGGTTGGTGGCCCGGCCCCGGCCCTCCCCGGGACAAGTGGCATTGCTTGCAGGCTCCGACATAGGAGTGGGGCATGGAGTCGTTTTTGTCGATGCGCGGGATATGCCGGATGGCCATCTGGCGGTAACGGCCCCCGAAGACCGATTGGCTTTCGATCGAACCGGCGATGTCGGAAACGACGGACACCGGCGACTTGCCGAGGTAGACCCCTTCCACGGTGCGCACGATCATCCTCGGAACCATCCCGGCCCCCCATTCGGCAAAGGTTTCCCATCCCAAGCCGGCCAGCAACGCCACGGCAAGCAGGAAGACGATCCCCCGGCCACCGAACAAGCGCTCAAGCCGCTTGATACCAAAGGTCATTGATAATGACCCATAGAGACGGCTTTCCAAGGTTTTCGGCTAGGAAAGCTCGGCGCGGCGATGCGGGGCATCGTAAGCCGGGCTTGACGACGTCCGAAAGCCTTGGAAAGCCGCCGTTCCGGTCGCGCCTGCGTCCCGTCGGAGGGCGTCGGAAAGCCTCGACGATGCGCCGCATCGCCTTCGGCTTCCTTCCTACCCGACGGGACGCAGGCACGATCTCTATGGGTCATTATCAATGACCTTTGGTATGAGAGGAGCCATGGGATTCACCTCCGGCGATCAACGCAAGCGGTTGGACCACAACGCGAACCCGTCGTCGTTGCGAAGACGGCAGGTCTTCCCATCGATGGTGACGTTCTTCGCATACAGTTCCGCATCGGGTTGGGACTTGCTGTACCTGAACGCGACCCCCTGCACCCGGGAATTGTCGGCGATCGAACAGCCCAGGTGCTGAAGATACCAGTTGGGAGCCACCGAAACTTCCCGCGCCGGGCCGGAACCGCTGTCGACCCAGATGTGAACCTGTCCCCATTCGGTGGCGCTTCCCCAACTGACGATTCGCACCACCTTGCCCCGGAACCGTTCACTGACCGCCCGCGAAAACGGCACCAGGCCGGGCGCCCCCGTGTTCCCCTGCGCCGCCGGGAGGGGGTCGGGATTCCCCGGGGCGACGGCGGCGGCGGTATTGGGGTTTCCATTCCCCCAGAAGGCGTTCGGCATCATCGCGGCGCCAAGCACGGCGAAGCAGAAAGCCACACCGACGCTGACGATCCAGTGTTCCGCATTCATGCCCCGACCTTTTCCATTTTCGCCCGCTCGCGGCTCAGAGCCTGTTTGGAGAGTTGATTACGGGTTGCGCCGCGTTTTCAAGGCCTTGGGCTAGGAAGGCGCCGCGCCGCGATGCTGGAGCATCGCAAGCGGCGCCTGACGACGCCCAAGGCCTTGAAAACGCGGCCCTTCGGGTTGGCTTGGGAAGTGCGATTGCCGCGTCGCGAATGCTTGACGATGCTCCAGCATCGCCGGCGCATCCGCTCCTAACACTCGCACTTCCCAAGCCAACGCAACCCATGATCAACTCTCCAAACAGGCTCTTACCCACGGGCCGGCATCACGATCACCCGGATGTCCTTGATGTGTTCGATGGCCGAGAAAACCCGTTCTTTCACGGCAGCAACGATGAAGTCGCTCTCGTAAACCTTGAGAGCGCCGTCGATGCCGAGGCCGATGTCCAGATGGACGTCCTCGCCGACGTTGCGCCCGCGCAGGTATCGCACTTCCTCGACCTGCGGGATTTGCGCCGCGATGTGATAGACGACCCCCAGAACATCCATTTCCAGCGACGAGTCCATGAGCCCGTTGACGGCGTCGATGTTCAGCCCGATTCCTATTTTCGCCACCAGAACCGCCACCACCATCGCCGCCAGGACATCGGCGATCGGGAACCCCAACACCGCGATGGAGATGCCGATCAACACGCCCAGCGACGACAGGGCGTCGGAGCGGTTGTCCCAGGCGTTGGCGATGATCGCCGGACTGTTGTTCTGGCGGCCCACGCAATTCTGGTATCGGTACATCAGTTCGTTGATGGCGACCGAGACGATGGCGCCCAGCACGGCAATGACGCTGGGCGGGCTCAGATCGCCCTCGACGATCTTGAGGACCGATTCGTACATCAGGAAAAAGGCGCCGAAGATCAGGATCAAGCCGACGATGGAGGATGAGATGAACTGGATGTTTCCGAAACCGAACTGGTAGTTCTCGCTGGAAGTCCGCTTGGAAATCTTGACGCTGGCCATGGTCACGATGCTGGCCACCACATCGGCCCCGGAGTGAAGGGAATCGGCGACCAGCGCCGTGCTGCCCGTCATCACCCCGAGCAGCCCCTTGTACGCCGTCTGGGCGATGTTGACGACGATCGCCCACCAGATGACCTCGTCGCGACAGCGTATGCAGCGTTCGAACTTCATTGGCTCAGATACTCGATGATGCTGTGGCCGGTGATGCGGTAATTCCCTTTTACCAGCCTTCCTCGAATCTCTTTTTTCCTGACCAGTTCGATGACCGCCTTGCGGCTTATTCCGAGGAACCGCGCCGCCTCGCTACTCGAATAGATGCGGGTCGAATGGATCTCGCAGGTTCGCAGATCGTAGTAATGCATCACCGCCGCGGCCAGGGACATCAGCGTGCCGACACGAAAGAGCGTCAACCAGATCATTTCGGCTCATTCCCCTCCGTATCCAGCGAACCGAGCTGTTGGTAGATGTCACGCGTGAGGAGGGGAGCCCCGGGTCCGCTATTGGCGGTGAAATATTTGTACCTCTCGAAGTTCGTCCAATCGGCCAGGATTTTCCACGGGAACCTGGAAATCGCCGTGTTGTATTCGCGCAACGACGCATGATATTCGACCCGTCGCGTGGCGATCAGGTTCTCCATGTCGACCAGGGTTTCCATCATCTGCTGGTAGGTCTTGGAGGACTGGATGTTGGGGTACTGTTCGACGACCGCCAACAGCCGCCCCAGCGTGGCCTCGGTATCACCGCCTCCGAGCAACGCCCCCAGGGCCTTGGGCCAGGTCGAGGGCAGCGCGCCGTCGCCGGCGCCTTGACTGCTTTGCTCGATCCTGGCCAGCAGTTCCTCGGCGGCGTCCGGTGACAGGCCGCTCCGCTTGATGATCTCGGTGCGCATCCGCGAGGTGTTCGTGAACACCGAATGTTCCAACGCCGCGTGGTTCAGGGTCAGGTTGATCAGGTTGGCGAACAGGTTGCCTCGCCGCTGAATGGCCGATTCCAAATTGCCCGCCGTGGCGTTGACGCCCTCGCGCAGGAGGATGAAGGAATTGAACTTGTAGAACAGCGTTCCCGAGAACAGGATGATGGCCATGAAGGAAGCGACGGCCATCACCTTCATCCCCCGCAGATTGGTGATCCGAAAGCGCGGATTGATTTCTTCCTGGTACAGTTGGGTGAGCATGGCCTCCGAACGCCGCAGACGCTGTTCGTCCGAAGCCGCCATGCTATCGGGTTTGCTGAAAATACTGATCATCGATCAACACTTGCGCTCTCGTGGGATGGGGGCGGTCATCGTCCCTTTAAGAGTCCTCCAGTTCGTTGGCCCTCTTGAAGTAACTCAGGGCGGATTCGTGATCGTCCAGTTGTTCGAAGGCGAACCCGATCGAGCGGTGAATCTTGGCTTCGTCGGGCCGCAGTTCCAAGGCTTCCTGGAACGACTTGATGGCCTTTTCGTGCTCGCCGAGGTTATCCAGGGCGACGCCGAGACGGTATTTCAAGTTGTAATTCCCGGGATTTTCCTTGACCACCTTCCTGAGCAGGGGGACCGCTTTCGCATACTCCTCCGTCTGCACATACGAGAGGCCGAGAACGGTGGCGATCTTGACATCGTTCTTGTTTTTTTCGTAGGCGCCTTCCAGAAGCGCCACGCCTTCGGACTTGTTTCCCATCTTGATGTGGGACAGACCGAGATAGAGCATGATCTCGGGATCGCCCGGCATGGAGTCGTTCAAGGGCTTGAGAAGCGACACCGCCAGTTCGTAATTTCCTTTCTTGGTGTGAGCGATGCCCTTGTCGCGGAAGTATGCGTTGCGGGTTTCGTCGTCGATCGTCAACGCCGACTGGAATCCCGAAACCAGGCTGTTGGTGAGCCGCTTCAAGATGATCGAGCCATGCTGCGCGTACATTCCGATCTTGACCGCGATTTCTTGAGTCCCGAACGTCATCGACTTCATCCTTTTCATATCAACGCAAGATCACGTGGCACGCTTCACAGGGGCCCCTGTCCCGGTGCGGGTTGATCTCCTTGACAACGGTGGCATGCGATAGCGGGGGAGGCGGCAAGGTAATCAAGTCGGGATCGGGGGTCAATTCAAAGCCGATCCCCACGGCATGGCAGCTGGTGCAGGCGCCCCGGTACGGATGGGGCCGCCCGTCACCGGGAAGGATCATCGGCGCCGCCTCGAGCTGGGCGAACCCCAGATCGGGATCGCCCCGCAGGACCAGGGTAATGCGGTTCATGGCGAAACGGCCGTCCTCCTTGCCGTCGCCTTTGCGCAGCACGGTCAGGGTGGCTTGGCGAAGCCCCCGCACGATCCGGGTAGTCTGCTGGAATTCCTCCAGGGTGGTGACCCGGTCCTTCATCACCTGGATGATGATGTCTCCGGCCAACAGCCCGGCCTTGGCCGCGTTCAAGGTGACCTCGTCGATCAGGATTCCCAAAAGCCCCCGCGGGTACTTGAGTTTCCGCCTCAGTTCGCTGTCGAGAAGGCGGACATCCATCCCCTGCCAGTGGGCCTCGAAGAGTTGTATGGCGCTGGGGATGTAGTTGGGCGGCGAGCCGATCTCCGGGGCGCCCACGGCGGGTTGGGCGACCGCAACCATGGCCGCCTGCCTGGGTCCCGGCGTCATCGGGATCAGGAACGGCGGGGCGCCGGTGGCGCCGGCCATCACGGGCGGAGGGGGAGCGGACTCCAATTCATTGCCGTAAAGCCCGACCAGGACGGCGGCTGAGGCAATGGCG
Source organism: uncultured Thalassospiraceae bacterium (assembly GCA_964632795.1). Lineage (GTDB taxonomy): Bacteria > Pseudomonadota > Alphaproteobacteria > Rhodospirillales > 2-02-FULL-58-16 > CAZWEZ01. The sequence goes on along the minus strand of CAZWEZ010000087.1, from coordinate 1,042 downwards.
ATTCCAATCCCTGCGTATAGAACACTCGATCTCATGCGTGTCTTGTCCCAGTCCGCCCGCGGTTAGCTCAACAACAGCATCTTGACGGCGATCACCGCCATGATACCAGTATAAGCCCATTTCAGGGTTGTGGTGGGGAGCACCTTCATCAGTTTAGCCCCCACGATCCCGCCGACGATCGCGCCGGGCACCATGATCGCGCTCAACGAAAGAGGGGCCTGCCATTCGATCAGTCCGGTGGAAATCCCATGGCTGAAGGAAACCAGCGCCCCGCTCAGCGAGCTCCAGAACACGATCACCGAACTGTTGGCGATGGCGTTGCGCAAGGACGTATTGCCGAAGAAGCGTTGCAGGGGCACCGCGACCACGCCCCCGCTGATACCCAGAATGCCGCTGACCAGCCCCACCGGCATGCCGAGGCCGGCGTTCCTGGTTTGGCGGGAGACCGTCGGTGGCGGCGGCTCCGCCCGTGGTTCGTCGATGATCGCCTCGTCGAGGAAGTCGTCCGCCGGCAGCGATCCCTGCTCGCCGTTTTGGCCGGTCTTGACCAGGATCTCCTCGGGGTTCTCGGCGAATATTTCGTGCAACCCCTTGGCCGTCATCAGCAAGGCGAAGATGCCCAGGAGGACGGATATCGCCTCGTCGCCGATGGCGTTGCCGATGAAATAGCCGATGACCACCCCGACCACGGCCCATGGGGTCAGCGCCCGCACCGTGTCCCACATGATCAGCCCCGAGCGATGGTTGCGCCGCGCCGCGGCCCCGAATACGAAAAGGTTGGTCAGATAGACCACCGGACGGATGAGATACATTCCGTAGCCGAAGAAGATCATCATCCCGGCGACATGGATCACGCCGCCGCCCATGGTCATCATGCCGCTGGCGATCCCCGCGGCCAGCCCCAACAGGGCCAGACCGAGCATATGCCCAACCGTATAACCGCCGATCCGGGCGCCCCCCAGGTGTTCCGTATCGAGACGCGCCGGGGCCGCCGGGGCGGTTTGAGCCGCCACGTTCATCCCCAGGGAGGGATTTTCCTGGG
>CAZWEZ010000086.1:0-16213 GCA_964632795.1 uncultured Thalassospiraceae bacterium | reverse complement strand
CGCGGCCACGGCGCCGGCCATCATCGCCGGGGGCGGGGCGGCGGACTGCGGGGCGGTCCTGGTCCGGCTGGCCGAGCTCCTGGGGGCGCCGCTGGCGACCACCATCGCCGCCAAGGGGCTGATCGCCGACGGCCATCCCCTCCATCTGGGGGCCACCCTGCCCAACCCCGAGACCCGGGACTTCCTGGCCCAGGCCGACGTCGTCCTGGCGGTCGGCACCGAGCTCGCCGAGACCGACCTGTGGTGGGACGACTTCGAGCTCCCGGGACGGCTCGTGCGCATCGACATCGACCCCGGCCAGGTCGACATCCCGTATCCTTCGGATGTTGCGGTGGTCGGCGAGGCGAGCGTGGTCCTCGACGCCGTCATGAAGCATCTCGCCGACCACCGCCCCAACCGCCGCCCGGACAACGAATCTCGGGTCGCTGCCATCCGCGCCGCCATCCGCGACAGCGACACCGACCTCAAACGGACCCACCGCCGGGTCCTGGAGGTCTTCGCGGCGGTCCTTCCCGAGACCGCCGCCGTGTTCACCGACATGACCCAGATCGCCTACACCGGCAACGAGATTTATCCGGCCCCGCGGCCCCGCACGTGGTTCCATCCCGTCGGCTACGGGACCCTCGGCTACGCCCTGCCGGCGGCGATCGGCGGCAAGCTGGGGGCGCCGGGAAGGCCGGTGGTGGCGCTGGCCGGGGACGCCGGCCTGCTGTTCACGGTCCAGGAGCTGGCGGTCGCCGCCGAGTTGGGGCTCCACCTGACGGTCGTGGTGTGGAACAACGAGGTCCTGGGCCAGATCCGCGACGAGATGGTGGCCCGCGACATCCCCGAGATCGGCATCAAGGGACGGAACCCGGACTTCGATCTCCTGGCCCGGGCCTTCGGCGCCCGCTACCTGCGGCCCCGGGACCCGGACGCCCTGGCCGCCGACCTCGCGCGTACCCTCGACGAGCCGGCCCTGTGGCTGCTCGAACTCCGCCAGTCGGATTTCGAGTAAGGGCTACGCCGCTTCGGCCTTGACGCCGTTGATGGTCAGGCCGTCGGCGTCGGCCGACACCTTGACCGTCTCGCCGTCGGCGACCTTGTCTTCGAGGATCAGGCCGGCCAGCGGGTTCTGCAGCTTACGCTGGATCACCCGGCGCAGCGGCCGGGCGCCGTAGACGGCGTCGAAGCCGGCGTCGGCCAGCCACGAGCGGGCGGCGGGGTCGAGTTCGAGTTCGATCTTGCGCTCGCCCAGCAGGGCCTCCAGGCGGCTGAGCTGGATGTCGACGATGGTGTCCATGTGGCCGCGGAACAGGCGGTGGAAGAGGATGATCTCGTCGATCCGGTTGAGGAACTCGGGGCGGAAGGCGGCCCGGACGACCTCCATCACCTGCTCGCGGACCTCGTCGGAATCGTGGCCCTCCTCCTGGCCGGCCAGCACCTCGCCGCCGAGGTTCGAGGTCAGCACGATCACCGTGTTGGCGAAGTCCACGGTGCGTCCCTGGCCGTCGGTCAGCCGGCCGTCGTCGAGCACCTGGAGCAATATATTGAACACGTCGGGGTGGGCCTTCTCGATCTCGTCGAACAGGATCACCTGGTAGGGGCGCCGGCGCACGGCCTCGGTCAGCGCCCCGCCCTCGTCGTAGCCGACGTAGCCCGGCGGCGCCCCGATCAGGCGGGCCACCGAGTGCTTCTCCATGTATTCGGACATGTCGATGCGGGCCAGCGCCGCCTCGTCGTCGAACAGGAATTCGGCCAGCGCCTTGGTCAGCTCGGTCTTGCCGACCCCGGTCGGCCCCAGGAACAGGAACGAGCCGATCGGCCGTCCGGCTTCCTGGAGCCCGGCGCGGGCCCGGCGCACCGCGTTGGCGACCGCCGACAGCGCCTCCTCCTGGCCGACCACCCGCGTCCTCAGGGCGTCCTCCATGCCCAGCAGCTTCTGGCGTTCGCCCTGGAGCATCTTGTCGAGAGGGATGCCGGTCCACCTGGAGACGATGGCGGCGACGTGTTCGGCGGTCACCGATTCCTCGACCATGCGGTCCTCGCCGGCGGCCTCGGCCTTGACCAGCTTGCCCTCGAGGCGGGGGATCAGGTCGTACTGGAGCTCGCCGGCCTTGTCGTAGGCGCCCCCGCGCATTGCCTTGTCCATGGCGATGCGGGCCTGGTCGAGCTGTTCCTTGAGGCGGGTGGCGTCGGCCAGGGTGTCCTTCTCGGCGGTCCAGCGTTCGGTCAGCCGGGCCGAGGCGGCCTCGAAGGCGGCCAGTTCGCCTTCCAGCTTCCCGAGGCGGTCGCGCGAGGCCTCGTCGTCCTCCTTCTTGAGGGCCTCGCGCTCGATCTTGAGCTGGACGATGCGGCGGTCCAGCTCGTCGATCTTCTCGGGCTTGGAATCGACCTGCATGCGCAGCCGGCTGGCCGCCTCGTCGATCAGGTCGATCGCCTTGTCGGGCAGGAAGCGGTCCGAGATGTAGCGGTTGGACAGCGTCGCCGCGGCGACCAGGGCGCCGTCGGCGATCCGCACCCCGTGGTGGAGCTCGTACTTCTCCTTGATCCCGCGCAAGATCGAGATGGTGTCATCGACGTCGGGCTCGGCGACGAACACCGGCTGGAAGCGCCTCGCCAGGGCGGCGTCCTTCTCGACGTGCTTGCGGTACTCATTCAGGGTGGTGGCGCTGACGCAGTGCAGATCGCCGCGCGCCAGCGCCGGCTTGAGCAGGTTGGAGGCGTCCATCGAGCCCTCGGCGGCACCGGCGCCGACCAGGGTGTGCATCTCGTCGATGAACAGCACGACCTCGCCTTGGGCGGCGATGACCTCGGCCAGCACCGCCTTGAGCCTTTCTTCGAACTCGCCGCGGAACTTGGCGCCGGCGACCAGGGCCCCGAGGTCGAGGACCATCAGCCGCTTGCCCTTGAGGGTCTCGGGAACGTCGCCCTGGACGATGCGGATCGCCAAGCCGTCGACGATGGCCGTCTTGCCGACCCCCGGTTCGCCGATCAGCACCGGGTTGTTCTTGGTGCGGCGCGACAGCACCTGGATGGTGCGGCGGATCTCCTCGTCGCGCCCGATCACCGGGTCGATCTTGCCCTCGGCGGCCTCGGCGGTGAGGTCGCGGGCGTACTTGGCCAGCGCCTCGTAGGAGTCCTCGGCCCCGGCGCTGGTCGCCTTGCGCCCCTTGCGGAGCTCCTCGATGGCCCCGTTCAGGCGCTTGGCGTCGAGCCCGGCCTCGGCCAGCACACGGGCCGCCGGGGTCCCGGCGGCGAGCCTCAGGGCGAGCAGCAGGTACTCGGCGGTGACGTAGGAATCGCCGGCCTTCTTCGAGATCTTCTCGGCCTGCTCCAGCAGCCGCGCGGCGTCGCCGGACATATAAACCTGGCCGGCCCCGGAGCCTTCGACCCTGGGCAGCTTGGCCAGCTCCCCCCGGCACCCCTCGAGGGCCCTGGTGGGGTCTCCGCCGGCCGCCTCGATCAGCTTGGCGGCCAGCCCGTCGGGGTCGTCCAGCAGCACCTTGAGCAGGTGGACCGGGACCAATTGCTGGTGGCCCTCGCGCAGGGCGAAACCCTGGGCCCCCTGGAGGAAGCCGCGCGAACGCTCGGTGTAGTTCTCGAAGTCCATGCTCAGTACCGTTTTCCGTACAGCCCCTAATATGTCGCAAACAGGCGATTTCGCAAGGCGGCCGCTGGTATTACCGGGCGCCGACCACGAACAGGATGTAGAGCGTCCACAGCTTCTTGCGGTGGTCGGCGGTGCCGGCGCGGTGTTGCTTCAGGTAGGTCTCGATGGCGGTCCGTTCGAACCACCCGGCGAGAGGGTTGGCGGGGTCCAGCAGGACGTCGCGGACCGGCTCGTGCAGGGGGCCGCGCAGGAGGTCCGAGAGCGGCAGGGCGAAGCCGTGCTTGGGCCGGTAGACCGCGTCCCGGGGCAGGTGGCGCGCCGCCAGCCTCTTGAGCAGGAACTTGGTCTCGAAGCCGCGGACCTTCCACCGGTGGGGCAGGGACAGGGCGAACTCGGCGAACGCCCGGTCGAGGAACGGGGCGCGGACCTCCAGGCTGTTGTACATCGAGGCCCGGTCGACCTTGGCCAGGATGTTCTCGGGCAGATAGGTGGTGGTGAACAGGTAGAGCAGCCGCTCGATCGCCTCCACCGGCGCCCCGGCGGCCAGCAGCGCCTCGATGGGGGCGAAGGTGTGGCGGTCCTCGGGCAGCGCCTCGCGGCGCCACAGGCGGTCCTTCTCGCCCTCGGTGAAGGCGGCCATCCACAGGAAGTTCTGGTAATCGACGGGGGCGCCGAACCCCTGGGACACGTGGCGCAGCACGAAGTCCGGGCTCATGTAGCCGCCGCCGGCGGGCAGCAGTCCCAAGGCCCGGCGCAGCACCGCGCCCACCGCCGGCGGCATCCAGCGCATGGCGCCGGCCAGGCGGAAGGCCTTGAAGCTGTTGTAGCCGGCGAACAGCTCGTCGGCGCCGTCCCCGCTCAGCGCCACCGTCAGGCCGCGCCGCGCCGCCCGGCACACCAGATAGGTGGGGAGCAGGGAGTAGTCGGCCAGCGGCTCGTCGATCATCGCGGTGACGGCCCCGAAGGCGTCCATCACCTCGGCCTCGGTCAGATCGACCACCTGGTGGGTCAGACCGTAGCGTTGGGCGATCGCGGCCGCGAACGGTGTCTCGTCGTAGGAGGCCTCGGGCATCCGCACCGTATAGGCGGTGATGCCCGCCGAATGGCGAGCGGCGATGGCGGCCAGCAGGCCCGAATCGACGCCCCCCGACAGGAACACCCCGACCGGGACGTCGGCGACCAGGCGGCGGCGCACCGAATCGTCGAGCAGCTCCTCCAGGCGGTCCAGGGCCTGGTCCTCGTCGAGCCCCGGCTCGCATCCCCCGAGTCGCGGCCGCCAGTAGGTTTCGATCCGCGCCTCGCCGTTCTCGAAGATCAGCAGGTGGCCGGGTTGCAGCTTGCGGATGCCGGCATATCCCGAGAGCTCGCCGGGCAGGTACTCGTAGGTCAGGTAGCGGTGGATCGCCGCCGCGTCCAGCCCCGCCCCGGCGAACGCCGGGTGCTTGCGGATGGCCTTGATCTCGGAGGCGAAGACCAGCGCCCCGTTGGCGATGCCGTAGAACAACGGCTTCTCGCCGAAGCGGTCCCGGGCCAGGTACAGCCGGCCGCTGCGCCCCTCGCGGTAGACGAAGGCGTACATGCCGTCGATGCGCTCCAGCGCCTCGCGCACCCCGTGGCGGCGGATCAGATGGAACAGGACCTCGGTGTCCGAACGGTCGCGCAGGGCCACGCCGTCGCCGCGCAGGGCCTCGGCGTGCTCGCGGTAGCCGTAGATCTCGCCGTTGTAGACCAGGGCGTCGCCGTCCTCGGCGTCGATGCGGGGCTGGGCGCCGCCCTCGAGGTCGATCACCGCCAGGCGGCGCTGGCCCATGGCCAGCGTTCCGTCGCGCCACGTCCCCTCGGCGTCGGGGCCGCGGTGGACCAGGGTGGCGACCATCGCCGCCAGCACCGCCGGGGCGTCGTCCGCGGGGCGGGTGAAACCGGCGATGCCGCACATACCCGGTCAGCTTTCTCCGCGCGGGGGCTCGGCGTCGCCGGGATCGACGTTGCGCATCCTTTTCACCGAGTAGGGCATCTTGCCCTGGGATTCGTAATACGTCCTAGCCAGCATCTCGGCGATCACCCCGAGCAGCAGGAACAGGACTCCCGACAGCCCCAGCGTGGCGGCCAGCAGGGGCAGCGGGGTGAGGATGAACGAGGTCGCCGCGAACACCTTCAGCCATACCGCCCAGGCCAGTACCGCGAAGGCCAGCAGCAGGCTGTAGATGCCGATCTTGCCGAAGAACTGGATCGGGCGGTCGAACGAGCGCTCGAGGAAGTAGAGCAGCAGCAGATCGAGCAGCACCCGGATCACCCGGCCGATGGTGTACTTGGAGGCGCCGTGCTTGCGGGCATGGTGGGTGACCTGGATCTCGGTCACCCGCGCCCCCTCCCAGTAGGCGTAGATGGGGATGAAACGGTGCATCTCGCCGTACAGGCGGACGTTCTCGATGACGTCGCGGCGGTAGGCCTTCAGCGTGCAGCCGTAATCGTGCAGGGGGACGCGGAAGATCCTGGAAATCAGCCAGTTGGCGACCTTCGAGGGAATGCGCCGCGTGATCGCCTTGTCCTCGCGCTCCTTGCGCCAGCCCGACACCACGTCGTAGCCCTCATCCAGCTTGTCCAGCAGGCGGGGGATGTCGATGGGGTCGTTTTGCTGGTCGCCGTCCATCGGGATCAGGACGTCGCCGCGGCTGCTCCGGATGGCGGCCATGATCGCCGCCGTCTGGCCGTAGTTGCGGCGCATGTGGAGGACCCGCACCCTGGAATCGCCCTCGGCCAGCCGGTCGAGGATGTCGGGGGAGCCGTCGCTGCTGCCGTCGTTGACGAAGATCACCTCGTAGTCGTGGCCGAGGCCGTCCAGGACCTCGACCAGGGAGGCATGCAGCGGCTCGATGCTGTCCTTCTCGTCGAGAACGGGTATGAGGATCGAAAGGTACATGCCGGACTCCCCCGGCATTTGTAGCCGCCACACCGGCCAATTGGAATAGCCGTTGTCGTAAGCAGCTAGATGGGGCGCAGCTCCCACGGCGCCTTCGACAGCACCCGGCAGCCGTCTTCGGTGATGACGACCTTTTCCTCGCGCACATAGATCCCGTCGCCGAGGATGCAGCCGGGCTCGATATGGATCACCATGCCGGGTTGCAGGATGGTGTCGTCCTCGGGGCTGATGTGCGGCGGCTCGGTGGTGTGCAACCCGCTCCCGTGGCCGAATCTGCGTGCCGGCCAGCTCGACATGTCGAGCCCCAGCGCCTCGGCCGCCGCCAGTTGGACGGCGCACAGCTCGGACGCCGGGATGCCGGGTCGGGCCGCCGCGAGGCCGGCCTCGAAGACCTTCTGCACCTTCCCCCAGGCGTCCACCTGGCGCGGCGAGGGGGTTCCCGCCACCGCCGCCCGGCAGTAGTCGGTCTGGTAGCCGCGGACGCTGATGCCGAGGTCCACCCACAGCAGGTCCCCCTTGCCGAGCGCTTGGTCGGGATGGGAGCTCCCCGCGGCCTGCCTGGGGTCGAAGTCGCCGATGCAGACCAGGCAGAAGTTGAGCGAGGCGGCGCTGTCCAGGACCGCCCGCCTGAAGGCGGTTTCGATCTCCCGGGTGGTCATCCCGGCGGTGGTTTCCCGAAACACCCGCTCGAACACCGCGTCCTGGATCCGGCAGGCCTCGGTAATGGCCGCGATCTCGGCCTCGGACTTGACCATCCTCAGTCGCCACAGGATGTCGGAGGCATCGACGAAGGCGACCTCCGGCAAGGCCCCCTGGAGCGACCGGAAATCGTTATACGAGATGGCCAGGTGCTGCTCGTGGCCGAGTTCCGCGCCCACCCGGCCCAGCGAACACCCCTTGTCCTCGAACACTGAGCGCACGACATCGATCGGCAGCCGGCCGAGTCCGGAATACTCCCTGAAGTCGCCGTCCCACGTCACCGCCAGGTGGAAGTCCTGGGCGACGATCACCGGCTCTTGGTCGAGCGGCAACAGGAAGACGGCCGGCCTGGGAAACGAGAATTCGGCGAAGGTCCTGTATCCGGTGAAATAGAGGTGGTTGGTGGGGTGGGTCACGAACAGCGCGGCAAGTTCTCTTTCCGCCAACAAGGCCCGGGCCTTGCGGCACCGCGCCTGGTACTCCTCATGCGGAAAATGGGGGATCATCTGGCACCTTCCCGTGTTGTCAGTGTTGTCAGTGTTGTCAGTCGATGACGCCGATGTAAGGCAGGTGGCGGTAGTCCTCGGCGTAGTCGATACCGTAGCCGGCGACGAACACGTCGTCGATGACGAAGCCGACGAAGTCCGCCTCGAGGTCGATCTCGCGCCGGCTCGGTTTGTCGAGCAGGGCGCAGGTCCACACGTCCCCGGCGCCCGCCTGGCGGACCAGCTCGAGGGCATGGGCCATGGAGAGGCCGGTATCGACGATGTCGTCGATGACCACGATCCGCCGTCCGGAGAGGCCTTCGGGGAGCTCGCCGATCAGCCGCACCTCGCCGGAGCTTTGCCGCTTGGGGCCGTAGCTGGCGAGGCGGATGAACTCGACCTCGGGCGCCAGTCCCAGGCGGTCCAGCGCCCGGATCAGGTCGGCGACCAGCACGAAGCTCCCCTTGAGCAGGCCGAGGACCATGAAGTCCCCACCGCCGACGGCGTCGGCGATCTCGCGGGCCAGCCCGTCAACCCGGCGGGCGATCTCCGCCTCCGTGAACAACTTGGTTAGCGGGGCCATGGTCTCGTCCCCCCTTGCGAGCGGAGTATGACGACATAGGTATTATATAACGGCCCGTCTGTTCAACCGGGGACGCCAACGATGACCGACGTCGCGGCCTTCATCGACGGCCTGCCCAAGGCCGAACTGCACCTCCACATCGAAGGCACGCTCGAGCCCGAGCTGATGTTCGCGCTCGCCGCCCGCAACGGTCTCGAACCTCCCGCCGCCTCGGTCGCGGAGTTGAGGGCCGCCTACCGCTTCGCCAACCTCCAGGACTTCCTCGACCTCTACTACCGGGGCGCCGGGGTGCTTCTCGGCGAAGCGGACTTTTACGATCTGGCGCTGGCCTATTTCGAAAGGGCGGCGGCCGAAGGCGTGCTGCACGCCGAGGTCTCCTTCGACCCCCAGGTCCACACCCGGCGCGGGGTGGCGTTTGAAACCGTCATCGACGGCCTCCACCGCGCCGCGCTCGAGGCCGCGGACAGGCTCGGCGTGTCCTCGAAGCTGATCCTCTGTTTCCTCAGGGACCTGGAGGCCGAGGACGCCATGGCGACGCTGGAGGAGGCGCTTCCCCACGGGGAGCGCATCGCCGCCGTCGGCCTCGATTCCACGGAACTCGGCCACCCGCCGTCCAAGTTCGAGGCGGTGTTCGCCCGGGCCCGGGCCGAGGGCCTGAGGACCGTCGCCCACGCCGGCGAGGAGGGGCCCGCCGACTACGTGCGCCAGGCGCTGGACGTCCTCCGGGTGTCGCGGATCGACCACGGCATCCGCTCCCTGGAAGATGCCGCGCTGGTCCGCCGCCTGGCCCGCGACGGGACGCCGCTGACCGTGTGCCCGCTGTCCAACGTCCGGCTGGGGGCGGTCTCCGCGATGTCCCGACACCCCCTCGCGGAGATGCTGGAACGGGGCCTGAAGGTCACCGTCAATTCGGACGATCCGGCCTATTTCGGCGGCTACCTCAACGCCAACTACCGGGCGGCGCAGGAAGCCCTGGGCCTGAGCCTGGACCAGCTCGCCCTCCTGGCGCGCAACTCGTTCGAGGCCAGTTTCCTGGAGCAAGCGGACAAGGCGCCTCTGATCGCCCGCCTCGACGCCTACCTTAGGCGCCGTAGGTGGCGCGGATGACCTGGAAGCCTTCCTTCTCGATCGCCGTGGCGACCCTCTCCTGGAGCTCCTTGCCCGGGGTCAGGGCGAAGGCGTAGCCGCCCATCCCGCCGCCGGTCAGCTTGGCCCCCGGCGCCCCGGCCTCGCGGGCCAGGTCGCACAGGCGGATCAGCGTGTCGTGGGACAGCCCCATGTCGATCAGGATCCGGTGGTTGGCGGTCATGATCGCCCCCACCGTGTCCAGGTCGTCGGCCTCCAGCGCCTGCTCGAGGTCGCGGACCTGGCCGGTAATGGCCTCCAGGCGGTCGGCGAACAGCGCCGCATCCTTTCGCCTTTCGTCATCGATCAGCCCCTGCAGGGCCGAGGTGTCGGCGGTCACCCCGCTGGCCGCCAGCACCCCTTCGACCGGGCGCTTCAGGGACAGCGGCCGGAACGTCTTTTCGCCGCCCTCGACGATCTCCAGCGACCCCTGTTGGGCCGCCTCCAGCGCCGCCTCGCGGTTCTCGCCGACCAGCCGGCCGTCGACGAAGAAGCCGTCGCCGACGGCGCCGATGGCGGCGATGTGGGCGAGGTCGCGGTTGGCCGCGTCGAGGGTCGTGGCGAACAGGTAACACGTGGTCGAGGCTGAGATGTCGCGGTCCCCCTCGAGCCCGAACAGGTCGCCGTCAAGGTTGTGGACCAGCGGCTCGGTGGCCGGCTCGGCAACGTGGTGGTCGAGAATCAAGACCAGGTTGCGGCCCCGGTTGAGGTCGCCGATCAGGGGCGCGATGCGCCCCGCGAAGTCGGCGAAGACGATGATCCGCCCGTCCCCGGCGAAGATCCGCTCGAGCACCTTGGGATAGGGCTTCTCCAGGCAGCACCGGCGGACCCCGTAGCCGGCCCGCTCGAAGGCGCGGGTCAGGATGGCGCCCGAACTCAGGCCGTCGGAATCGTTGTGGTGGACGACCTGAACGGTCTCCGCCGGCCACCCCCGCAGCGCCCCGGCGGCACCCTCCATGGCCGCCCTCAACCCCTCGACGCCGCCCTTCTTTTGGGCCATCAGCAGCCCCCCTTCGCCGGTTCGATTGCGAACATATTGACATCGCCGCTGATCGATTGAAAATAAAAAATCCTGCCTTTTCCCTCGTAAAATCCGCCGATCAACAACCTCCGCCACCTGTCCTACGTCGCCGCCGCCGCCGACCATGGCGGCATCTTCGGGGCGGCCCGGGGGCCGAGCGGGGAAATTTTCGGATTCGAACATCCGATTTTCAATTGTGAAAATCACGGCCCCGTAATACGGTGCCAACCGACATGGTTTACGACGTGACCATCATCGGCGGCGGCGTCATCGGCTGCGCCATCGCCAGGGAACTGACCCGCTACCGCCTGCGCGTGCTCCTTATCGACAAGGAGTGCGAGGTCGGCTTCGGGACCTCCAAGTCCAACAGCGGCATCATCCACGCCGGCCACCACAGCTCGCCGGAGACCCTCAAGGGGCGGCTGGAATGGGAGGGCAACCGCCGCTGGGAGCGCCTCCACGACGACCTCGGCTTCGGCTTCAAGCGGGTCGGCGAGCTGATGCTGGCGCTCGGCGAGGACCAACTGCCGACGCTCGAGAAGCTGCTCGCCCAGGGCCGCGAGAAGGGGGTGACGGGCCTCGAGATGTGGGGCCGCGAGCGCATCCGCGCCGAGGAACCGAACCTCACCGAGGACCTGGTGGCGGCGCTTCACGCGCCGACGGCCGGGGTCGTCAACCCCTACGAGGCCTGCTTCGCGCTCGAGCACAGCGCCCGCCTCAACGGCCTCGAGGTGTCGCTGTCGGACCCGGTGCACGCGATCGCCCCCGCCGACGGCGTGCTCGAGGTGACCAGCCGCCGGCGCACCGTGGCCAGCCGTTTCGTGGTCAACGCCGCCGGCCTCCACGCCGACCGCATCGCCGCCATGGCCGGGGTCGGGGACTTCGCCATCCACCCCCGCAAGGGCGAGGAATACATGCTCGACAAGCGCCTCCAGGGACTGGTCGGGCGGATCATCTTCCCCTGCCCGAGCCCGACCTCGAAGGGGGTGCTGGTGATCCCGACCTACGACGGCACCCTGATGGTCGGGCCGACCGCCACCGACACCGAGGACCGCGACGACCTGTCGACCACGGCGGCCGGCGCCGCCGAGGTCTTCTCCAAGGTCCGCCGCCACGTCCCGGGGATCGACGAGGGCGACTGCATCGCCGCCTTCGCCGGGCTCAGGGCGGTGGTCGAGGGCGAGGACTTCATCATCGGTGCGAGCCCGCTCGAAGGTTTCATCAACGTCGCCGGCATCCAGTCGCCGGGGCTGACCGCGGCCCCGGCGATCGCCGCCATGGTCGCCGACATCCTGGCCGACCAGGGCCTGGAGCTGACGCCCGACGACGCCTTCCAGGCGGCGCTGCCCAAGCGGACGCCTTTCGCCGCCCTGTCGCTCGCCGAGCAGATCCGGCTGAGCCGCGAGGACCGCCACTACGGCCGCATCGGCTGCCGGTGCGAGAACGTCACCGAGCGCGAGATCCTGGACGCCATTACCGCCGGGGCGCGGACCCTGGACGGCATCAAGTTCCGCACCCGGGCCGGCATGGGGCGTTGCCAGGGCGGCTTCTGCACCTGGCGCTGCATGGAGATTCTGTCGCGCCAACTCGAGGTGCCCATTACCTCGATCACCAAGCGCGGCGGCGACTCCTGGATCGTCCGCGAGCGCGAGCGGGGGGGCGGGACATGATCACCGGCCGGCCGTCCCACATCGCGGGGAGCTACGACCTGGTGGTCTCGGGCGGCGGCCCGGCGGGGATGGCGGCGGCCATCGGGGCGCGTAAGGCCGGCGCCGGGAAGGTTCTTATCGCCGACCGCGAATCCCAGGCCGGGGGCATCCTGTGGCAGTGCATCCACACCGGCTTCGGGCTCCACCACTTCAAGGAGGATCTGACCGGCCCCGAATACGCCCAGCGCTACCTGGAGCAGGTGCTGGACAACGGCATCGACATCCTGAGCGACGCCTTGGTCGCCGACATCGATCGTGGCCGGCGGATCAAGCTGATGTCGGCCGATCACGGCATCCACGTCGTCGAGGCCCGCTCGGTGGTCCTGGCGATGGGCTCGCGCGAGCGCACCCGGGGCGCCATCCGGATCCCCGGCGACCGCCCGTCCGGGGTGCTGACCGCCGGCCTCGCCCAGAAGTTCGTCAACATCAAGGGCTACCTGCCGGGGCGCCGGGTGGTCATCCTGGGCTCCGGAGACATCGGCCTGATCATGGCCCGCCGGCTGACCCTGGAGGGGGTCGAGGTGGAAGGCGTCTACGAGATCATGCCCCACGCCAACGGCCTGACCCGCAACGTGGTGCAGTGCCTGCACGACTTCGACATCCCGCTCCACCTGTCCCATACGGTGGTCCACATCGAGGGCCGCGAGCGCCTGCGAAAAGTCACCGTGGCCCCGGTCGACGACGACCTCGAGCCGGTGATGGCAAAATGCCGGGATATCCCCTGTGACACCTTGTTGCTGTCGATCGGCCTGATCCCCGAGAACGAGCTGTCGCGCCAACTCAACCTGCGCCTCGATGCGGTCACCGGGGGGCCGGTGGTCGACAGCTCGATGGAGACCTCGATGGACGGCGTGTTCGCGTGCGGCAACGTGGTCCACATCCACGATCTGGTCGACTTCGTGAGCCAGGAATCGGTGCTCGCCGGGGGTAGTGCCGGCGACTTCGTCGGCGGCCGCCGGCGGCCGGCCGACAACATCCGCCTGATCCCCGGCGACAACGTCGCCTACTGCGTGCCCCACACCATCTCGAGTAACCGCGAGCACACCGTCTACCTGCGGGTCCGGCGGCCGGTGGAGAAGTGCCAGGTGCGGCTCGGCGACGTTTACACCAAGAAGCTGCGCTATGTGTTCCCGGCCGAGATGGTCAACCTGAAGGTGCGCCCCAGGTTCCTCGCCGACTTCTCCGGCGACGCCCTGCGCGTCAACGTCGAGGCGCGCTGACGATGGCCGGCGAGGAGAGGGTTTTTCACTACCTGTGCATCGACTGCCCGCTGGGCTGCCGGCTGGAGGTCACCGACGACGAGGCCAAGGCGATCGTCGAGATCCGCGGCTTCACCTGCAAGAAGGGCAAGGTCTATGGCGCCCAAGAGCACACCGACCCGCGGCGCATGGTCACCACCACCGTCGCCGCCGAGGGCGGGGTCGTGGCCCGGCTGCCGGTGAGGACCAGCGCCTCGGTGCCCCGCGACCGGGTGCTGGAGGTGTGCCGGGCGCTCTCGGGGGTCACCGTCGCCGCCCCGGTGGCGATCGGCCAGGTGATCGTTACCGACGTCGCGAACACCGGCGCCGACATCGTCGCCACCCGCGACCTGCCGGTCGCCTGAGGGAATCGCCACCCCTTGGAGGCCGACCCGCGAGCGAAACCCCGGCGAAATTATTTCCCGCCCCGGGGATGAATTCGGGCGTAACCGTGACCTTATGTAGGGGCATGAACAGTCTTTTCAGATGGCGCAGGGGGTCGTTCGATGGCCGCGTATGGCGCCGTTCATGACCTTCTTATCGTCGGCGGCGGCATCAACGGCGCCGGCATCGCGTGCGACGCCGCCGGGCGCGGGCTGTCGGTGGTGCTGTGCGAGCAGGGCGACCTGGCGGGCGGCACCTCGTCGGCCAGCAGCAAGCTGATCCACGGCGGGCTGCGCTACCTGGAGCACGGCGAGTTCCGCCTGGTCCGCGAGTCGCTGGCCGAGCGCGAGGTGCTGCTGGCCAAGGCCCCGCACATCGCCCGGCCGCTCGACTTCGTGCTGCCGCTCGGCCCCGGCGCCCGTCCGGCGTGGATGATCCGCCTCGCCCTGATGGTCTACGACCGCCTGGCCGACCACCCCCGGCTGGCCGATTCCCGGCCCGTCTTCCTCCGCCGCCACGCGGCCGGGGAGCCGCTGCGCAAGTCCCTGCGGCGGGGCTTCGTCTATTCCGACTGCTGGGTCGACGACGCCCGCCTGGTGGTCCTCAACGCGCTGTCCGCGGCCGCTAACGGGGCGACGGTGCTGACCGGGACCCGGCTGGTCTCGGCGTGGCGCGGCGACGCGATGTGGCAGGCGCGACTCGAGGATACGGCGGGCGGCGGCCGGCGGACGGTCCGCGCCCGGGTCCTGGTCAACGCCGCCGGACCGTGGGTCGGCGAGGTCCGCGAGAGGATCCGCGGGGCCGGCCGCGGGCGGACGCTGCGCCTGGTCAAGGGCAGCCACATGGTGGTCCCCCGGCTCCATTCCGGCGACCACGCCTACATCCTGCAGAACACCGACCGCAGGGTCGTCTTCGTGCTGCCCTACGAGGGGCGGTACTCGCTGATCGGCACCACCGAAGTCGCCTTCGACGGCCTCCCGGGCGTCGTCGCCATGGAGCCCGGGGAGGCGGCCTACCTGTGCGATGCGGTCAACCGCTACTTCGCCACGCCGATCTCGCCCGGCGACGCGGTGTGGTCCTATTCCGGCATCCGGCCGCTGCTCGACGACGACGCCGGGAATCCCTCGGCGGTGTCCCGCGATTACCGGCTGGATCTCGAGACGGCCGACGGCGCGGCGCCGCTGCTCACCGTCCACGGCGGCAAGATCACCACCTACCGGCGCCTCGCCGAGCAGGCGCTGGGCCGGCTGGCGCCGTACCTGCCGGGGACAAGCAAGGCGTGGACGGCCTCGGCGCCGCTGCCCGGGGGCGACCTGCCGGGAGAGGACCTGGCCGCCTACGCCGCCCGGCTGGCCGCCGAGCGCCCGGGCCTCGACGCCGCCTATCTCGGCGCCCTGGCCGGCCGCCACGGGACGCTCGCCGAGACGGTGCTGGGCGACGCCGCCGGCGAGGGCGACCTGGGGCTGGACTTCGGCGGCGGACTGCGCCAGCGCGAGGTCGACTACCTGGTCGCGTGCGAGTGGGCGCGCACCGCCGAGGACATCCTGTGGCGGCGCACCAAGTGCGGCCTGCACATGGACGAAGTCGCCCGGAGCCGCCTCGCCGCCTATCTGGACGGACGGCCGTCGGGGCTCGTCGCGATGCGGTCCGGGAAGTCGGAGAACACCCCCGCCACGCCCCACCGGTACAGGGTCGCCGCGCGCTCGGGACGATCGACCACGAAACAGCGGAGCGCGTAGCCGGCCCCGGTCACCGCCTTCGCCGTGTGTCGCGTCAGCCACTGGTGGCGGCAGTGCAGCGCGACGCAGCCCAGGCGCTCGAGGCGGGCGGGCCAGTCCGCGGGAACCCGTCGCACGACCAGGGCCCGGGGCAGCTCCGGGGCGACCCCGGCGGCGGCCGCCAGCGCCGCCTCGTTGAAACTGCTGAGCAGCGGGGTCGGCAGGGACTCCGGCCATTCCCGGCGCAGGATTTCGGCCACCGCGCGCCCCGTCTCGGCGGCCGGGGCCAGCGTCGGCTTGATGTCGACGACGGCCCCCAGGCCGAGCTCTTCGAGCACCCCCAGCACCTGGCCCAGGGTCGGGATCGGCTCGCCCCGGAAGGCCTCGGCGAACCAGCTCCCGGCGTCGAGGCCCCCGAGCACCTCCCAGTCGGTCTCCTCGACCATGCCGTGGCCGTCGCTGGTCCGCTCCAGCCTCTCGTCGTGGAACACGACGACGGCGCCGTCAGCGCTGAGCTGGGTGTCGAACTCGACCCAGCCGATCCCCAGCCCGGCGGCCTTGCGCAACGCGGCCAGGGTGTTCTCCGGGGCATGGCCGCAGGCCCCTCGGTGGGCGATCACCGGCGGCGGACGGCGGTGGCCGGACATCATGGCTGATACCAAGGAGCACTGATAATGACCCATGGAGATCGCCTCGGCGTGCCGCCGGGTAGGAGGAAAGCCGCCGGCGATGCGGTGAC
>CAZWEZ010000085.1:0-16636 GCA_964632795.1 uncultured Thalassospiraceae bacterium | reverse complement strand
CGATCGTGCCGACATTGCAGTGGGGCTTGGTTCGCTCGAATTTTGCCTTCGCCATTTCCGCCTACTCCGTTTTCGCCGTTGTCTCAGCCCGCCAGCCTGGTCTGGATTTCCTCGGAGACCTGATGGGGGACTTCATTGTATCGTTCGAAATGCATGGTGAACTGGGCCCGTCCCTGGCTCATGGAACGCAACGAGCTGACGTAGCCGAACATGTTGGCCAGCGGAACCAGGGCCGTGATCACCCGGGCGTTGGCCCGCTGGTCCATGCCCTTGACCTGGCCGCGCCGGCTGTTGATGTCGCCGATGACGTCGCCCATGTATTCCTCGGGCGTCACCACCTCGACCCGCATCACCGGTTCCAGCAGCTTGGGCGCCGCCTTCGCCATGCCGTCGCGAAAGGCGGCGCGGGCGGCGATCTCGAAGGCCAGCACGCTCGAATCCACGTCGTGGGCGGCGCCGTCGAACAGGACCGCCTTGAAATCGGTGACCGGGTAGCCGCTGATGACGCCGGACTGGATGGCCCCCTGCAGCCCCTTCTTGACGCCGGGGATGAATTCCTTGGGGACGTTGCCGCCGGTGACCTTGCTTTCGAACTGGAACCCCGAACCCGAGGCCAGCGGCTCGAAGCGGATCTTGACCCGGGCGAACTGACCGGAACCGCCGGTCTGCTTGCGGTGGGTGTAATCGACCTCGACCGACTTGGAGATGGTCTCGCGGTAGGCGACCTGCGGCGCGCCGACGTTGGCGCCGACCTTGAATTCGCGCTTCATGCGGTCGACCAGGATCTCGAGGTGGAGCTCGCCCATCCCCTTGATCACGGTCTGGCCGCTCTCGGTGTCCGAGGTGACGCGGAACGAGGGGTCCTCGGCAGCCAGCCGCTGCAGGGCGATGGACATCTTTTCCTGGTCGGCCTTGGTCTTGGGCTCGACGGCGACCTCGATCACCGTTTCCGGGAACTCCATGCGTTCCAGCACCACTTGGTTGTCGGGATCGCTGAGAGTGTCGCCGGTAGTGGTGTCCTTGAGCCCGGCCAGGGCGACGATATCGCCGGCCCGGGCTTCCTTGATGTCCTCGCGCGTATTGGAGTGCATCAGGAGCATCCGCCCGACCCGCTCGCGTTTGTTCTTGACCGTGTTGTGAATGACGTCGCCGGTTCTGATGACGCCCGAGTAGATGCGCATGAAGGTCAGGGTGCCGACGAAGGCGTCGTTCATGATCTTGAAGGCCAACGCCGAGAACGATTCGTCGTCGGTGTTGTGGCGTTCGATCACCTCGTCGGTGCCGGCCTTGACGCCGATGATCGCCGGCACGTCGGTGGGCGCCGGCAGGTAGCGGACGACCGCGTCCAGCAACGGCTGCACGCCCTTGTTCTTGAACGCGGCGCCGCACAGGACGGGGACGAAGGCGCCGCCGATGGTGCCGGCCCGCACGCACCTCCAGAGGGTCTCCTGGTCGGGTTCCTTGCCCTCGAGGTAGGCTTCCATGGCGTCGTCGTCATGCTCAAGGGCCAGTTCGATCATGACGATCCGGGCTTCGGCCGCCTGTTCGGCGAGGTCGGCGGGAATCTCGCGAACGTCGAATTCGGCGCCCAGGCCTTCATCCGTCCACACGATCGCCTTCATGGTCACCAAATCGACGATGCCGATGAACTCGCTCTCCTTGCCGATGGGAAGCTGCATCACGATCGGCTGGGCGCCGAGGCGGTCGCGGATCATGTCCACGCAACGGGGGTAATCGGCGCCGACGCGGTCCATCTTGTTGACGAAGCAGACCCGCGGGATGTTGTACTTGTCGGCCTGGCGCCACACGGTTTCGGACTGGGGCTCGACGCCGGCGACGCTGTCGAACACCGTCACCGCGCCGTCGAGGACGCGCAGCGAACGCTCGACCTCGATGGTGAAGTCGACGTGGCCCGGGGTGTCGATGATGTTGATCCGATGGCCGACCCAGGTGCAGGTGGTCGCCGCCGAGGTGATGGTGATGCCCCGTTCCTGCTCCTGCTCCATCCAGTCCATGGTGGCGTTGCCGTCGTGGACCTCGCCGATCTTGTAGGAACGCCCGGTATAGTAGAGTATCCGCTCGGTCGTCGTGGTCTTGCCGGCATCGATGTGGGCCATGATGCCGATGTTGCGATAGAGGTCGAGTGGAGTGGTGCGAGCCATGGTTCGAACGTCCTGCCGACCTACCAGCGGTAATGGGAGAAGGCCTTGTTGGCCTCCGCCATGCGATGGGTGTCTTCGCGTTTCTTGACCGCCGCGCCGCGGTTGTTGGCGGCGTCCATCAGTTCCCCCGACAGCCGTTCGACCATGGTGTTCTCGGAGCGCTTGCGGGAGAGATCGACGATCCAGCGGATGGCCAGGGCCTGGCGGCGGTCGTTGCGGACCTCGATCGGGACCTGGTAGGTGGCGCCTCCGACGCGGCGCGATCGCACCTCGACCGTCGGCTTGACGTTGTCGATGGCCTCGTGGAACAGCCGCAGGGGGTCCTGTCCCGTCTTCTTCTCCATCACCTCCATGGCGCCGTAGACGATTCTCTCGGCCACCGACTTCTTGCCTTGGAGCATCAGGCTGTTGGTGAACTTGGTGAGGATCATATCCCCGTACTTGGGATCGGGCTGAACCTGGCGTTTCTCGGCGGCGTGACGGCGTGACATCTTTGCTACCCCTACATGGGCCGCTTGGCGCCGTACTTGGAACGGCGCTGGCGGCGATCGGCGACCCGCTGGGTATCGAGGGTGCCGCGAATGACGTGATAGCGCACCCCGGGCAGGTCCTTGACCCGGCCGCCCCTGAGCAGGACAACCGAGTGTTCCTGCAGGTTGTGGCCTTCGCCGGGGATGTAGCTGGTGACCTCGAAACCGTTGGTCAGGCGGACGCGGGCCACCTTGCGCAAGGCCGAGTTCGGCTTCTTCGGCGTGGTCGTGTAGACGCGCACGCAGACGCCGCGTTTCTGCGGACAGGATTCAAGGGCCGGCACCTTGTTGCGCACCTCGGGCTTCTTGCGCGGTTTGCGGATCAACTGGTTAATCGTCGGCATCGTTTGCTTCCAATCCACACGCTTGATGGGGAAAAAAAAGGCCCATCACACAGCCAACCCCTTGATAAAGGGGCATGAACATACCCTTCCGGCGGTATCCATCTACCGCCCGAAGGGGCCATCGAACCGAATTTTTTCGTTCTCAACGGGGACTGCGTCTAAGCCGGTCGGCCTACCACCAGCCCCCCCGCGGAGAGGTGCGCATATTATTCAGCCCCCCTCCGCCAGTCAAGCAAAACAAGACTGATTCTTCTAGGGTTTCAAGCGCCTCCGGAGGCCCCGACGGGACCCCGGTTTCGATCGCCGCCGGATCACTCGGACTCGCCACCCGCAGCCTCCTCCAGGGCCATCTCCTCGGCGGCCTGGACGGCGGCCGCCTCGGCGGCCAGCTTCTCCTGCTCCTTGGCGGCGATCTTGGCCAGTTCGCGGTCCCGCTCGGCGGCGAGCTCGCGCAGTCGGTTCATCATCGAGCCGGTGCCCGCCGGGACCAGGCGGCCGACGATGACGTTCTCCTTGAGGCCGACCAGCCGGTCGATCTTGCCCGAGACCGCGGCTTCGGTCAGCACCCGGGTGGTCTCCTGGAACGAGGCCGCCGAGATGAACGACTGGGTCTGCAGGCTGGCCTTGGTGATGCCCTGGAGCACGGGAACGCCCTCCGCCGGCTTGCCGCCTTCGGCCTCGGTGTCGGCGTTGACCTCGTCGAACTCGATGCGGTCCGACAACTCGCCGACCAGGTAGGTGGTGTCGCCGGGGTCGACGATTTCCACCTTCTGCAGCATCTGGCGGACGATGACCTCGATGTGCTTGTCGTTGATCTTCACGCCCTGCAGCCGGTAGACGTCCTGGATTTCGGAGATCAGGTAGGAGGCCAGGGCCTCGACGCCCAGCACCCGGAGGATGTCGTGGGGCACCGGGTTGCCGTCCATCAGCGAATCCCCGACCTCCACGTGGTCCCCCTCCTGGACGCTGATGTGCTTGCCCTTGGGGACCAGGTACTCGTGGGGCTCCTGCTTGTCGTCGTCGGGGACGACGATGATGCGGCGCTTGTTCTTGTAGTCCTTGCCGAATTCGACCCGCCCGGCGATCTCGCTGATGATCGCGAAATCCTTGGGCTTGCGGGCCTCGAACAGCTCCGCCACCCGCGGCAGGCCGCCGGTGATGTCGCGGGTCTTGGCCGATTCCCGCGGAATCCGGGCCAGCATGTCGCCGGCGTGAACGATCTGTCCGTTCTCCACCGACAGGATGGCATCGGCCGGCAGGAAGTAGCGGGCCTCGAGGCCGTTGGCCAGGGTCAGCACCTCGTCCTTCTTGTTGCGCAGGGTGATCCGGGGCTTGAGTTCGGCGCCCTTGGCCTGCTGTTTCCAGTCGATCACCACCTTGGAGGCGATCCCCGTCGCCTCGTCGGTCCTCTCGATCATCGACACGCCCTCGACCAGGTCCATGTAGTTGGCGCTGCCTTCCTTCTCGGTGATGATCGGCAGGGTATAGGGATCCCACTCGGCCAGGGTGTCGCCGAGCTGGACCTTTCCCTTGTCCCGGACCAGCAGCCTGGCGCCGTAGGGGATGCGGTAGTGGGCGCGTTCGCGGCCCCGGTGGTCGATCAGCGTGAGTTCGGTGTTGCGGGTCATCACCACCTGGACGCCGGAGCTGTTCTTGACCGTGGTGCAGTTTTTGAGCCCCACCTTGGCCTCGCAGATCGCCTCCACCTTGGACTGCTCGGCGCCCCGCTGCACGGCGCCGCCGATGTGGAAGGTGCGCATGGTCAGCTGGGTCCCCGGTTCGCCGATGGACTGGGCGGCGATGACGCCGACCGCCTCGCCGACGTTGACCTTGGTGCCCCGAGCCAGATCACGGCCGTAGCAGGAGGCGCAGGTCCCGCTCCGGGTCTCGCAGGTCAGCACCGAACGGATCTTGACGGATTCGATTTCCACCTCCTCGATAACGGCGACCTGTTCCTCCTCCAGCATCATCCCGGCCTTGAACAGCACCTTGCCGGAAGCGGGGTCGAGCAGGTCCTGGCTGGCGTAGCGGCCGAGGATTTGTTCGGGCAGCGACGAGATCACCTCGCCGCCCTCGACCACGGCGCGCACGGTCAGTCCCCGATCGGTTCCGCAGTTCTCCTCGAGGATGATGCAGTCCTGGGCGACGTCGACCAGACGCCGGGTGAGGTAGCCCGAGTTGGCCGTCTTCAGGGCGGTGTCGGCCAGGCCCTTGCGCGCCCCGTGGGTGGAGTTGAAGTACTCCAGCACGCTCAGCCCCTCCTTGAAGTTGGAGATGATCGGGCTCTCGATGATCTCGCCCGAGGGCTTGGCCATCAGCCCGCGCATGCCGGCAAGCTGCTTCATCTGGGCGGCCGAGCCGCGGGCCCCGGAGTGGGCCATCATGTAGACCGAGTTGATCGGGGTCCCGGGGGTCATCGACGAAATCCCCTTCATCATCTCGTCGGCCACCTGGTCGGTGCAGTGCGACCAGGCGTCGATCACCTTGTTATACTTCTCGCCCCGGGTGATCAGCCCGTCCAGGTACTGCTGCTCGTATTCCTTGACCTTTTCCTCGGTCTCCCTGACCAGGGCGCCCTTTTCCTCGGGGACCACCAGGTCGTCCTTGCCGAACGAGATCCCGGCCTTGCAGGCGTAGGCGAAGCCGATGCCCATGATGTGGTCGGAGAAGATGACCGTCTCCTTCTGCCCGCAGTAGCGGTAGACGACGTCGATGACGGCGGAAATCTCCTTCTTGGTGATCAGCTGGTTGATGAGATCGAAGGGGACGTTGGGATGCCGGGGCAGGCATTCCGAAAGCAGCATCCTCCCGGGCGTGGTGTCGACGCGCACGGTGATCGGCTTGCCGTCCTGATCGACGGTCCGGTAGCGGGCCTTGACCCTGCTGTGAAGGCTGACCACGCCGGCGTCCAGGGCCAACTGGATCTCGCCGATGTCGGCGAAGGCCATACCCTCGCCGGGTTCGCCCTCGCGGTCCATGGTCAGGTAGTAGAGACCGAGCACGATGTCCTGGGAGGGGACGATGATCGGCTTGCCGTTGGACGGGCTGAGGATGTTGTTGGTCGACATCATCAACACCCGCACCTCGAGCTGAGCTTCCAGCGACAACGGCACGTGGACGGCCATCTGGTCGCCGTCGAAGTCGGCGTTGAAGGCGGCGCAGACCAGGGGGTGGAGCTGGATCGCCTTGCCCTCGATGAGCACCGGCTCGAACCCCTGGATGCCCAGGCGGTGCAAGGTCGGCGCCCGGTTCAGCATCACCGGATGTTCGCGGATCACCTCCTCCAGGATGTCCCACACCTCGGGCCGTTCCTTCTCCAGCATGCGCTTGGCGGCCTTGATGGTGGTCGCCATGCCGTAGAGCTCTAGCTTGGAGTAGATGAACGGCTTGAACAGCTCCAACGCCATCTTCTTGGGCAACCCGCACTGATGGAGCAGGAGCTCCGGACCGACCACGATCACCGAGCGTCCCGAGTAGTCGACCCGCTTGCCGAGCAGGTTCTGGCGGAACCGGCCCTGCTTGCCCTTGAGCATGTCCGAGAGCGACTTCAACGGCCGCTTGTTGGCGCCGGTGATGGCCCGCCCGCGGCGGCCGTTGTCGAACAGCGCGTCCACCGACTCCTGGAGCATGCGCTTCTCGTTGCGGACGATGATCTCCGGGGCGCGCAGCTCGATCAGCCGCTTGAGACGGTTGTTGCGGTTGATGACGCGCCGATAGAGGTCGTTGAGGTCCGAGGTCGCGAAGCGGCCGCCGTCGAGAGGCACCAGGGGGCGCAGTTCGGGCGGGATCACCGGGATCACCTCGAGGATCATCCATTCCGGGCGGGCTCCCGATCCCATGATGGCCTCGATCAGCTTCAGCCTCTTGACCAGCTTCTTGCGCTTGGCCTCGGAATTGGTCTCCTTGAGTTCGGTGCGCAGGGTCTCGCGTTCCTCTTCGAGATCGATCGCCGACAGCATGTCGCGGATCGCCTCGGCGCCGATGCCGACCCTGAAACTGTCCTCGCCGTACTCCTCGACCGCCTTCTGGTACTGATCCTCGTTCAGCAGCTCGTGCAACTTGAGCGGCGTCAGGCCCGGCTCGACGACCACGTAGTTCTCGAAGTAGAGGACCCGCTCGAGGTCCTTGAGCGTCATGTCCATCAACAGGCCGATGCGCGAGGGCAACGACTTGAGGAACCAGATGTGGGCCACCGGCGAGGCCAGTTCGATGTGGCCCATGCGCTCGCGCCGGACCTTCTGCAGGGTCACCTCGACGCCGCACTTCTCGCACGTGATGCCCTTGTACTTCATGCGCTTGTACTTGCCGCACAGGCATTCGTAGTCCTTGGTGGGGCCGAAGATGCGGGCGCAGAACAGGCCGTCGCGCTCCGGCTTGAAGGTCCGGTAGTTGATGGTTTCGGGTTTCTTGATCTCGCCGAACGACCACGAATGGATTCGTTCGGGACTGGCGATCGTGATCTTGATCTGGTCGAAGCGCTGGGTGCTGCTGACCTGCCCGAAGACCTTCATCAACTCGTTCATATGTTCTCTCCTCGGCTGCACGAACGGTCCGCTTGCCGTCTCAGTTCAGTTCGACGTTGAGGCCGAGGGAATGGAGTTCCTTGACCAGAACGTTGAAGGATTCGGGAATGCCCGCCTCGAAGGCGTCGTCGCCGCAAACGATGGACTCGTAGACCTTGGTCCGCCCGGAGACGTCGTCGGACTTGACCGTCAACATCTCCTGAAGCGTGTAGGCGGCGCCGTAGGCCTCGAGCGCCCAGACCTCCATCTCGCCGAACCGCTGGCCGCCGAACTGGGCCTTGCCGCCCAGCGGCTGCTGGGTGACCAGGCTGTAGGGGCCGATGGACCGGGCATGGATCTTGTCGTCGACCAGGTGATGGAGCTTGAGCATGTAAATGTAGCCGACCGTGACCTTGCGGTCGAACGGTTCGCCGGTACGGCCGTCGATCAGCGTCACTTGGCCCGAAGACTCGAGGCCGGCCTTTTCGAGCATGTCGACGATATCGTCTTCGTGGGCGCCGTCGAAGACCGGGGTGGCGATGGGGATGCCGTTGCTGAGGTTCCTCGCCAACTCGATGACCTCGCTGTCCTCGAGGGGAGCGATCTCCCCCTTGTAGGCCTTGGCGCCGTAAATGTCCTTGAGCTTGCTCCTCAGTTTCCGGGCATCGCCGCTGGCGGCGACGGCGTCAAGGATGTCTCTGACCTGGGCGCCCAGGCTGGCGCAGGCCCACCCCAGGTGGGTCTCGAGGATCTGCCCGACGTTCATCCGCGAGGGCACGCCAAGGGGGTTGAGGACGATGTCGGCCGGCGTCCCGTCCTCCAGGTAGGGAATGTCCTCGATGGGGACGATCTTCGAGATCACGCCCTTGTTGCCGTGGCGTCCGGCCATCTTGTCGCCGGGTTGCAGTTTGCGCTTCACGGCCACGAAGACCTTGACCATCTTCATCACGCCCGGGGACAGGTCGTCGCCGCGCTGCAGCTTGTCGACCTTGTTCTCGAAGCGGGCCTGGAGCTTGGCGATGCTTTCCTCGAAATGGGTCTTCAGGGCCTCGACGTCCTTCATCACCTTGTCGTTGGTGACCACGATCTGGGCGCACTGTCCGGTGGTGAAGTGCGACAGGACGTCCTCGGTGATCCGGGTGCCGGCCTCCATGCCCTTGGGGCCGCCGATCGCCTTGCGGTTCATCAGCAACGCCTTGAGCCGGGTATTGAAGCTGCGCTCGAGGATCGCCCGCTCGTCGTCGCGGTCCTTGGCCAGGCGCTCGATCTCGGCGCGCTCGATGGCCAGGGCGCGTTCGTCCTTGTCGACCCCGCGGCGCGAGAAGACCCGCACCTCGACCACCGTGCCCGAAACGCCGGGGGGCAGCTTGAGGGAAGTATCGCGGACGTCCGAGGCCTTCTCCCCGAAGATGGCCCGCAACAGCTTCTCCTCCGGGGTCATCGGCGATTCGCCCTTGGGCGTCACCTTGCCGACCAGGATGTCGCTCGGCTTGACCTCGGCGCCGATGTAGACGATGCCCGCCTCGTCGAGGTTCTTGAGCGCCTCCTCGCCGACGTTGGGGATGTCGCGGGTGATCTCCTCCTGGCCCAGCTTGGTGTCCCGGGCCATCACTTCGAACTCCTCGATGTGGATCGAGGTGAAGATGTCCTCGCGCACGATGCGCTCGGAGATCAGAATCGAGTCCTCGAAGTTGTAGCCGAGCCAAGGCATGAAGGCGACCAGCACGTTGCGCCCCAGCGCCAACTCGCCGAGATCGGTCGACGGCCCGTCGGCGATGGTGTCCCCGGCCTCGACCCGGTCGCCGACTTTGACCAGGGGCCGCTGGTGGAGATGGGTGTTCTGGTTGGAGCGCTGGAACTTCAGGAGGTTGAAGATATCGACCCCGGCCGCCGAGTGGGAGGTCTCCTCGGTGGCCCGGATGACGATGCGGGTGGCATCCACCTGATCGACCACGCCCGCGCGGCGCGAGACGATGGTGGCGCCCGAATCCCGGGCCACCACGGCTTCCATGCCGGTGCCGACCAGCGGCGCCTCGGTCTTGATCAGGGGCACCGCCTGGCGCTGCATGTTGGAGCCCATCAGGGCGCGGTTGGCGTCGTCGTTCTCGAGGAACGGGATCAACGCGGCGGCGACCGAAACCAGCTGCTTGGGCGAGACATCGATGTATTCGATGTCCTGGGGCCGGGACATGATGAAATCGCCGCCCTGCCGGCAGCTCACCAGGTCTTGGATGAATTTCCCCTTGTCGTCCAGCTCGGCGTTGGCCTGGGCGATGGAGTAGCGGCCTTCCTCCATCGCCGACATGTAGACCACCTTGGTGGAGACGCGCCCCGAGTCCACCTTGCGGTACGGGGTCTCGATGAAGCCGTACTTGTTGACCCGGGCATAGGTCGCCAACGAGTTGATGAGGCCGATGTTGGGGCCTTCCGGGGTCTCGATGGGGCAGATCCGCCCATAGTGGGTGGGATGCACGTCGCGGACCTCGAAGCCGGCCCGCTCGCGGGTCAGGCCGCCCGGGCCGAGCGCCGACAGGCGCCGCTTGTGGGTGATCTCCGAGAGCGGGTTGGTCTGGTCCATGAACTGGCTGAGCTGCGATGAGCCGAAGAACTCGCGGACCGCGGCGGCCGCCGGCTTGGCGTTGATCAGGTCGTGGGGCATCACGGTGTCGATGTCGACCGAGCTCATGCGCTCGCGGATCGCCCGCTCCATGCGCAACAGTCCGACCCGGTACTGGTTCTCCATCAGCTCGCCGACCGAACGCACCCGGCGGTTCCCGAGGTGGTCGATGTCGTCGATCTCGCCCCGGCCGTCCTTGAGTTCGACCATGGTCCGGACCACCTCCAGGATGTCCTGCTTGCGCAGGACGCGGACCGAATCCTCGGTCTCGAAGCCCAGCCGGGCGTTCATCTTGACCCGGCCGACCGCCGACAGGTCGTAGCGTTCGGGATTGAAAAACAGGTTGTTGAACAGGGATTCGGCGGTTTCCAGGGTCGGCGGTTCGCCCGGGCGCATGACCCGGTAGATGTCGATCAGCGCTTCCTGGCGCAACGAGTTCTTGTCCACCGCCAGGGTGTTGCGGATGTAGGGGCCGACGTTGATGTGATCGATGGCGAGGGTCGGAATCTCGGTGACCCCGGCCTTGTCCAGAGCCTCCAGGTTGGCCTCGGTGATCTCGTCGCCGACCTCGACGTAGATCTCGCCGGTCCCCTCGTTGACCATGTCGACGGCGATGTAGCGCCCGATCAGGTCCTCGTTGGGCACCAGTTGTTCGACGATCCCCTTCTCGGTCAGCTGGCGGATCATCCGCGACGTCATCTTGGTGCCGGCCTCGGCCACCACCCGGCCGGTCTTGGCGTTGATGATGTCGCTCGAAAGCTTGGTCCCGCGCAGCCGTTCGGGCTTGAACTCGGTCTTCCAGCCCTTGGGGGTGCGGGTGAAGACGACCTTGGAATAGAAGTAGTCGAGGATGTCCTCGGGCGTCATGCCGGTGATCTCGGAAGGCTCCAGGGACTTGTCCGAGGCCTCGCGCTTGGCCCTGAGGGCCTCCGTCTTGTCGCTTTCCAGGGCCATCAGCAGGGTCGTCACCGGCAGTTTGCGGCGGCGGTCGATGCGCACGTAGACCAGGTCCTTGGCATCGAACTCGAAGTCCAGCCACGAGCCCCGGTAGGGAATGATCCGCGCCGCGAACAGGAACTTGCCCGAGGAATGGGTCTTGCCCTTGTCGTGATCGAAGAACACCCCGGGCGAGCGGTGCATCTGCGAGACGATGACCCGCTCGGTGCCGTTGATGACGAAGGTCCCGTTTTCGGTCATCAGCGGCATGTCGCCCATATAGACGACCTGCTCCTTGATGTCGCGGATCGAGCGGGCGCCGGTTTCTTCGTCGATGTCCCACACCACCAAGCGCAGGGTGACCTTGAACGGCGCCGCGTAGGTCATGCCGCGCTGCTGGCATTCCTCGACGTCGTACTTGGGCAACTCGAAGGTATAGCTGACGTATTCCAGGGTTCCGCGTTCCGAGAAGTCCTTGATCGGGAACACCGACTTGAAGACTTCCTGGAGGCCGGTATCGGAGCGCTCCTCGGGCGGGACATAGCGTTGCAGGAACTGATCGTAGGAGGTCTTCTGGACCTCGATCAGGTTGGGCATGGGAACCGCCGCCGTCAGGCGGCCGAAGTACTTGCGAATACGCTTGCGACCCGTAAAAGACCTATCCATCAAAGTTCCCCAAGACTAGCGTCTGTCATTCCATCCGGAAACCGGCACGGCTTCCGCGGCGACCGGGACCGGCGGACGCGGGCGCGCGGGCCGGGGGAGGGCGGAAACGAAACCGCCGCCCCCCGGCCCGAAGCCGTCTCTGACGATTGCGCGCCGGCGCGTCAACCGGCGGTACCTACTTGAGTTCCACTGTTGCGCCGGCCGCTTCCAGCTTTTTCTTGATCTCCTCGGCCTCTTCCTTCTTGAGACCTTCCTTGACCGGCTGAGGCGCCGCCTCGACCAGGTCCTTGGCCTCCTTGAGGCCGAGTCCGGTCATCGCCCGGACCTCCTTGATGACGTTGATCTTCTTCTCGCCGAAGGCGGCCAGGATGACGTCGAACTCGTCCTTCTCGGGGGCCGCCTCGCCGGCGGCGGCGGGGCCGGCGGCGAGCGCCACCGGCGCGGCGGCGGAAACCCCCCACTTCTCCTCGAGCATCTTGCTGAGCTCGGCCGCCTCCATGACGGTCAGGCTCGAAAGGTCGTCGGCGATCTTCTCCAAGTTAGCCATCTGTGGTTTCTCCTCTGGCTATAGCTGTTTCTTCTTCAACGCGGATTCAAGCGGCTTGGCCCTGTTCGGCATGGGCGTTCAACACCCTCGCCAACTGACCCGCCGGGGCCTGCAGCACGCAGGCGACGCGCGTCGCCGGGGTGGTCAGCAGGCCGACCAGATTGGCCCTCGATTCATCGAGGGACGGCAGTGAGGCCAGCGCCTTGATTCCGTCGCTATCGAGTTTTTCCTCGCCCAGGGCGCCGCCCAGGATCAGCAACTTATCGTTGGTCTTGGCGAAATCGACCGCTGCCTTGGCGGCAGCCACCGGGTCCTCGGAATAGGCGATGCCCGTGGGCCCGGTGAACATGTCGCTCAGATCCTGGAACTTGGTGCCCTCGAGGGCGAATCTGGTGAGCCGATTCTTGGTCACCTTGAAACCGGCGCCCGCTTTGCGCATCCGATCGCGGAGATCGCCCATCTCGCCGACGGTCAGTCCCGAGTAGTGGGTGACCACGACGATGGTCGTGTCCTCGAACAGTCGATGCAACGAAGCGACCAGTTGTTCCTTTTGTGCCCGGTCCACCGTTGGTCTCCAGTTTCTTGCCCCGGCCCGCTGCCCGCGCTTGGCGGCGGTCCCGCGGCGTTGGAATTTCGGCCCTCAAGGTTCCCCTTGCGGGGCCGGCTCGTCTGTCCAAACCGGCAGTTCAAGCTGTTCGCGGGCGCTCCAACAACAAACGCCGTAAAACGGTTCTCGACTGTCTATGCAGGCGGCAGCTTCCATTACGCCGCCGCAAGGCAACGCTCCCTTGCGGTGGCACCTGCAGTCTTGGACACCCGGGGACGGAACCTCCGCCCCCGAAAACCGCTTCGGCTCCCATGGGGGCCGCAACGGCATCTCGATGCCGGCCGGTCGGCATTAGCCGGACAGGCTGGCGACATTCAACTTCAAGCCGGGGCCCATGGTGGTACTCAAGCTGATCCGCTTGAAGTACGTCCCCTTGGCGCCGCTCGGCTTGGCCTTGGTGATGGCGTTGATGAACGCGGTCACGTTCTCGGCCAGGGCATCGGGGCTGAAGCTCGCCTTTCCGACGCCGGCGTGAACGATGCCCGCCTTCTCGGCGCGGAACTCGATCTGTCCGCCCTTGGCCGCCTTGACCGCCTCGGTGACGTCGGGGGTCACCGTGCCCAGCTTGGGGTTGGGCATCAGGCCCCGCGGCCCCAGGATCTTGCCCAGCCGCCCGACCACCGCCATCATGTCGGGGGTGGCGATGCAGCGGTCGAAGTTCAACTCGCCGCCGCTCACCTTCTCGGCCAGGTCCTCGGCGCCGACCAGGTCGGCGCCCGCGGCCTCGGCCTCCTTGGCCTTGTCGCCCTTGGCGAAGACGGCGACCCGCACCGTCTTGCCGGTGCCGTGGGGCAGGGCGATCACGCCGCGCACCATCTGGTCCGAATGGCGGGGGTCGATGCCGAGGTTGATGGCGATCTCGACGGTCTCGTCGAACTTGGCGGTGGCCCCCTCCTTGATCATCCTGATCGCCTCGGGGAGGTCGTAGAAGGCCTGGCGGTCGATGCCTTCGCTGGCCTTGGCGAAACGCTTTCCCTTGTTCGCCATCGCCCTACTCCACCACTTCGATGCCGATGGACGCCGCCGATCCGCTGATCATCCGGCAGGCGGCGGCGATGTCGGTGGTATTGAGGTCGACCATCTTCTTCTCGGCGATCTCGCGGACCTGTTTCATGGTCACCTGGCCGACGACCTCCTTGGCCGGCGTCTCGGCCCCCTTCTCGATGCCCGCCGCCTTCTTCAGGTAGTAGCTGGCCGGCGGGGTCTTGGTGATGAAGGAGAAGGTCCTGTCCTTGTAGGCGGTGATGACCACCGGGATCGGCATCCCCGGCTCCAAGTTCTGGGTCTCGGCATTGAACGTCTTGCAGAACTCCATGATGTTGAGCCCGGCCTGGCCGAGGGCGGGGCCGATCGGCGGCGACGGGTTGGCTTGTCCCGCCGGCACCTGAAGCCTTATGTAACCGGTTACTTTCTTTGCCATTTCCTTGCCTCAGATTAGGTTCCAGCTGAGTCCGCGGTACGGCCATGGCCGGCCTCCCGCGTTCGTCGCTCACAGTTTCTCGACTTGCGAATATTCCAGTTCGACCGGCGTCGCGCGGCCGAAGATGGACACCGCCACCTTGAGCCGGGCGCGCTCCTCGTCGACCTCCTCGACCATGCCGTTGAACGAGTTGAACGGCCCGTCGCAGACCCGCACCTGCTCGCCGACCTCGAACAGGATCGCCGGCTTGGGGCGCTCGACCCCTTCCTTGACCTGGTACATGATACGGTCGGCCTCGGCCTGGGAGATCGCCGTCGGACGGCCGCCGCCGCCCAGGAAGCCGGTCACCTTGGGGGTGTTCTTGACCAGGTGCCAGGTCTCGTCGGTCATCTTCATCTTGACCAGGACATAACCGGGAAAGAACTTCCGCTCGGCGCTGACCTTGGAGCCGCGGCGCATTTCCACCACTTCCTCGACGGGGACCAGGATCTGCTCGAAGTCGTCGTCCATCTTGGCTTGCTTGGCCTGTTCCTCGATCGATTGGGCGACCTTCTTCTCGAACCCGGAATAGACGTGAATGACGTACCACTGCCCTTCCATCGGGGTTACCCTCCGAGCCCGAAGACGAGCCGCACACCCAGCGACAGGATCTGATCGACCAGGAAGAAGAACAGCGCCGCCAAGATCACCATCAGGAACACCATGGCGGTCGAAATGCCGGTCTCCTTGCGCTGCGGCCAGGTGACCTTGGCCGCTTCCTGGCGGACCTCGCGGATGAATTGCGCCGGGTTCGTCTTCGCCATGAACGTCCTCACCAAACCCTCGCCGGGGTCTCCGGGATGCCGTGGGGAGTGGCAGGGGCAGCAGGGGTCGAACCCGCGACCTGCGGTTTTGGAGACCGCCGCTCTACCAACTGAGCTATACCCCTTAACATGCTTTTCCCAGCCATTTCCCCCGGTGACCGGGAGCAGCACGACGGTCTGGGGATGTCCCCGCGCCGTCCAATAAATTTCCCGCCCCTATTCGACGATCGAGGCGACGACGCCGGCGCCGACGGTGCGCCCGCCCTCGCGGATCGCGAAGCGCAGGCCCTCGTCCATGGCGATCGGCGCGATCAGCGCGACCTCCATCGACACGTTGTCCCCGGGCATCACCATCTCCGTGCCCTCGGCCAGCACCACCGTCCCCGTCACGTCCGTGGTCCGGAAGTAGAACTGCGGGCGGTAGTTGCCGAAAAACGGCGTGTGGCGGCCCCCCTCGTCCTTGGTCAGGATGTAGGCCTCGCACTTGAACCGGGTATGGGGGGTGATCGACTTGGGTGCCGCCAGGACCTGCCCGCGCTCGATCTCGTCGCGCTTGACGCCCCGCAGCAGGACCCCGATGTTGTCCCCGGCCTCGCCCTGGTCGAGAAGCTTGCGGAACATCTCGACACCCGTGCACACCGTCTTATGGGTCTCCTTGATGCCGACGATCTCCACCTCGTCGCTGACCTTGATGATCCCGCGCTCGACGCGCCCGGTGGCCACCGTGCCCCGGCCCGAGATCGAAAACACGTCCTCGATCGGCATCAGGAACGGCTTGTCCTTGGGACGGTCGGGCTGCGGGATGTAGTTGTCCACCGCATCCATCAGCTCGAGGACCGACTTGCGGCCGATCTCCTCGTCACGGCTCTCCAGCGCCGCCAGCGCCGAGCCCGTGATCACCGGGATATCGTCGCCCGGGAAGTCGTAGACGCTCAGAAGTTCGCGAACCTCCAGCTCGACCAGCTCCAGCAACTCCGGATCGTCGACCTGATCCACCTTGTTCAGATAAACGATGATCGCCGGAACCCCGACCTGGCGGGCCAGCAGGATGTGCTCGCGGGTCTGGGGCATCGGGCCGTCGGCCGCCGACACCACCACGATCGCGCCGTCCATCTGGGCCGCCCCGGTGATCATGTTCTTCACGTAGTCGGCGTGGCCGGGACAATCGACGTGGGCATAGTGACGGTTCGCCGTCTCGTACTCGACGTGCGCCGTGGCGATCGTGATCCCGCGCTCGCGCTCCTCGGGCGCCTTGTCGATCTGGTCGAACGGCGTGAACTCGGCGCCGCCGGTCTCCGCCAAGATCAGCGTGATCGCCGCCGTCAGTGTCGTCTTGCCATGGTCGACATGGCCGATCGTGCCGACATTGCAGTGGGGCTTGGTTCGCTCGAATTTTGCCTTCGCCATCGTTTTGTCTTTCCGCCTAATTCCTGTCCGTCGGCGATGCCTGGAGCGGGTGAAGGGAATCGAACCCTCGTCGTAAGCTTGGAAGGCTTCTGCTC
>CAZWEZ010000084.1:0-16719 GCA_964632795.1 uncultured Thalassospiraceae bacterium | reverse complement strand
AGCCGAAAGCCTTGGAAAGCCGTCTCTATGGGTCATTATCAGTGCACCTTGGTATGTGGTGGCGGCGCTGGCCCGCCTGTTCCAGGTCTGCGCCGTGCTGGTGGCGCTGGTTTGGGCGGCCGCCCCGGCCGCCGCCATCGAGATCCAGCGGGTGGCCGCCTCCGGCGGCCTCGAGGCGTGGCTGGTCGAGGACCACACCAACCCCATCATCGCCGTCCGCTTCGTCTTCCGCGGCGCTGCCGCCCTCGACCCGGCGGGCAAGGAGGGCCTGGCCAGGATGGTTTCGGCGACCCTCGACGAGGGCGCCGGGGAGCTCGACAGCCAGGCCTTCCAGGGACGCCTGGAGGAGCTGTCGATCAGCCTCGGGTTCGACGCCGGGCGCGACACCTTCGGCGGCACCCTGAAGACCCTCACCGAGAACCGCGCCGTCGCCTTCGAGCTGCTCCGCCTGGCCCTGACCGAGCCCCGTTTCGATACCGAACCGGTCGACCGGATCCGCAGCCAGATCCTGGCCGGGCTGCGGCGCGACAGCGAGGACCCCGAAACCGTGGCCAGCCGCGCCCTGATGAAACTGCTGTTTCCCCGTCATCCCTACGGCCGCCCGGTCCGCGGCACGCCCGACAGCATCGGCGCCATCACCGCCGGCGACCTCAGGGGGTTCGTCGCCCGGCGGCTGGCCCGCGACACCCTGGCTATCGGCGTCGTCGGCGACATCACCGCCGGCGAACTGTCGGGACTGATCGCGGCGACCTTCGCCGGGTTGCCGGAAAAGGCCGGCCCATGGCGGCTGGACGACACCGTCCCGGAGGCCACGGGACAGATCGTGGTGATCCGCAAGCCGGTGCCCCAAAGCGCCATCATGTTCGGCCAGGCGGGCGTCAAGCGCGACGACCCCGACTTCTACGTCGTCTCGGTGCTCAACCACGTGCTCGGCGGCGGCGGCTTCACCTCGCGCCTCTACGACGAGGTCCGCGAAAAGCGGGGGTTGGCCTATTCGGTCTATTCCGGCCTCTATCCCCTGGACCACGCGGCCCTGATCCTGGGCGGCGCCGGCACCGCCAACCCCCAGGTCGGCGAGACCCTGAAGGTGGTCCGCGAGGTCTGGGGACGCCTGGCCCGGGACGGGATCGGGGCCACGGAGCTGGCCGACGCCAAGACCTACATGACGGGATCGTTCCCCCTGCGCTTCACCTCCAGCGACCGCATCGCGTCGATCCTCGTCGGGATGCAGCTCGAAAACCTCGGCATCGACTATCTGGAGCGGCGCAACGGCTACATCGAGGCGGTGACGCCCGAGATCGTCAACCGGGTCGCGCGGCGCCTGCTGGACGCCGAATCGCTGGCCGTGGTGGTGGTCGGCGAGCCCGAAGGCGTTGACGCCCGGGATTAGTGGACGTCGGACCAGATTCTCCGCTTGAGGGCGTAGAGCATGGCGGTCAGCACGATCAAGTAGAGCATGACGTATCGGCCCAGGCTCTTGCGTGCCTCCATCTCGGGTTCGGAGGCCCAGGCCAGGAAGGTGACGACGTCCCGGGTGATCTGTTCGGCGGTGGCCTTGGTGCCGTCCCCGTACTCGACCAGTTCGTCCTCGATCACCGGCGCCATCGAGAACAGGTGGCCGGGGAAGTATTCGTTGTAGAACACCCCCTCCGTCAACACGACGCCTTCCGGGACCTCGTCCTTGTAGCCGGCAAGCAGGGCGTAGAGGTAGTTGGCGCCGTCGTGGCGGGCCTTGGTGATCACCGAAAGGTCCGGCGGCAGGGCGCCTTCGTTGGCGTAGCGGGCCGCCTTGTCGTTGGCGTACGGGGCGACGAAGGCGTCGGACGTCAGCCCCGGGCGCAGGTACATCTCGCCCTCGTCGTTGGGACCGTCCTCGACCTCGTATTCGGCGGCGATCGCCTTGACCTGGTCCTCGCTGAAGCCGATCTCCCCGAGGTTGCGGAAGTAGAGGAGGTCGAGCGAGTGGCAGCCCGAGCAGACCTCGACATAGACCTGGTAGCCGCGCTGCATGACGGCGCGGTCGTAGGTCCCGAAGATGCCTTCGAACGCCCACTCCTGGGACGGCGGATCAAATATCTCGACGGCCCCGGCGGGGGCCGACACGAAGCCGGCCGCGGCGGCCAGCGCGGCCGCCGCGGCCAGACGATGAATGCGCTTGCCAGACATTATCCGACCTCCTTGACGCGGCCCGAGCCTTCCTTGGTCACCGCGGCGCTGATGCTTTCGGGCAACTGCGACGGCCGTTCCAGCCAGCCGACCACCGGCATCACGATCAGGAAGTGGGCGAAGTAGTAGACGGTGGCGATCCGTCCGATCAGCAGGTAGATGCCCTCCGGCGGGTAGGCGCCGGCCCAGCCGAGGACGATGACGTCGACCACCAGGATCCAGAAAAACTGCCGGTAGATGGGCCGGAACTTGCAGCTCCGGACCTTCGAGGTGTCGAGCCACGGGGCCACCAGCAGCAGGCCCTGGGCGGCGAACATGACGATCACCCCGAGCGTCTTGTGGGGCACCACCTTGAGTAACGTGTAATACGGCAACAGGTACCACTCGGGAACGATCTGGTGGGGCGTCTTCATGCGCATGGCGGGGATGTAGTTGTCGGGCTCGGCGAAGAAGTTGGGGGCGAAGAAGACGAAGAACATGAACACCACGAACACCGCGCTGAGTCCGAACAGGTCCTTGATCGTGTAGTAGGGCGAGAACGGGATGGTGTCCTGGGGTCCCTTGGGGTCGATCCCCAGCGGGTTGGACGACTTGTGCACGTGCAGCGCCCACAGGTGCACGAAGACCAGCCCGAGGATAATGAACGGCACCAGGTAGTGGAACGAGAAGAAGCGGTTGAGGGTCGGGTTGGACACCGAATAGCCGCCCCACAGCCAGTGCAGGATATCCTCGCCGAACCACGGGATCACCGAGAACATGCTGGTGATCACGGTCGCCGCCCAGAAGCTCATCTGGCCCCAGACCAGCACGTAGCCCATGAAGGCCGCGGGGACCATGATCAATATGATCACCACGCCGATGATCCACAGCACCTCGCGGGGGTTCTTGTAGGACCCGTAGTAGAGGCCGCGGAACATGTGGATGTAGATCACCAGGAAGAACATCGAGGAGCCGTTGGAGTGCAGGTAGCGGATCAGCCAGCCGTAGTTGACGTCGCGCATGATCCGCTCGATGGAGACGAAGGCGTAATCCACGTGCGGCGTGTAGTACATGGCCAGGAAGATGCCGGTGATTATCAGCACCATCAGCATGACGCCGCCCACGAACCCGGCGTTCCACCAGTAGTTCAGGTTCTTGGGCATCGGGTACTCGCCGAGCTCGTTGTCCATGAACGAGAAGATCGGCAGCCGGTAGTCGATCCATTCGATGATCGGATTTTTCCAGGTTTTCCTGCTCATTTTTCCGGTCCCCTAGCCGATGCGGATGGTGGTGTTGTCGAGGAACTGATAGGGCGGCACGTCAAGGTTGCGCGGAGGAGGCCCGGCCCGGACCCGTCCCGAGGTGTCGTAGTGCCCCCCGTGGCAGGGACAGAACCAGCCCCCGTAGTCGCCCCTGCGGTCGCCGGGGTTCTGGCCCATCGGGATGCAGCCGAGATGGGTGCAGATGCCGACCAGGACCAGCCATTCGGCCTTCTGCACCCGGCTGGCGTCCTCTTCCGGGTCCGGCAGGTCGTCCAGGGGGACGGCCCGGGCGGCGGCGATCACGTCGGCGGTGCGCCGGCGGATGAACACCGGCTTGTCCTGCCAGATCGCGGTGATCGCCTGGCCGACCTTGATCGGCGACAGGTCGATCTCGACCGTGGACAGCGCCAGCACGCTGGCCGACGGGTTCATGCTGTCGATGAACGGCCACGCCGCCAGCGCCGTGCCGACCGCGCCGAGACCGGCGGTGGCGAGGAGCAGAAAGTCGCGGCGGGTTTCACCCTCGATCGGCGAAGGGGAATCCGCGGTAGTGGTTTCGGTCATGATCAAGCCTCTTCCTGACCCATGCGCAAAGCGTCGAAACATGAGGGAGAATTGGATACGCGGCGCTGGCCGGATGCGGGCGGGATTTCCGTGTTGCCGCCGCTCGGGCCTGGGGAAAAGGCGCCATACGCAGTGTGAGCCCCCCTCGATCCGTCAAGGAAACGGACCGGCCGGCTTTATAATCCAAAACCGAAGTGATGAAAAGAATTAAGATGAAAGGCCGCCATTTCGCCGACGGAGCGAACCATGCGCCTGGCCCTGTACGAACCCGATATCCCGCACAACACCGGCGCCCTGTTGCGCACGGCGGCCTGCCTGGGGGTGGCGGTGGATGTCATCGAGCCCTGCGGCTTCGTGTTCTCCGACCGTCGCCTCCGCCGCGCCGGGATGGACTACCTGGAGGACGTCGACCTCAGCCGCCATGCCTCGTGGCAGGCGTTCCTGGCCGCCCGCGGCGCCGGCGCGGCCCGCCTGGTCCTGCTGACCACCCGGGCGGAGGTGGCCCATACCGGGTTCCGCTTCCGGCGCTGCGACGTGCTGCTGGTGGGGCGCGAGAGCGCCGGCGTCCCGGCGGCGGTGCACGAGGCCGCCGACGCCCGGGTCCGGGTGCCGATGGCGCCGGGGATGCGGTCGTTGAACGTCGCCATCGCCGCCGCCATGGTGCTGGGCGAGGCCCTGCGCCAGATCCGGGGCTTCCCATAGGGGCGGCGATGACGACGCCCTTGATCCCGGGGCGTTGGTACCGACATTATCGGCGAAGCGGAGGAACCATGCCGACGATCCTGACAGCCCTGGCCGCGCTCCTGGCCCTGTGGGCGTTGCCCGCCGGGGCCGCCGACGCCGACGCCGCCCCGCGCCACGCCATCGCGATGCACGGCCAGCCCAAGTACCCCCCCGGGTTCGAGCACTTCGACTACGTCAACCCCGAGGCCCCCAAGGGCGGTGTGGTGAAGCTGTCCTCGATCGGCGGCTTCGACAGCTTCAACCCCTTCATCATCAAGGGCGAACCGGCCACCGCCGTCGGCCTGATCTACGACACCCTGATGGTGAGCAGCGCCGACGAGGCGTTCAGCCAGTACGGGCTGCTCGCCGAATCCGTCGAGATGCCCGAAGACCGCTCGTGGGTCGCCTTCACGCTCAGGCCCGAGGCCCGGTGGCACGACGGCAAGCCGGTCACCGCCGCCGACGTGGTCTTCACCTTCGAGGCCCTGCTCGCCAAGGGCCGGCCGTTCTACCGCTTCTATTACGCCAGCGTGGAGACCATCGAGGCGACCTCCGAGAGGCGGGTCAAGTTCACCTTCAAGGCGGGTCAGAACCGGGAGCTGCCGCTGATCCTCGGCCAGCTCGCGGTGTTGCCCAAGCACTACTGGGAAAGCCGCGACTTCTCCAAGACCACGCTCGAGCCGCCGCTGGGCAGCGGTCCCTACCGGATCGAACGCTTCGAGCCCAACCGCACCGTCGTCTACCGCCGTCTGCCCGACTACTGGGGGCGTGATGTGCCGGCCGTGCGCGGCCTCTACAACTTCGACATCATCCAGTACGACTACTACCGCGACGCCACGGTGGCGCTGGAGGCCTTCAAGGCCGGCGAGTTCGACTACCGCGACGAGAACACCTCCAAGCTGTGGGCCACCGCCTACGATATCCCGGCCGTCGAGCGCGGGGATATCCGCATGCTGGAGATCAAGCACCAGCTGCCTGCGGGCATGCAGGGCTACGTCTTCAACACCCGCCGGGAGATGTTCAAGGACCCCCGGGTGCGCCGGGCGCTGGCCTACGGCTTCGACTTCCCGTGGACCAACGAACACCTGTTCTACGGCCAGTACGTCCGCACCCGGAGCTACTTCTCCAACTCGGAGATGGCCGCCACCGGCCTGCCCTCGGCCGCCGAACTGGCGATCCTCGAGCCCTACCGGGGGCGGCTGCCCGAGGAGGTCTTCACCGAGGAATACGCGCCCCCGACCACCGACGGCTCGGGCCGCATCCGCGACAACCTGCGCCAGGGCGACCGCCTGCTCAAGGAGGCCGGGTGGGTGATCCGCGACGGCCGTAGGGTGCACCAGGACAGCGGCCAAGTCATGGACTTCGAGGTCCTGCTGGTCAGTCCGGCGTTTGAGCGGATCACCCTGCCGCTGGCCAAGAACCTGGAGCGGCTGGGCGTCGGGATGCGGGTGCGCACGGTGGATTCGTCCCAGTACATCAAGCGCCTGGAGACCTACGACTTCGACATGATCGTCAACTCCTGGGGCCAGTCCCTGTCGCCGGGCAACGAACAGCGCGGGTTCTGGACCACCGCCGCCGCCGAGCGCCCGGGGGGCCGCAACTACGCCGGCATCACCGATCCGGTGGTCGACGAGCTGGTCGAGAAGCTGATCGCGGCGCGGGACCGCGAGAGCCTGGTCGCCCACTCCAAGGCGCTGGACCGGGTCCTGCAATGGGGTCACTACGTGATCCCCCACTGGCACCTGGACTACCAGCGCATCGCCATCTGGAACAAGTTCGGCTTCCCCCAGACGACCCCCCTGCGCGGGCTCCAGTTCTTCACCCTGTGGATCGACGAAACGCTTGCCGCGTCCTTCGAGGAGCGCCGCACCCCGGCCGCCGCCGCCGAGGAGGTGAAGGAGGAAAGCTCGTCGCTGATCCCGATCGTCCTCGTCGTCGCCCTCCTCGGCGTCCTCGCGATCGTCCTTGTCAAGCACCGCCGGCGCCGAGGGGGCAACCATGTTTGAGTTTCACCGTCCCGCGGAGTACGGTTCCGAGGTGATCACGTCATCGCCCAACGCGACGCCCTGATACCGGCCCCGCCCCGCCCATGTACGCCTACATCGTGCGCCGGCTGTTGCTGTTCATCCCGACCCTGTTCGGGGTCATGGTGACCAATTTCGTCATCATGCAGGCCGCCCCCGGCGGTCCCATCGAGCAGGCCATCGCCCAGATCACCGGACAGGGCGTCGACGTTTCGGTGCGCATCAGCGGCGCCGGGGGAGGGGAGACCGTGGCCTCGCAGCCCGGCCAGACCCTCCAGATTTCCGGCACGGTGCCCAGCAAGTACCGGGGCGCCCAGGGGCTGGACCCGGCGTTCATCAAGGAGCTGGAGAGGATGTACGGCTTCGACAAGCCGCTGGGCGAGCGCTTCGTGATGATGATGGGGAACTACATCCGCTTCGATTTCGGAGACAGCTACTTCAGGGACCAGAACGTGGTCGATCTGGTGCTCGAGAAGATGCCGGTGTCGATCAGCCTCGGGCTGTGGACCATGCTGCTGGTCTACCTGATCTCGATCCCGCTGGGCATCCGCAAGGCGGTGAGCGACGGCTCGCGGTTCGACATCTGGTCGAGCAGCGTGGTGATCGTCGGCTACGCGATTCCCGGCTTCCTGTTCGCCATCGTGTTGATCGTGGTCTTCGCCGGCGGGCGCTACCTCGACTGGTTCCCGTTGCGCGGCCTGGTCTCGGACAACTTCGACCAGCTGAGCCTGCTGGCGGGCATCGCCGATTACTTCTGGCACATCGCCCTGCCGATCGCGGCCATGGTCATCGGCGGCTTCGCCAGCCTGACCATGCTGACCAAGAACTCGTTCATCGAGGAGATCAACAAGCAGTACGTGCTGACCGCGCGCTCCAAGGGGCTGACCGAGAACCGGGTGCTCTACGGCCACGTCTTCCGCAACGCCATGATGATCGTCATCGCCGGCTTCCCGGCCGCCTTCATCGGCATCCTGTTCACCGGGTCCCTGTTCATCGAGATCATCTTCTCGCTGGACGGCCTGGGGCGGCTGGGGTTCGAGGCCATCCTCAAGCGCGATTACCCGGTCATCTTCGGGACCCTCTACTTCTACTCGCTGCTGGGGATGGTGCTGACCCTGATCGGCGATGTGATGTACCACGTGATCGATCCCCGGGTCGACTTCGAGGCCCGGGAGGTCTAGTGGCCTGGATCGGACATATTGCGTTGTCGCCGATCGCCAGGCGCCGTTTCCGCAACTTCCGGGCCAACCGGCGCGGCTACTGGTCGATGTGGGTGTTCCTGGTCCTGTTCACGACCAGCCTGTTCGCCGAGCTGATCGCCAACGACAAGCCGATCGTGCTCGGCTACGACGGCGACTTCTACTTCCCGGCCTTCGTCGCCTATCCCGAGACCGTCTTCGGCGGCTTCCTGGAGACCGAGACCGAATACCGCGACCCCGAGGTCCGCGAGATGATCGAGGCCCGGGGGTGGATGGTGTGGCCGCCGATCCCCTTCAGCTACGACACCGTCAACTACGACCTCGACCGCCCGGCGCCCTCGCCGCCGAGTTCCGTCAACTGGCTGGGCACCGACGACCAGGGCCGCGACGTGGTGGCGCGGGCCATCTACGGCTTCCGCATCTCGGTCCTGTTCGGATTGATCGTCACCGTCTTCAGCACCATCTTCGGCGTCGCGGCGGGCGCCGTGCAGGGCTACTTCGGCGGCCTGGTCGACCTGCTGTTCCAGCGCTTCATCGAGATCTGGGGCGGCCTGCCCCAACTGATGCTGCTGATCATCCTGGCCAGCATGGTCGAGCCCAATTTCTGGTGGCTGCTGGGGTTCATGCTGCTGTTCTCGTGGCTGGCCCTGGTCGGCTACGTGCGCGCCGAGTTCCTGCGGGCGCGCAACTTCACCTTCGTCCTCGCCGCCCGGGCGCTGGGGGTCAGCAACCCGGTGATCATGGTCCGCCACATCCTGCCCAACGCCATGGTGGCGACGGTGACCTTCCTGCCGTTCATCCTCAACGGCTCGATCACCTTGCTGACCGGGCTCGACTTCCTG
The DNA here is from genome assembly GCA_964632795.1 of uncultured Thalassospiraceae bacterium. Taxonomy (GTDB): domain Bacteria; phylum Pseudomonadota; class Alphaproteobacteria; order Rhodospirillales; family 2-02-FULL-58-16; genus CAZWEZ01. The sequence goes on along the minus strand of CAZWEZ010000084.1, from coordinate 7,960 downwards.
GGCTTCGGGCTGCCGGCCGGCTCGCCGTCGCTGGGCGAGATGCTCGGCCAGGGCAAGGCCAACCTGCACGCCCCGTGGCTCGGTTTCACCGCCTTCATGGTGATCGCCGTGATGCTCAGCCTGCTGATCTTCATCGGCGAGGCGGTGCGCGACGCCTTCGACCCCAGGAAGACCTACCAATGAGCAAGCTGGTCGAGATCGACGACCTTTCGGTGTCCTTCGGGCGGGGCGCCGACGAGGTCGAGGCGGTGCGCCACGCCTCGTTCGACATCGGGCGCGGCGAGACCGTGGCCCTGGTCGGCGAATCGGGTTCGGGCAAGTCGGTCAGCGCGCTGTCGATCCTCCGCCTCCTGCCCTACCCGACCGCCTGGCACCCTTCGGGCTCGATCCGCTTCGACGGCGAGGAGTTGATCGCGGCGCCCGAGGCCCGCATGCGCGAGCTGCGCGGCAACAGCGTGGCGATGATCTTCCAGGAGCCGCTGACCTCGCTCAACCCGCTGCACTCGATCGAAAAGCAGATCTCCGAAGTGCTGCTGGTCCACAAGATGATGTCGCCGCGCCAGGCCCGCGAGCGGGTGGTCGAACTGCTCGAGCTGGTCGGCCTGGAGGAGGCCACCAGCCGCCTCCACGCCCTGCCCCACGAGTTCTCCGGCGGCCAGCAGCAGCGGGTGATGATCGCCATGGCGCTGGCCAACCAGCCCGACCTGCTGATCGCCGACGAGCCGACGACCGCCGTCGACGTCACCATCCAGGCCCAGCTTCTCAAGCTGCTCAAGGAGTTGCAGGAGAAACTTCACATGGCGATGCTGCTGATCACCCACGACCTGGGCATCGTCCGGCACATGGCCGGGCGGGTCGCGGTGATGAACCAGGGCCGGATCGTCGAACAGGGCCGGACCGCCGATGTTTTCGCCGACCCGCAAGATCCCTACACCCGGCGCCTGCTGGCCGCCGAGCCCAAGGGCCGTCCTGAGCCGGCGCCCGAGGGCGCCCCCCAGGTGATGGCGGCGAGCGACCTCAAGGTTTGGTTCCCGATCAAGAAGGGGCTGCTCAGGCGCACCGTCGGCCACATCAAGGCGGTCGACGGGGTCACCTTGACCCTGCGCCGGGGACAGACCCTGGGGGTGGTCGGCGAAAGCGGCTCGGGCAAGAGCACCCTGGCCCGCGGCCTGTTGCGCCTGGAGAAGAGCAACGGCGCCATCGCCTTCAAGGGCGACGACATCCAGGGCCTGTCGTGGCGCCGCCTGCGTCCCCTGCGTCGGCAGATGCAGATCGTCTTCCAGGACCCCTTCGGGTCCCTCAGCCCGCGGCTTTCGGTCGGCCAGATCGTCGAGGAGGGGCTGCGGGTCCACGGCATGGGCGGGGGCGCCGGGGAACGCCGCGAGCTGATCGGCCGGGCCCTGGAGGAGGTCGGCCTGGAGCCCGAAATGCAGGACCGCTACCCCCACGAGTTCTCCGGCGGCCAGCGCCAGCGGATCTCGATCGCCCGCGCCCTGGTGTTGAAACCCGAGTTCATCGTGCTCGACGAGCCGACCAGCGCGCTCGACATGTCGGTCCAGGCCCAGATCGTCGATCTTCTGCGCGACCTCCAGCGGCGCCACGACCTGGCCTACCTGTTCATCAGCCACGACCTCAAGGTGATCCGCGCCATGGCCCACGAGATGGTCGTCATGCGCCAGGGCCGGGTGATCGAGCAGGGGCCGGCCGACGCCATCTTCGCCAACCCCCGCCACGACTACACCCGGGCCCTGATGGCGGCGGCCTTCGAGATGAAGGCCGACGACAGCGGCGTGGTCGGCGTGTAATGGCGATCCTGTTCTTCAGCCCCGCCGACAACGCCGATCAGTGGCGGCAATCCTTGAGTCGACTCCTGCCGGAGCTGGACTTCCGGGTGTGGCCCGGGGAGATCGGCGATCCGGCCGACATCGAATACGCGGTGGTGTGGAACCCCGAGCCCGGCTCGCTCAAGGCGTTGCCCAACCTCAAGGGGGTGTTCTGCCTGGGGGCCGGGATCGATTTCATCCTCGCCCACGCCGACCTGCCCGCCGGAGTGCCCATCGTCCGCCTGGTCGACCGGGGCCTGACCCAGGGGATGTGCGAGTACGTGGTCCACTGGGTGCTCCACTTCCACCGCGGCTTCCAGCGGCTGGGCGACTTCCAGCGCCGCCGCCACTGGGCCTGGGAGGAGCTCGACTACCCCGAGGCCCGCCACCGCCGGGTCGGCATCCTGGGGCTCGGCGAGCTGGGCCGCGACGCGGCGGCCAAGCTGGTCGGGCTCGACTTCGCCGTCGCTGGCTGGAGCCGTCGGCCCAAGGAGGTCTCCGGGGTCGAGAGCTTCCACGGCGAAGACGGCCTGGTCCCGTTCCTCCAGCGCACCGAGATCGTCGTCTGCCTGCTGCCCCTGACCCCGGCCACCGAGGGCATCATGGACGCCCGCCTGTTCGCCGCCCTGCCCGAGGGGGCCTTCGTTCTCAACCCCGGCCGGGGCGGCCATGTGGTGGACGCCGAGCTGATCGCGGCGTTGGATTCGGGACACCTCGCCGGGGCCGTGCTCGACGTCTTCCGCACCGAGCCCCTGCCCGCCGACGACCCGTTGTGGGGCCACCCCAAGGTCATCGTCACCCCCCACGTGGCCAGCCTGACCATGCACGACTCGGCGTCCGCCGAGGTCGCCGCCAACATCCGCCGGATGATCAACGGCGAGGACCTCCCGACCCTGGTCGATCCCCGGCAGGGGTATTGAGGCCGGCGCCGTCAAGAATATTGGTAACAGACTATTGGTGACGGTATACTTAATTATGATTAATTAAGTATACCGTCACCAATAGTCTGTTACCAATATTCTTGACGTGGTCGGGTTTCTCAATCCACCCCGTAGACCTGGCGCGGGGTCAGGTATCGGGGGAAGCGGTCGAGGAGGGCGCGGCGGGTCTCGAAGCAGCCGTGGCAGGCGTCCACGTAGCCGCTCTTCGGAGCTACCCCATGGCGCCGGGCGAGGGCCGCCGGGCCGCCCTCGGCCAGCGGCCCGCACACCGGGTGGTCCTCGGCGCGGTAACCCGACAGCAGGCGTGCGAGGGGGACCTCCCACAGCGAGCCGACGGCCAGTCCCTGGCAGAAAAGGACGTTGCCGAAGGGGTCGACGTGGACCCTCCCCGGCGTCCGCAGGTCCTCGTGGGGGCATTCGTCGAAACCGTCCAGCGGCGTAAGGGGCATACTCCCGGTCAAGCGGTCGGCGGCGCGGCCGCGGAACCTCACCTGAAAGCCCTCGCCGGTCGCCGCCTCCGGCCCCGCGATGCTGATGACGTACAGCGGCAGGCCCAGCCGTTCGGCGGCGGCAATGGCCGCCTTGACCGGCGCCTCCGGGCCCTCGCCGTGGAACCCGTCGTCACTCATCGAGAGGTCTGAAACCCCCAGCTCGACCAGCGGCCGCAGCCACAGTTCGGCGTCCTCGGGCGACGTCGCCCAATAGCCGTTGGTGACGATCCCGGTCTCGAAACCCCGCTCCCGGGCCATGTTCAGGCCCTCGATCATCAGGGCGTAATAGAGGAAGGGTTCGCCGCCCTCGAAGTAGATCCTCTCGACGCTCCCCAGCTCGGCCGCCTGATCGAGGACCTGGGCGAGGCGGGCGCCGGTGAAGGTCCCCTCGGCCTGGGGACCGCTATACTGGAAACAATGGTCGCAGGCGTAGGTGCAGCCGTAGGTGAGCAGGATGTGAACTTCCTTGAGCAAGGTCCCGTGCCCCGGGTTACTCGACGCGCTTGTAGGCGCCGGAATTGTCGGGGAGGAAGAACTCCACCCCGTCCTCGTCCCCCCCCTGGGCCGCCTCGAGGAGCTCCGTCAGGTGCCGCACGTGCTGGATGAAGCTGAGGACCAGCGCCTTGACCAGGGCGCTCGAGCGGTTCAGTTCTTCATCGAACACCGCTTCGGGAACCTGGAAGCAGACCGTGTCCTCGACCGCCGTCGCCGTCGCCATGCGGGGCTTGTCGTTGATCAGCGCCATCTCGCCGAACAGCCCGCCGGGCTCGATCCGCCCCAGCACCGTCTTGTTGCCGTCGGCCTCCAGGGACACCTCCACCACCCCCGATTCGATCAGGAACGCGGTGTCCCCGGGATCGCCCTCGGCGAAGATCCTGGTCCCGGCGGCGAAACGCTTGATTTCCATGTTGCGTCATCCCCCGGCGGCGAGGACGCTAAAACAGGCGTTGGGAGGGGAAAGCCCCCTGCCGTCGATGTCCTCCCGCTCAGCAGGGAGTCCCGTCGGCATTCTGGCAGGCGGAGTGACTGTCCGCCCACACCGCCGGGCTGGTCATGGTAACCACCGAGGCCACCGCGAAGACGACCACGACCGCCGCCACGACTAACCGCAATTTCGACATTTTGATCCCTCTTGGGCCGTTTCAATGAATAGAATGACGCCTACAGCCGATTCGCCAGGGTACGGTTGCCAACCGTTCCAGTCAATCGGCTTGGAGGGACGACGCCGGCCATGAGGAGTCAGTCGAGCAGGGTCCGCCGGGTCTGGCGGGCGGTTTCCCGGGGCCTTGCGGCGGCCGTCCTGGCCGCCGTCCCGGTCGCCGTCGGCGGCGGCCCGGCGGCGGCCGAGGAGCTGGCCACCGAGCCGGTCCTGCGCATCGAAACCGGGATGCACACGGCGCCGATCCTGCGCGGGGCGGTCGATGGCGACAACCGCTTCATGGCGACGGCGTCCCTGGACAAGACGGTCCGCATCTGGTCGCTTTCGGACGGCGCCCTGTTGCGGACCATCCGCATGCCTATCGGCGCCGGCTACGAAGGGGCGCTGCATTCCCTGGCCCTGTCCCCGGACGGCGCCAGGGTCGTCGCCGGGGGCTGGACCGGACACTGGTCCGGGGGCTGGACCATCTACGAGTTCGATACCGCCAGCGGCGACCTGGTGCGCCGGATCCCGGACGTCCCCGACCGCCCCATGCACATGGTCTATTCCGCGGACGGCCGGTACCTGGCCATCGTCATGAAGAACAACTTCGGGCTCAGGGTATACGACACCGGGGACTTCAGCGTCGTTGCCGATGACCGCGACTACCAAAGCGACAGCGTGTGGGTGGAATTCGCCCCCGACGGCCGGCTGTTGACCTCGGGGCTGGACGGGTATTTGCGCCTGTACGACACCGACTTCAAGCGGATCGTCAAGGAAGCCATGCCCGGCGGCAAATGGATCGTCGCCGCCAGCTTCTCGCCGGACGGTCAACGGATCGCCGTCGGCTACGCCGACTCGACGCGAGTCGACATCGTCGCCGGCGACAGCCTGAAGTTCCTGACCCAGGCCAACACCGGCGACATCAAGAACGGTTATCTGGCCCGCGTCGCCTGGTCGCCGGACGGACGCTACCTGTACGCCGGCGGCCGCTACGAACGGGGCGGCTGGAACCCCGTCCGCCGGTGGTCGGCGAAAAATCTGAAGCGCTTTTCCGACGTCGCCGCGGTGACCAACGCGGTGATGCAGATCATTCCCCTCAGCGACGGCCGGGTGGTCTACCTCGGCCGCGATCCCATCTTCGGCGTGCTCAACAAGTCGAACCGGAAGATCTACGCCAAGGGTCCGGCCAGCTCCGACTTCCGGGGCAACCACGAGGGCTTCCTGGTTTCCGAGGACGGGACCACGGTGGAGTTTTCCCTGGAGCCGTGGGGCGGGCGCCCGGCGCGGTTCTCCCTTCTCCGCCGCCAGCTGGTCGTCGAACCGGAGGACGAGGCCGACGACCTGATGCCGTTCGTGATGGAGGCCGAGGGGCTGGTGGTCAGCGACTGGCGGACGTCGTACGCGCCGCTCCTCAACGGCGCCCCGCTGTCCCTGGAGCCCCACGAGAACTCCAATACCTACGCCATCGCGCCCGACGGCGCCAACGTCTACTTCGGCACCTCGTGGCGGATCGTCGAATACGACAGGCAGGGCGTCGAGGGCTGGCAGTTCCGCCCGCCGGCCGAGGTCCATTCGCTCAACGTCACGGCCAACGGCAAGCTGGTCGTCGCCGGGCTCGGCGACGGCACCATCCGCTGGTACCGGCGCGACACCGGGAGCGAGCTGCTGGCCTTCTTCCCCCACCGCGACGGCGGGCGCTGGATCGCCTGGACGCCGTCGGGCTATTACATGGCCTCGCCCGGGGGCGACGAGCTGATCGGCTGGCACCTCAACCGGGGGACCGACGAGGCTCCCGACTTCTTCCCGGCGGCGCGGCTGCGCAAGAACTTCTACCGCCCCGACGTGGTCAGCCGGGTCCTGTTCACGCTCGACGAATCCGAGGCCCTGAAGAAGGCCGACGCCAGCCGCGGCAAGCCGTCATCGGACACCCGGGACGTGACCTCCCTGCTGCCGCCGGTGATCAGGATCACCGCTCCCGGGCGCGGCGCTTCCTTCGACGAACCCACGCTCAGGATCGATTTCGAGCTGCGGGCGCCCTCGGGAGCCCCGGTGACGGCGATCCGGGTCCTCATCGACGGCCGCCCGGCCCTGCGCCTGGACGGCGAGGCGCTGAGGATCGAGGGCGGCGTGGGGCGCGCCTCCTTCGACCTGATCGTGCCCCGGCGCGACGTCAGGGTCTCGCTGATCGCCGAGAACGCCGACGCGGCGAGCGTTCCCTCCTCGCGCCGGTTGAGGTGGAGCGGTCCCAAGTCGGATCAGCTCGAACGCCTGCCCGACCTCTACGTGCTGGCGATCGGGGTCGGCGACTACCTGAACCACGACCTCGACCTCGCCTACCCGGCCCGGGACGCCCGGGACTTCGTCGCCACCTTCCTCGCCCAGAAGGGACTGGCCTACGGCGAGGTGACGGTCAGGATGCTGACCGACGCCGAGGCGACGCTGGACAACATCCGCGACGGCTTTCGCTGGATCGAGACGGTGACCGACGATTGGGACGTCGCCATGGTGTTCCTCGCCGGCCACGGGGTCGACGATTCGCAAGGCACCTATTTCTTCCTGCCGCGCAACGTCGACATCGAGCGCCTGGCAGGGACCGGGGTTCCCTACACCGACATCCGCGGCGCCCTGTCCTCGATCCGGGCGCTGACCTACCTGTTCATCGACACCTGTCGCTCGGGGGGCGCCCTGGGCTCGCCGGGCCAGCCGCCGACCGACACCACGCGGATGATCAACGACCTGTCGAGCGCCGAGAACGGGATCGTGGTCTTCACCTCCTCGACCGGCGATCAGGTGTCCTACGAGAACGCCAACTGGGAAAACGGCGCCTTCACCGAAGCCCTGATCGAGGGCCTGGGAGGCGAGGCGGCGCTGAGGGGCCGGGACTACATCACGGTCGGCATGCTCAACGTCTACGTCTCCGAGAGGGTCCAGGACCTGACCGGCGGCCAGCAGACGCCGGCCCTGGCCATCCCCAAGCTGATCCCCGACCTCCACATCGCGCTCAAGCGGTAGCGGCGGAACGCCGCCGCTCTCCGTCGAGGTCCAGGGTGTGTACTCATAATAACCGAGGGTCCGCTTACGGCCCCATGGAAGACCGTTGGCGCCCCCGTCTCGGAGTGCCGTTGTTGACCCGAAGGGGACATTTGCAAGTGTACCGAATACCGGTTGTATCGCTACGCTAATCCACATGGATTGTGGCGGCTCGAAGACCGCCACGTTCTATGAAAATTATTTAATCGAGATCAGCCAACACAGGGATTTGCGCACCTTCGCGTCGTCGTCGACCACGAAGACCGTGGGTTCAGGCAACGTCATACATTTCCCCCGCGGCGATCGGCAGTGTGAAATGGACGGTGGTGCCCGTTCCGGCCTCGGACCTGACCTCCAGCCAGCCGTGGTGGGCGTTGATGATCGAGCGGCTGATGGCGAGGCCCATCCCAAGGCCGCCGTCCTTGGTCGTGAAGAAGGGATCGAACACCTGCTTGAGGACGTCTTGGGGAATCCCGGGACCGGTGTCGCGGATGAAGACCTCGATGGCGTCCTCTTCCACCCTGGTGGTGCCGA
>CAZWEZ010000083.1:0-17005 GCA_964632795.1 uncultured Thalassospiraceae bacterium | reverse complement strand
CCTTTCAGCCGGCGTCGTCCATGAAATCGGCGATGCAGGCCAGGAACGGCGCCGAGAAGTCCCGCAGCCTGGCCTTGCCGACCCCGAACACAAGGGCGAATTCCATTTCGCTGCGGGGCTTGCGCCGGGCCATGTCGAGCAGCGCGCGGTCCTGGAACACGACGTAGGCCGGCACTTCGCGTTCCCGGGCGATGCTCAGGCGTAGCGTCTTGAGGGCCGCCAGCAGGTCGGAATCGGCCTCCGGCAGGTCCTCGAAGGCCGGCCTCTCCACGGCAACGGCCTTGGGGCGGCGGCGCGCCGCGTCCAGGCGGTAGCGGAACGTCGTCTCGCCATGGAGCAGGGCGAAGCCGTCGGGGGTGATGCTCAGTCCCCCATGGCCCGCGATGTCCAGCCGCAGGTAGCCGGCGGCGACCAGTTGGCGGATGATCGAACGCCAGGTTTCCTTGTCGAGATCGCTGCCCACGCCGTGGGTCGGCAGGCGGTGGTGGCCGGTGGTCCGGATCTTCTCGGTATCGGCGCCGCGCAGGACGTCGATGACGTGGGCGGCGCCGAACCTCTGCCCGGTCCGAATGATCGCGCTCAACGCCTTCTGGCCATGGACCGTGCCGTCCTCGACCTCCGGCGGGTCCAGGCACACGTCGCAGTTGCCGCAGGGCCCGGAGGCTTCGCCGAAATAGGACAACAGCGTCCGGCGCCGGCACTCGGGGGCCTCGCAGTAGGCGATCAGGGCGTCCAGACGCTTGTGCTCGCGCATCTTGTGGGCGTCGTTGCCGTTGTCCTCCTGGATGAAGATCCGGCGCTGGCGGATGTCGTCGAGGCCGTAGAGCATGAAGGCGTCGGCGGGCCCGCCATCGCGCCCGGCGCGGCCCAGCTCCTGGTAGTAGGCCTCCATGTTGGCCGGCAGGCTGGCGTGGAAGACGTAGCGCACGTCGGCCTTGTCGATGCCCATGCCGAAGGCGATGGTGGCCACCATGACGACCCCGGATTCGGTCATGAACAGGTCCTGGTGGGCGCCCCGCTGGGCGGCGTCCATGCCGGCGTGATAGGGTACCGCGTGGACGCCGTTGTCGGCCAGGAAGGCCGCCGTATCCTCGGTCTTGCGCCGCGACAGGCAGTAGACGATCCCGCTTTGGCCGGCCCGCGCGGCGACGAAGTCCCGGAGCTGGCGTTTCCAGTCGCGCCGGATTTCGACGGCGAGGCGGATGTTGGGGCGGTCGAAGCCGGTGACGAAGGTCCGCCCGCCGCCGTCGAACAGCTTGGCCGCGATGTCGCTCCGGGTCGCCGCGTCGGCGGTCGCCGTCAGGGCGGCGATGGGGACCCCGGGGAACAGGCTCCCGAGGCGGGACAGGTCCTCGTATTCGGGGCGGAACGACGGCCCCCAGCGGGAGATGCAGTGGGCCTCGTCGATCGCCAGCAGGGTCACCGGCAGGCGGCCCAGCGCCCCCAGCATGCGTTCGGTCATCAGCCGCTCGGGGGATATGTAGAGGAGGGTGATGTCGCCCGCCGCGGCGCGGCGCCAGGTGGCGGCATTCACCGCCCGCGAACGCGTGGAGTTGATGGTGTCGGCGGCGACCCCGGCCAGCTTGAGCGCCGCCACCTGGTCTTCCATCAGGGCCACCAATGGCGACACGACGACCGTCAGGCCGCCCCGGACCAGGGCCGGGACCTGGAAACACAGCGACTTTCCCGAGCCCGTCGGCATGACGACCAGCACGTCGCCGCCGCCCAGCAGTTCGGCGATGACCTCGCCTTGGCCGGTGCGGAAGGCGCCGAAGCCGAACACCTCCCTCAGGACCCGCTGGGCCTCGGGTCCTGACCGAATCTGCGTCATCGCCACCTTCCCTCTCCCGGCACGCGCCGGTCCCGGTTATAGCAGATGGCGCGACGCGCCCAACGGATACTTCAAGCCCGGCGTTCGCGGACGACGATGACCAATCCGGCGGCGACGATGAACAGTACCCCGGGGAAGATCCGCTCCATCGGCCACTCGCCGAAGACGATCCAGCCGACCACCATCGCCGACAGGATGCCGAAGTATTCGAACGGCGCCAGGAGCGACGCCTGGACCCGCCGGTAGGCGAGGGTCAGCAGATAAACCCCGAAGCCGCCGAAGCCGCCCAGCAGCAGCCCCAAGCCGAGGTCCCCCGGCATCGCGACCTCGGACCCTGGGGGGAGGGAGAAACCGGAGGTCGCCATCAACAGCACGAAACTGCCGGCGATGGCCCCCATCTGGGCATAGAGGTTGACCGCCGCATGGGAGGCGCCGGGGTCGAACTTCCTCGCCAGGACCAGGGAATTGGCATAGAAGAAGGCGGCGATCGCGGGCAGGACGCCGTACCACGTGAAGATGTCGGAGCCCGGGCCGATGACCAGCACCACACCGACGAAACCGCACAGCACCGCCGCCCAGCGCCACGCCCCGACGCGTTCGCCCAGCCACGGGATCGCCAGCATGGTGATGAAGAACGGCCCGGCGTAGGCGATCACCGCGACGCTGGCCAGCTCCAGGCGCTGGTAGGCGCCGTACAGCGCCAGTTGGGCGACCGCCACCATCACCCCGCGCGACAGCCCCAGCCGCCACTGTCTCAGGCGCAGCGCCTGGAGGCCGATCCGCCCCCGGCCCTCCCACAGCAGGATCGAAAACGTCGGCAACAGGCCGAAGACGTTGCGGGCGAACGATATCTGCTGGGGGGCGTACCTGGCGGTAAGATGCTTGGCCACCGCTCCCATGCAATCCAGCAACACGATCCCCGCCAGCATCAAGAAGACACCGAACAAAACGGCCCGCAGATCGGCCTCGGGTTTGCTTCCGCTCAAGATCGGGGTCCTCTTAGGTGGCTATCGCGCCGCGACGACAAACCTTAATATACCCGTTCGCGGTCAGGGTTTTGGGGTTTTACAGCCTGTTTGAAAGAACGATCATGCCATCGGACAGCGAATTCATGCCCGTCGACGCCACGGTGGTGCCCCGCTTCGCCGACGTCGCCACCTTCATGCGCACCCGCCGCCACGACATCTCGGCCAAGGTCGATATCGGCCTGATCGGGGTGCCCTTCGATCTCGGGGTCAACTACCGCACCGGGGCCCGCCAGGGGCCGGCCGCGGTCCGCGAGGCGTCCCGCCTCATCCGCCGGGTGCACCCGACCAGCGCCATCGCGCCGTTCGACATCTGCAACGTCGCCGACCTCGGCGACGCGCCGGTCAACCCGCTGGACCTGGCGGCCTCGATCGCTTCCATCGAGGCGTTCTTCGTTGGCGTCCGCGAGGCCGGGATCGTGCCGATCTCGATCGGCGGCGACCACACCATCCCCATCCCCATCCTGCGCGGCATCGCCGACGGCCGGCCGTTCGGGGTGCTGCACTTCGATGCCCACGCCGATACCCTGGACGAGTTGTGCGGGACCAAGATCAACCACGCCACCGTGATGCGCCGAGCGGTCGAGGAAGGCCTGATCGACCCCGCCCGGGTGGTCCAGCTCGGCCTCAGGGGCAGCCGCTTCAGCGAGGACGACATCCAGTACGGTCACGACGTCGGGTTCCGGATCATCACCATGGACGACTACGAGGAGATGGGCCGCGCCGAGGCGATCGCCGAGATCGGCCGGGTGGTGGGCGACGGGCCGCTCTACGTGACGCTGGATATCGACGGCCTGGACCCGTCCTATGCCCCGGGCACCGCGGTCCCCGAGATCGGCGGCCTGCTGCCTCGCGACGCCCAGGTGATCCTGCGCTCGCTGCAGGGCCGGGACATCGTCGGCGCCGACATCAGCGAGGTGGCGCCGTGTTTCGATCCCACCGGGATAACCTCGGTCACCGCCGCCAACCTGATGTTCGAGATGCTGTGCGTGATCGCCGATTCCCTCGCCGCCCGACGCTAGACCGAATATTTCATGAAGGCGCTGGCGAACGGGAAGCCATCGCCGGGGTTCCAGGATGTCGGGCCGGTTTTCATGAAGGGACGATTCGCCCCCTTGATAGCGGTATTGTCTAAACTATAGGCAGGAATAACTTTCCCGGAGGACCGCGCCATGGACTGCAAGACCATGATGGCTCCCATCAAGACCAGCCTGTTCGCCGACGAGCCGGCCGGCAAGGCCATCGACTTCATGGTCGAGAAACACATGGGTTTGGTGCCGGTGACCGAGCGCGACGGCACCTTCGCCGGCATGATCAGCGGCGACAGTCTGATGCACTTCATGGTGCCCAAGGCGGTCTCCGTGATGAGCCGGATAAAGCGCGGAATGAAGCATGCCAGCTACCTCGACGAGTCTGCCGAGGAGATGCAGGAGCGCCTGGAAGCGGTGCGCAGAAAAACCATCGGCGAGTTGGCCGACCGCCACGTCAAGACGGTCAATCCCGACACCCCCCTGATCGACGCCCTGATGCTGATCACCGACAAACAGTATGTGGTGCCGGTGGTCGATGAAGGGAACAGGCTACTCGGCGCCATCTCGTTCTTCTCGGTGCTCTACGGGCTGCGTGAGGAGTACGACCGCGAGGCGGTGCAACGGGCCAAGGAGAAGGAGCGGAAAGAGCACCAGCGTGAGAAGGAAGCAACCCGTAAGGTGTTGGACGAATGAGTGCTCCCCTCATCGCCACAGGTACCGCACGTGCCGCGGAACACGCCGTGATCTTCGGCCTCGACCCCCTCTGGCTGAGCGCGATCATCCTCGTCGTCACCTACGCAATCCTGCTTTCCGAGAAACTGAACCGCACGGTCGTGGCGCTGCTCGGTGCCGGGGCGATGATCGTTAGCGGGGTTATCGACCAGGACCAGGCCATCGCCGGCATCGACTTCAACACCATCGCCCTGCTGACCGGCATGATGATCATCGTCTCGGTGACAAGGACGTCGGGCGTCTTCGAGTTCGTCGCCATCTGGTCGGCCAAGAAGGTGAAGGCCGATCCGGTGGGCATCCTCATCGTGCTCAGCATCGTGACCGCCGTCTTCTCGGCCTTCCTCGACAACCTGACCACGGTGCTGCTGGTGGTCCCGGTGGCGCTGCTGATCGCCGAGAAACTGGATGTCTCACCCTACCCCTTCCTGTTCAGCCAGATCCTGGCCGCCAACATCGGCGGCACGGCGACGCTGATCGGCGACCCGCCCAACATCCTGATCGGCTCGGCGACCGGGCTCACCTTCATGCAGTTCCTGACCAACCTGGGGCCGGTCTCGGTGCTCGTGCTGATCGTCATGGTGCCTATCTTCCGGTTGCTTTGGGGCAAGGACCTGGTCGCCGACGAGAAGTGCCGCGAACGGGTAATGCGCTTCAGGGAGGCCGACAGCATCAAGGACATGGTACTGCTCAAGAAGTCGCTGGCCGTACTGTCGCTGGTCATCGCCGGTTTCATCTTCGGCGAGCAATACCATATCCGCCCCGGCACCACGGCGATGCTGGGAGCGGCGGTGATGTTGCTGGTGGCGAGTTGGGGCCAGGACGGGCACAACCAGGCCGAACGCCTCCACGAGGCCATGCTGGAGGTCGAGTGGCCGGCGCTGTTCTTCTTCATTGGCTTGTTCATCATCGTCACCGGCGTCGAGCACGCCGGGATGCTGGCCATCCTGGGCACCGCGCTGATGGACTTTACCGGTGGCGACCCGGCGGTCACCGCCTATGCGACCCTGTGGCTCTCGGCGATAACCTCGGCGGTGGTCGACAACATCCCCTTCGTGGCAACCATGATCCCGCTGGTCGAATCCATGGAAGCCGGCCTCGGCGGCAAAGAGGCCTTGGAGCCGGTCTGGTGGGCGCTGGCCCTGGGCGCCTGTCTGGGCGGCAACGGCTCGCTGATCGGGGCGGCAGCCAACGTCATGGTCTCCGGCCTGGGCGAGCGCGCCGGCTACCCGATCGGCTTTTCCACCTTCTTGAAGATCGGCCTGCCGCTGATGTTCTTGAGCGTTGCCATCGCTCACGTGTACATGTGGGTGAGGTACTTCCTGTAGGAGGCGCTGAGGGGAGAGTTCCTCAATAAGGCTGAACGGCGCTGATCGCCCTCAAGAGAGGACGATCAGCAGGTCCTTGGTGTCGACGTGGGAGCCGACGGGGGTCAGGATGCGTTCGATGCGGGCGTCGCGTTCGGCGAGCACGGCGGTTTCCATCTTCATCGCCTCGATCGACAACAAGACCTCGCCGCGGGCCACCTTCTGGCCCTCGCCGACGGCGACCTTGACCACCAGGCCGGGCATCGGCGAGCCGACGTGGTCGGCGTTGCCGCTTTCGGCCTTGGGGTTGGCGGCCTTGGATGGGGTCCGGCCGTGATCGACGATTCGCACCGTGCGGGGCTGGCCGTTGAGCTCGAAGAACACGGTGCAGAGCCCTTCCTCGTTGGGTTCGCTGACCGCCCTGAAACGGATGATCAGGGTCTTGCCGCGTTCGATATCGACGGCGATCTCCTCGCCCGGCTCCATGCCGTAGAAGAAGGTCGTCGTCGGCAGCACGCTGACCTCGCCGAATTCCTTGCGGTGCGCCGCGTAGTCGGCGAACACCTTGGGGTACATCAGGTAGGAGGCCAGCTCGCGGTCGCTGAGCGCCCGGCCGATCGTCTTCTCGGCCGCCGCGCGCTCGGCCTCCAGGTCGAGCTGGGGGAGGACCGAGCCGGGACGCACGGTGATCGGTTCGATGCCCTTGAGCACCTTCTTCTGGAGCGCCTCGGGGAAGCCGCCGAGCGGCTGGCCCAAATCGCCCCTGAAGAACGAGACCACGGAGTCGGGAAACGATATCTCGCGGTCGGGATCGAGCACGTCCTCGCCGCTCAGGCCGTTGGTCACCATCATCAGCGCCATGTCGCCGACCACCTTCGAGGACGGCGTGACCTTGATGATGTCGCCGAACAGGGCGTTGACCTCGGAATAGGCCCTGGAGACCTCCGGCCAGCGGTCCTCGAGGCCCAGCGAGCGGGCCTGCTGCCTGAGGTTGGTGTACTGGCCGCCCGGCATCTGGTGGCGGTAGACGTCCGAGGTCCCGGTGCGGATGTCGCTCTCGAAGCCGGCGTAGTTGGCCCGCACCTGCTCCCAGTAGTCCGACAGCCGGCGCAGGACGCCGATGTCGAGGCCGGTGTCGCGCGCCGTGTGCTCGAGGGCCATGGCGATCGAGCCGAGGTTGGGTTGGGAGGTCAGCCCGCTCATCGCGTCCATCGCCGCGTCCACCGCGTCGACGCCGGCCTCGGCGGCGGCCAGCACGCTGGCCGCGGCGATGCCGCTGGTGTCGTGGGTGTGGAAATGGATCGGCAGGCCGATCTCCTGTTTGAGGGTCGAGACCAGCAGCCGCGTGGCCTCGGGCGTCATCAGCCCGGCCATGTCTTTTATGCACAGGATATGGGCCCCCGCCGCCTCGAGCTCGCGGGCCAGGGCGAGGTAGTAGTCGAGGTTGTATTTGGGCCGCCGGGAATCCAGGATGTTGCCGGTGTAGCAGATCGCCGCCTCGCAGATCCGCCCGGTCTCCAGGATGGCGTCG
Organism: uncultured Thalassospiraceae bacterium; assembly: GCA_964632795.1. Taxonomy (GTDB): domain Bacteria; phylum Pseudomonadota; class Alphaproteobacteria; order Rhodospirillales; family 2-02-FULL-58-16; genus CAZWEZ01. The sequence goes on along the minus strand of CAZWEZ010000083.1, from coordinate 9,551 downwards.
ATGGAGAGGCGCATGTTGTCGATCCAGTTCAGGGAATCGAAGACCCTGAAGACGTCGACGCCGGCGTCCGCCGCCTGGGCGATGAAGTACTTGACCGCGTTGTCGGGATAGTTGGTGTAGCCGACCCCGTTGGCGGCCCGCAGCAGCATCTGGATCAGCAGGTTGGGCATCGCCGCGCGCAGCCTTTCGAGCCGCTGCCATGGGCATTCCTTGAGAAAGCGCATGGCGACGTCGAACGTCGCCCCGCCCCAGCACTCGACCGAGAACAGGTCGGGCAGCAGGGCGGCGTAGGCCGGCGCCGCCTTGACCAGGTCGTCGGTCCTGAAGCGGGTGGCGAGCAGCGACTGATGGGCGTCCCGGGTGGTGGTGTCGGTGATCAGCAGCCGCTCCTGGTTCTTCATCCACGCCGCCACCGCCTCCGCTCCCTCGGCCTCCAGCAACTGCTTGGCGCCGGGGGCCGGTTCGATGTTGCGGACGTCGGGGGGTTGCGGACGGTGCAGGCGGTCGGGCCGGGGGTGGTCTTTGACCTCGTCGTTGCCGTTGACCAGGACCTCGCCGATGAAGCGCAACAGGCGCGAGGCGCGGTCGCGCCGGGCCGGCATCTTGAACAGCTCCGGGGTGTCGTCGATGAAGCGGGTGGTGCATTTGCCGGCGCCGAACGTCCGGTGCCCGATCACGTTCTCCAGGAACGCCAGGTTGGTGACCACGCCGCGGATGCGGAACTCGCGCAAGGCGCGGTCCATGCGGGCGATGGTCTCTTCGGGCGTCGTCCCCCAGGCGGTCACCTTCTCCAGCAGGGAATCGTAATGGCGGGTGATCAGGGCCCCCGAATAGGCGGTCCCCCCGTCGAGCCGGATGCCGAACCCGTTGGCCCCGCGGTAGGCCAGGATGCGGCCGTAGTCGGGGATGAAGTCGTTTTCGGGGTCCTCGGTGGTGATCCGGCACTGGATGGCGTGGCCGTTCAAGCGGATCTCGTCCTGGGCCGGGATGCCGCAGTCCACATCGCCGATCCGCGCCCCCCCGGCGATCCGGATCTGGGCCTTGACCAGGTCGATGCCGGTGACGGCCTCGGTGACCGTATGCTCGACCTGGATCCGCGGGTTGACCTCGATGAAATGAAAATTACCGCTGTCCTCGTCGATCAGGAACTCGACGGTGCCGGCGTTGACGTAGCCGGCGGCGCGGGCGATGGCCAGGGCCGCCCGGCACAGCTCGTCGCGCCGCGCGGCGGTGAAGTACGGCGCCGGGGCGCGCTCGACCATCTTCTGGTTTCGCCGCTGCACCGAGCAGTCGCGCTCGAACAGGTGGACCATGTTGCCGTGGTGGTCGCCGACGATCTGGACCTCGACGTGGCGGGCCCGCCTCACCAGTTTTTCCAGGTACACCTCGTCGTTGCCGAAGGCGGCCTTGGCTTCGCTCCGCGCCGCCTCGACCCGATCGGCCAGCTCGCCCTCTCCGGCGACGGCCCGCATCCCCCGGCCGCCGCCGCCCCAACTGGCCTTGACCATCAGCGGATAGCCGATGCCGGCGGCCAGCTCGCGGACCGCCGCCTGTTGGCCCGGCAACGGCCCGCTCGCCGGCATCACCGGGGCCCCGGCCTGGCGGGCCAGCTCGCGGGCCGAGACCTTGTTGCCCAGGCGCTCCATGACCTCGGCCCCGGGGCCGACGAAGACCATCCCCTCCTCGGCGCAGCGCGCCGCCAGCTCCGGGTTCTCGGACAGGAAGCCGTAGCCGGGGTGGATGGCGTCGATGCGCGCCTCGTGGGCGATGCGCAGGATGTCCTCGATGTCCAGGTAGGCCTCGACGGGGCCCTTGCCCTCGCCGACCCGATAGCTCTCGTCGGCCTTGAAGCGGTGCAGCGCGAAGCGGTCCTCGGTCGAGTAGACGGCCACCGTGCGGATGCCCAGCTCGGTGGCCGCCCGGAAGATTCGGATGGCGATCTCGCTGCGGTTGGCGACCAGCAGCCGGCGGATTTTCCTGGCGCGGAACGGCATGGCTTTCTCCATGGTTTTTTATAGTCTAGCAGGTCTCGACGTGCCGTGCCCGGTCAAGCAACTGTTGAGGTGGCCCGGGAGATGGATCAAACTGGCCCCCGACGACCATCGCACGACACCGGGAGGAGGCGCCATGACCGCCGCCGACACATCCACCCTGCGCGCCCTCTTGCGCGGGGACCTGGAGCGGGTGGTCGAGATCGACAGCCTTCTTGCCGGTCGCTCGCGGCGCGGCTTCCTGGACAAGCGCCTGGCGGCGGCCGAGGCCGAGAGCGAGGCCTATATCGCTCTCGCCGTGGACGGCGACGGGACGCTCGACGGCTTCGCCATCGCCCGCCTCCAGTCCGGCGAGTTCGGCGACCAGCGGCCGGTCGTCATCCTCGACGCCATCGGGGTCGAGCCCGACCGCCAGGGCCACGGCCTGGGACGAATGCTGATGGGCGGCCTGGATGAGGGCATGGCTCGGCTGGGGGTGATCGAGATGCGGACCCAGGTCGACTGGACCTATCGGCCGCTGATTGGTTTCTTCGCCGCCGCCGGCTTCACCCTGGCCCCGCGTCTGGCCCTCGAACGCCCGGCCGGCGGCGACATCGACGTCCCCAACGCCGGCGGCCATGGCGCCGACCCCGACATCGCCCTGGGGCGGCTGGACGCCGGGATGGCCGACTACAGCGATCCCGACGGCGACGACTTCGTGGCCCTGTCGCGCGACCGCATCCCGGTGCGCTCGATGGCCGAAGGCGACCTCGGGGCGGTTGTCCGCATCGACCGCAAGCTGACCGGGCGCCAACGAACCGACTACTTCGAGCGCAAGTTCAAGGAGGTGATGAACGAATCCGGGGTCCGGCTGTCCCTGGTCGCCGAGATCGACGCCACCGCGGTGGGCTACGTCATGGCGCGGGTCGATTTCGGGGAGTTCGGGATGACCGAGCCGGCGGCGGTGATCGACACCATCGGCGTCGAGCCGGGCCACCGGCGCTCGGGCGTCGGCCAGGCCCTGCTGTCGCAACTTCTGGCCAACCTCGCCACGTTGCGCGTTGACAGCGTCAGGACCACGGTGCTGTGGGACAACTTCGAGCTGCTGAGGTTCCTCCGCCGCCGGGGCTTCGCCCCCAGCCAACGCCTGGTCCTGACCCGAAGCATCTAAAACCCCGTGTAAATGCAGCGTAATTCTCGTCAGGAACGACTGCCGCCTACTAAAAGCGTTATTTCTCCCTGCTTTCCCTACCATAAAATATTGTAAATTAACCCTGCAAGCGTTAGGGTTATTGGATGGAGGGAACCTTCCCCTGCCCTTCCAGCCAATAACTAACAGGCGATGATAAGGAGAAAATAATGTTGGTAAGGGCTACACAGAAAGCTGTTACTTGGAGAGCATTTGCCAAGTGGGTAGATTTACATGATGGCATTAATTGGATTTTTCGCGGTGAAAATAAACTTGATCGCCCTCTTATACCAAAGGTTGGCCGCACAACAATTATGCCTATGGGCTACAGTTTTGAGCGTGAAAATAAACTACTGCTTGATTTTAGAAGAATGGCAACTGCTTATTTGCCACTGGGCGCCCGCCTAACTCTTTTGGAGTGGTTGACACTTGCACAGCATCACGGTCTCCCTACTAGGTTGCTTGACTGGTCGCACAGTCCTTTGATTGCAGCGTACTTTGCTATTGAAGACGAAGGTAAAGATGGTGATGCAATTATCTATGCGTTTAAACCAATGAAACAAATATCTAGTGAGGTTCGTAATCCGTTTTCCCCCAAGTTTAATGATGTTATGCGGATTGATCCGCCGAACATTTCTCCTCGGGTTGCTGCACAAGCAGCCACCTTCACTATACACCCCAAACCGGATGAAGTTTTGAAGGCACCCACACGATTCCGAAAACTAATCATTCCTGAACCGTGGTGCAAAACCCTAAAAAGCCGATTGAACAACCTTGGTGTTAATAGAGCGTCACTGTTCCCCGATTTAGATGGTATTTCTTCTTACTTAACCTGGATGAACAAAATAACCTAAGATATGGATTTTTCATGGATCTGACGGGGCTTCGCCCCCAGCCAACGCCTTGTCCTGACCCGAAGCGCCGGGTGATACCAGCGGCCCGGCGTCAATCCAGCCCCAGCCCGGGCCCGAAACGGGCCAGGTGAACGGGCTTGATCCTCGGCCGCTCCATCACCGTTTCCACGAGCCGGAGGATTTTCGGGCAAGTCCGTTTCAACCAGCCGAAATCGTCCCACCACTGGACCAGCATCCAGAGATAGATGTCGAGGATGCCGAAGCGGCCGCCCTGGACATACGGGCCGTCGCCGAGACATCCCTCGAACACCTCGTACTGGCGGGCGACATAGTCCTTCGCCGAATCGACGACGGCCTGTTCCCCGTCGGACTCGACGGTATAGCGGGACGGACGAACGCGGCGTTTCTCGCCTTCGTAGACGTTGGTCGCCAGGAACGACAGCCAGCGGTTCACCTGGGCCCGCTCGATGGTCCCGGCGGGCGGCGCCAGCGCGGCCTCGGGATGGGTGTCGGCAAGATGCATGAGGATCGCGATGACCTCGGTGAGCACGGTTCCGTCCGGGAGTTGGAGAGCCGGCACCTGTTGGCGCGGGTTGATCCGCGTGAAATCCTCGGAAAACTGATCCCCCTTGCCGATGTCGACCTCGAGGTATTCGAAGTCGGCGCCGATTTCCGCCAGAGCCGCGTCGACCGCCACCCCACCGGTCTGCCGCGAGTCATACAGTCTGTACATGATCGCACCTCGCCTCCATGACGACGAAAACCCGGCGGAGACGGCCCCGCCGGGTATTGGCCGTCGCTATCGGTTGGCCGTTCAGGCCGCCTGCAGGGCCTCGTACTTGGACATCAGCGCGTCCTTGGTTTCCTCGTGCTCGGGATCGGGGACGCAGCAGTCGACGGGGCAGACCAGGACGCACTGGGGTTCGTCCTCGTGACCGACGCATTCGGTGCACAGGTTGGTGTCGATCTCGTAGATTTCCTCGCCCTCGCTGATCGCATCGTTGGGGCAGTCGGGGACGCAGGCGTCGCAGTTGGTGCATTCGTCGGTGATTCTCAGGGCCATTTTCTTGCTCTCCGCTTGTCGTGTTTCGCGATCATCCTTACGATGCCATAGCCAGCCGGCCGAGCCGGGTCAATTTGTGATGACGGAAGGCGCCCCACAGGGCGGCTCCGATAGCCCCCGCGTAGATCGAATCGGGATGGCTTCTGGCGGTAAACTTCAGATTCTGCTCTTCCATAGACTCATTCACCGCGCCAAGCAAGCCGTTATCCAGGGCCAATCCGCCGGTGATCAGCACCACCCCGTCGGTGATCCGGGTGGCGCGCAGGAGCTTGACCAGCCGGCCGGCCATCGACAGGTGGATGCCCTTGAGGATGTTGGGCGCCGAGATCTGGCGCGAGACCATGTTGATGACGTCGGTCTCGGCCAGCACCGCGCAGATGCTGCTGACCTTTTCCGGCTCGTCGGCCTGCAGCGACAGCGGCCCGATCTCGTCCTGGGTGATGCCCAGGTAGCGGGCGATGTTCTCCAGGAACTGGCCGGAACCCGAGGCGCACTGGCTGGTCATCCGGTAGCTCAGCACCTTGCCCCGCGGATCGATGCGGATGGCGCGGCCGTGCAGCGCCCCCATGTCGAGAACGGCGCGGGCCTCGCCGTCGAGGTGGATGGCGCCCCGGGCGTGGGTGGTCATCGAATAGAAGTGGCCGGTCGAGAACGACAGCGTCTCGGCCTCGCCGGTGGTGGCGATGTAGGCCACCTCGCCGGCCTCGACGGCGGCCTCGGCGAGCACCCCGTGGTAGGCCTCCTCGGCCAGTTCGAGGGGATTGCGCTGGCGCACCTTGCGGGTCTCGCGGGCCAGCCATCGGGGCTCCCCGCCGTCCTCGAGGACCTCGAACAGGACCGCCTTGATGGCCCCGGTGCCGACGTCGATGCCCGCGGTGATGGTCATGACGGTGCTCCCTCGACGGCGCGCCGGGCAAACGCGGCCGCCCCCAGCGCCCCGGTGTAGATCGAGGCGGGGTCGATGTTGATCGTCACCTCGCCGTAGTTCTCGCCGATCAGCTTCCCGAGCTCGCGGACCGCCGCCTGGTTGTTGGCCACCCCGCCGGTGAAGGTGAACTCGTCGCGCACCCCGCCCGAGCGCGAGATGATCGACAGCGCGCGGAGGATGATCGCCCGGTGGAGCCCGGCCAGGATGTCTTCGCGCTTCTCGCCCAGCGCCAGGCGGTCGCGCAGCTCGGCGCCGGCGAACACGGTGCAGGTGGAGTTGATGCGCACCGTCTTGGTCGACTTCATCGCCATCGGCCCCAGCTCGTGCAGGCCCATGTTCATCTCGTCGGCGATGTAGCCGAGGTAGCGCCCGCAGCCGGCCGCGCAGCGGTCGTTCATCTGGAAGTTCTCGACGATGCCTTGGTCGTCGACCTGGATCGCCTTGGTGTCCTGGCCGCCGATGTCGAGCACGGTGCGGGTGTCGGGATACATCATGTGGGCGCCCAGCCCGTGGCACAGGATCTCCGAGCGGATGTGCTCCTTGGGGAACGGCAGGGTGACCCGGCCGTAGCCGGTGCCGACCACGTAGGTCTCCTCGACCTCGATCCCCAGCGCCTCGCCCATCGCCGCGCGGACCGGCGCCGGGTCGGTGATCAGCTCGGGGGCCTCGGCGATCACCCGGCCCAGCGCGCGGTCGAACTTGCCGCCCATGTCGCCGGTCGGGGGGCGGTTCTCGACCTCGATGATCGACTTGTCGTAGACGTTGAGCACCAGATCGAAGGACAACCCAGCCTCCTTGGCCGCCGCCTCGCCCAGGTTCATGAACCGCGAGCCGGCGATGTCGCGGAAGAAGTCGGACTTGCGCTTGGCCCCGGCGGCGAACATGGCGGGGGCTTCACCGCGCAGATTCCCGAACACCGAATCGAGGACCTCCACCGCCACCGTCTCGGTGCCCTCGAACCGGGGTCCCCCGACGAACCCGGCGCAGGTGTCGTGCAGGTCCTCGAGCTGCTCCACGAACTGCTCCAGGCGCAGGCGGCGCTCCACCTCGTCCATCAAGGCGTCCGGGTCGGCGACCCCGCGGGCGCCTTCGAGCCGCCGGCGGAACAGGGTCAGGCGGGTGCCGACCACCGCCTCCAACTTGGCCACCGCGGTGGCGGTCTCGTAGTTGGAGCGCGAATTGGTGATGCCCTGCCCCAGGACCTGGAAGTCCTCGTCCAGCAGCACCGCCTTGGTGGTGGTCGAGCCGAGATCGATCCCGATGAAGCTCTTCATGGCCGTTCGTCTCCCTTCAGGCGGCGGCGCCCAGGCGTTTCTGGTCGATCATCTGGAAGTAGCTCTCGATCCGGTTCTTGATGTTGGCCGGCGAGAAGTAGCGGGGATCGACGAGGTCGGATTCGATGAACGCGGCGGGCTTGCCGGTGCGGTCCTCGATCTCGCGCATGATCAAGAGCTGGCCGGCCGAGAAGCTGTTGCAGCTCTTGATCGAGTTGATCAAGAAGCCGTCGGCGTCGTAGTCGCGCATGTAGCCCTCGATCAGGGCGACCCGGTCGGGCAGGTTGAGGTTGGTGTAACACCCCAGGCAGTAGTCGGCCAGGCTCTCCAGCGGATGGTCGGGGTCGTGGCGGAAGCCCTGGTCGTAGATGCCGCCGACCTTGGTGTAGGTGCTGGCCACCACCACCGCGCCGTCCTCGTAGAACATCTTCCAGAAGTCGCGGAACGAGGTCCAGTTGGGCGGTCCCTCGACGACCAGCCGGTAGCGTTCCTCGCCCATTTCCCCTTGCGGGGTCACCGGCCCCTTGCCCTGGGCCAGGCGTTCCTCGATCTCGACGCGCAGCAGGCGGTAGTACTCGACGGCGTCCTTGGTGCCCCTAAACGCGGTGAAGATGGGACCGATGTAGAACACCCCGCCGAAATAGGCGTCGATCGGCGAGGGCCGGTTCTTGGCGCTTTCCAGCACCCACACCAAGTTGTCCTCGGCGGCCGCCGAATCGCGCAGGTAGTCACGCAGGCGGTCGATGTCGAACTTGACCCCGCTGATCCGCTCCAGCGTCGGGATCACCTCCTCCTTGAGCTGCTTGACCACGTAGTCGCGCATGTTCTTGGTCGCCACCCCGTCGCCCTCGTAGGGAATCTGAAGCATCACCGTCTCGCAGCCGTACTCGTCGCGCAGCAGCTCGAACCACTTCATGAAGGTGAAGCAGCCGGTATAGGACAGCAGCAGCAGGTCGGGCGCCGGCAGCGGCTTGCCGTTGGGGGCGATGTTGCCCTTGGCCATCATCCCGATGTCGGCCTTGACGTAGGTGCAGACGTCCTCGGAGTGGCCCAGCTTCTCGGCCTCCATGATCATCGCCCCGCTCTTCTTGCGCATGCCGTTCTGGATGGCGTTGATCTCGGGCAGGTTGTTGAGCATGTCGAAGCACATGATCAGCTCATTCAGGTTGCCCGGGACGTAGGTCGAGACCACCTTGCGGCCGTTCTCATGGGTCCCGGTGAGAAGGTCGTAGTTGGCGGTGATCATCTCCTTCTGCTTGATCATCGAAGGTTCCTTGACCACCTCCTGGCGCGCTTTGGGATCGCTCATGCCACGTCCTCGCTCCACAGTTTGATCGAATCGGCGAAGGTCCCGGCCTGCTCGCGGATCGGCTGCATCTGGCCGGTGTTCTCGGCGTACTTGAAAGAGATGTAGGGGATGTTCTCCCGGGCCAGGGCCTTGGCCAGCATCGGCCGGTCGAGCAGCGCCGGGTCGCAGAAGCTGGGGGCGGCGAAGATGACCCCCTCGGCCGCCGTCCGACGCACGGTGTCGATCAGGAAACGGCCCTTCTCGGCGCCGTCGGGGACATACTTGGGGGCGCTCTCCATCGAATGGTGGAGGTAGGCGGCGGCCAGGTTGGCCAGCGGCTCGCCGTCCTCGGGCACGTCGTCGAGCAGCCACCGGGTGACCAGCATGTAGTCGTCGTCGACGATGTAGCAGCCGGCAAGCTCGATCGACTTGATCAGGTTGAGCGGCGGCTGCTCGCAGAACGAGCCGTTGAGGACGATCCGGCAGTTGTCGCGCATCGGCCGGTCCTCGGCCTCGCACGCCGCCAGGTAGTCGGCGACCAGCGCGCTGTGGTCCTCGACCGGCAGCACCATGGCGGCCCGGATCACCAGGTAGACCTCCCACGCCGGGGCCTTCCACGGCTGGGTGGCCCGGTAGTCGTAGAGCCGGCGGACCAGGCGGCGGTTGTGGTTGTAGACGGCCACCGAGGCGCGGATGTCGTCGTCCGTGATCGTTCGCGCGGCGACGCCCTCCAGCCCGGCCCTGAGTTCGCCCAGCTCGTTGACGTAGTAGGTCCCGCCGATGTCGTCCTTGAAGTTCTGGGGGACGTCGAAATAGCGCACGTAGACCCCCGGGAACATCAGCTTCCACATCCCCGACAGGTTGCGGATGACGTCGCAGATGCTGGGGAACAGCATGCCGTCGACGAAGTCCAGCCGCTTGGTGATGGCAAGCTCGATGGTCGAGCGCGGGATGCGGCAGATGTAGCTCTGGTAATAGGCGTCGC
>CAZWEZ010000082.1:0-17057 GCA_964632795.1 uncultured Thalassospiraceae bacterium | reverse complement strand
CAAACGCGCCGCCTCCAGCGGGTTCTGGCCGCCCAGGGGGACCAGCGACTTGCCCATGAACACCACCCCGGCCAGGCGGTAGAACAGGCCCAGCTCGCCGATGGTGTCGGCCACGTAGGCCTCGGTGTCCGCCGCCGGCGCCTCGCCGGCCGAGCGCACCGCCACCCTCAGCCCGGCGGCGCGCAGGACCTCGGCGACCTCGCCCCCCCGCCCGGGGTGGCGGGGGACGACGATGCTCAGCAGGCCGGGGTGGGCGCCGGCGAGCCGCCGGTGGACGGCCCCGGCGATAACCTCCTCGCCGGCATGGGTGCTGGCCGCCAGCCAAACCGGACGGCCGCCCAGGGCCGACTCCAGTTCGGCCAGTTCGGCCCCGTCCGCGGGCAGCGGCGGGGCGGCGAACTTGAGGTTGCCGGCGCACCTGGCCTTCGGCGCCCCCAGCCGGCGCAGGCGCTCGGCATCTTGAGCCGTCTGCCCCAGGCACAGGGCGAACCCCGACAGCAGGTGGGCGATCAGGCCGCCGAAACGCCGCCAGCCGGCGAACGAGCGGCCCGAGATGCGCCCCTGGACCAGCACCATCGGAATTTTCCTGGCCGCCGTCGCGCTGACCAGGTTGGGCCAGAACTCGGATTCGGCCCACAGCGCCAACTCGGGCCGCCAGTGGTCGAGGAAGCGCCGGACATACGCCATCCGATCGACCGGGACGTACTGGTGGAAGGCGCCGGCGGGCAGCCGTTCGGCCATCAGCCGGGCCGAGGTCACGGTGCCGGTGGTGACCAGCACCGCGGCCTCCGCGCACAGCCGTTCGACCAGCCCCAGCAGGGACAGGGATTCACCGACACTGGCCGCGTGGACCCAGACCAGGGGGCCCTCGGGGCGCCGCCGGCCGGCGATTCCCAGGCGCTCGGCGAAGCGCTCGCGGTCCTCCTTGCCGGCGGCCATGCGCCGCGCCAGGTAGAGCCGGATCAGCGGTCCGCCGATGGTGGTCACGGCGCGGTACAGGGCCAGCATCACGACGCCGCCTCGACGGGGGGCAGGCCGCACGCCGCGTCGGCCTCGGCGGTGATCGCGTTGAGGGTTGCCTCGACGCGCCGCCGCGCCGCTTCGATGGCCGCCTCGTCGGCGTCCCGCGGCACCCGGATCGGCTGTCCCCAGACGATCGACCCGCGGGCGAACGGCCAGGCGATCAGGAACCGGTCCCAGGTCGCCAGCAGGCGGTACCGCGAGACGGCGTAGGTGGCGGGCAGGATCGGCACCCCGGACAGCCGGGCGACGGTGACCACGCCGTCGCTGGCCCGCATCCGGGGCCCGCGCGGGCCGTCGGGCGTGATGCCCACGCAGCGCCCGGCCTTGAGCGCCTTGAGCATGGCCCGCAAGGCCGAGGCGCCGCCCCGGGTGCTCGACCCGGCGACGGTGTCGATTCCGAAATGGCCCACGGTGCGGGCGATGATCTGGCCGTCCCGGTGTTCGGAGATCAGCATGTGGATGGGGGTTGCGCGGTCCCAGCAGTAGGGCATCATCAACAGCCGGGCGTGCCAGAAGCAGAGGATGAAGGGCTCGCCCCGAGCCCACAGTTGGCGGGGCGTCTCGCCGCCGGTCACGGTCCACCGCCCGCTGGCGAAGATCAGGCGGATGTAGAGCGAGCCCAGCCAGCACAGCACCCGGCGCACCGTGTCGTTGGCGAGGAATTTTTTGACGGGCGGCACTGTTGCGCTCCGCTCCTTGGTATGACCGTTCAGTGGACGGTCCGGGCGGTTTCCGGGGGCGGCTTGTCCTCGGCGAACTGCAGGGCGTGGAGGCGGGCGTAGGTGCCGCCCCGGGCCAGCAGTTCGCCGTGGCTGCCCGATTCGGCGACCCGGCCCTCCTCGATGACGTAGATCAGGTCGGCATCGGCCACGGTCGACAGGCGGTGGGCGATGACCAGGGTGGTGCGCCCGCGCATCAGCTCGTGGAGCGCCGCCTGGACCTGGCGTTCGGATTCGCTGTCCAGCGACGAGGTCGCCTCGTCGAGCAGCAGGATCGGCGCGTTCTTGAGCATGGCGCGGGCGATGGCCAGGCGCTGGCGCTGGCCGCCCGACAGCCTGACCCCCTGTTCGCCGACCATGGTGTCGTAGCCCTTGGGCAACTGGCGGATGAAGTCGTCGGCGGCGGCGTGGCGGGCGGCCTCGATCACCTCGTCCTCGGTCGCCCCGACCCGGCCGTAAGCGATGTTGGCGCGCACCGTGTCGTCGAACAGGGTGATCTCCTGGCTGACCAGGGCGATGGCGGCGTACAGCGAGGCGAAGGTGACCTCGCGGACGTCGGCGCCGTCGATCGACACCCGCCCCGAATCGACGTCGTAGAAGCGCGGAATCAGGTTGAGGACGGTCGACTTGCCGGCCCCCGACGGCCCGACCAGGGCCACCGTGGCGCCGGCCGGCACGCTCAGGGTGACGTCGTGGAGCGCCGGGCGGCCGGGGACGTACTCGAAGCGCACCCCCTCGAAGCGGACCTCGCCACGCTCGACGGCCAGGTGGCGGGCGTCGGGCTTCTCGACGATGCCCGGCTCGACATCGAGCAGGTCGAACAGCCGCTGGGCGGCGGCCAGGCCCTCCTGGAGGCTGGCGTTGAGGTTGGCCAGCCGCTTCATCGGCTCATAGGCCATCAGCAGGGCGGCGATGAAGGAGAAGAACGAACCGGCGTCCATCCCCCCGCCGATCACCCGGTAGCCGCCGTAGACGATGACGGTGGCCACCGCGACCCCGCCCAGGGTCTCCATGATCGGGCTCGACAGCGCCCGCACCCGCGCCGAGCGGAACGTCAACGTGAAGACCCTGTCGATGATCCGCCCCACCCGGCCCTGTTCGTATTCCTCCATCGAATAGGCCTTGACCACCCGGATGCCCTGGAAGGTCTGCTCCAGCAGGGTGGTGAACAGGCCCATCTCCTCCTGGGTGTTGGCCGACACCCGGCGTATCCGCCGCCCCAAGCGGACGATGGGGATGACGGCGAGCGGGAAGACGATTAACGACATGGCGGCCAGTTGCCAGTCCTGGAAGAACATCACGCCGATCAGCCCGAGCAGCGTCAAGAGGTCCTTGCCGAAGCCGGTCAGGACGTTGGATACCGCGGCCCGCATGGCGTTGATGTCGATGGTGAAGCGCGAGATCAGGCTTCCTGTCGGGTTGTCGTGGAAGAAGCCCAGGTCCATCCGCGACAAATGGCCGTAGAGGCGGTTCTGGTTGTCGGCGATGATGTGCATGCCGGCGTAGTTCATCAACGTCGCCTGGGCGTAGTTGGCCACCCCCTTGACCGCGAAGGTGGCCAGCACGGCGCCGCCGATCAGCCACAGGATGTCGAGGTCGTGGTCGATGAAGACCTCGTTGACCACCGGCTTCATCAGCCACGCGGTGAGCGCCGTGGCCCCGGCCATCACCGCCATGCAGACCATGGCCAGCGCCATCACCCCGGCATAGGGGCGGACGTTCTCGCTGAGCAGGCGGCGCAACAGGACGGCGCTCGATTTGTGGCGTGGGCGGTCGGAACCGTTGCTGTCGGTCAATGGCTGTAAACCCTATTTGGATTCGGCGAACCATAGCACGCGGCGCGGCGCGCTCCAACGCTTGCGGGGGATCGGCGGCGGCGCCGGGGTTCAATCGGGTTTTTCGATCTTACACACGATATCAATTCGTTAGACAAATGGTTAACGCGAACCCATCTTGACACCAACGTCAGCGCACGGAAGCACCTGGCTCCAAACGCCCGGGCTATTCGAGAGGAAAAAGAAAACCATGGCCTTCGCACAAACCTGCTCCCACACCGTCATCGCCCGGCCGGTTCCGGCCGTCGCCTGGAGCGACCGCCTGGCCGCCGCGTTCAGGCTCGCCTGCATGGGCCTGGGCGGCTGGTTCAGGACCCGGCGCGAGGCGCGCCGCAACCGGAAAGAACTCGCCGGCCTGTCCCCGAGGATGTTGAGGGACATCGGCATGGCCCACGTCGAGGGCGAATCGATCTCCGCCAAATCGGTCCTGTTTCCGTCCGACCACGATATCCTGTTCGGCCCGACCCGCGAACTCCGCCGCCGCTGGTAGGATAACAGTCACCATTTAACTGCCGGCCACCGTCATGCCTTCGATGCGGACCGTCGGGGCGTTGGTGCCGTAGCGGAACTCCAGGTCGTCGGCCGGCGTCAGGTTGGCGAACATGTCGTTCAGGTTGCCGGCGACGGTGACCTCGCTGACTGGGTAGGACAACTCGCCGCCCTCGATCCACAGGCCGCCGGCGCCGCGGCTGTAGTCGCCGGTGGTCCCGCTGACGCCGAAGCCGATCAACTCGGTGACGTAGAAGCCGTCGTCGATGTCGGCGATCAGCTGCGAAGGCGAGAGAGGACCCGGTTCCAGGTAAAGGTTGGTGGGGGTAGGCGACGGCGGCGAAGAGGTGCCCCGCGAGCCGTGACCGGTGGTCGTCGTCCCCAACTGGCGGGCCGAACGCAAATCGGTGATCCAGCTCCCCAGCACCCCGTTGTCGATGACCTCCAGGAGACGCCCCGCCACCCCCTCGCCGTCGAAGGGCCGCGAGCGCAGCCCGCGCCGGCGCAGCGGGTCGTCGAGGACGCGGACCGAAACCGGGAAGATCCGTTGCCCCAGCTTGTCCTTGAGGAACGAGGTCCCCCGGGCCACGGCGGCGCCGTTGACGGCGCTCGAGAGGTGGCGCAACAGGCTGTTGGCGACCCGGGGATCGTAGACCACCGGCACCTGGGCCGAGGCGACCTTTCGCGGATTCAGCCGCCGCACCGCCCGCTCGCCGGCCTTACGCCCGACCTCCTCGGGGCTCGCCAGGTCGGCGCCGTGGACCGCGCTGGCGGAGTCGTAATCGCTCTCCATGGCGGTCCCCTCGCCGGCCAGCACCGACACCCCGAGGCCGTGCCGGGTGCCCGAGTAGAGCTTGGCGAAGCCGTTGCTGGCGACGACCGCGAAGGTGCTTCGGCGCCACGACGCCTCGGCGCCTTCGGAGTTGGTGACCCCGGCCACCGCCCGCGCCGCCTCCTCGGTCCGCGCCGCCCGTTCGATCAGGACCTCGGTCCCGGGTTCGCCGTCCTCGCAGATGTCCAACTGGGGAAGCTCGCCGGCCAGCAGCTCGGCCTCGGCGAGCCCGCAGTAGGGGTCCTCGGGGACCACCCTGGCCATCGCCACCGCGCGCTCGGCCAGCCCGTCGAGGGACTCCTGGGAGAAGTCGCTGGACGACACCATGGCCTGGCGGCGGCCGATCAGCACCCGCAGGCCGAGGTCGCGGTCCTCGGAGCGCTCCAGGTGCTCCGGGACGCCCAGGCGCTGGCTGTGGGACAGCGAGGTGCCCTCGATGAGCACCGCGTCGCAGGCCTCGGCGCCGGCCGCCTTGGCTTTGGCGAGGAGGCCGGCGAGCAGCTCGAGGGGGTCTTCGGTGGTGGTCATGGTGCTATTGGCCTGTATCAGACGGGGGCGTGGGTCTTGCGCAGTTCGGCTCCGCAGCGGGCGATCCACTGCCGGGTCAGCTTCTCGGGGACCGCGTTCTGGCACAGCCGCTGACGCAGGGCCTTGAAATCGACCAGGTCCAGCGGCTGGTCCTGGTTGAAGCAGGTGAAGACCACGTTCTCGCCGCCGCTCTCCGGGTCCCGGTGGACCTGCAGGCACTGGGCGCAGATTTCCTTCATCATGCACTGCATCGGGGCGTTGACGCTGGCCACACCGATCATTTCGGGTTTGAAATAATCCTTGAGATGACCGCGCCGGGCCTCGGCGACGGCGTTCATCATTATGTCCGAGCCGATGGCGACGATGCGGTCGACATCGCCCAGCTCAATCTCGATCTCGCCCAACTCGCCGTCGCCGTAGGCCTTCATGGCCTGGACGATGTTGCCGACGAAGGCCTTGTCCCGGGGCCGGGTGGGCTCGAAGCCGGGGGCCTCGTCGCAGCACCACACCAAGACGTCGGAGCCCCGTTCGATGAGGTCGATGTGGAAGCGGTCCTCGACCCCCTTGTAGGCGGCGAAGTAGAGCACCTTGGAGCCCTTGGCCCGGATCGCCGGGGCGATCGGCAGCAGCACCGCGTTGCCCAGTCCGCCGCCGGCCAGCAGCACGGTCTCGTCGGGCTCGATCTCGGTCGGGGCGCCGGTCGGCCCCATCATGATCACCGATTCGCCGGGCGCCAGCCAGCTGGCGAGCGTCGAGGAGCCGCCCATGTCGAGGATGATCAACGACACCAGGCCCTCCTCGACGTCGATCTGGGTGCCGGTCAGGGCCACCCCCTCCATGGCCAGGATGGTGCCGTTGACCCGGTGCGAGTTGGCCTCGTAGTTCTGGAGGCGGAAGAACTGTCCCGGCTGGAACGCCTTGGCGGCGAACGGCGCCCGGACCACCACCTCGATCACGTTGCCGGTGAGGCGGATCACCTCGGAGACCACCGCCCGCAGGCCGTGGTTGACGTGGGCGCTCAGGTCGGCGGGTGAAACCGGCGTCGGCTCGATCTTGGCCAGCATCCTCTCGATCACCGGATAGCCCTGCTTGGCGCTGGCCAGGGCCTTGACCACGTTGCCGGCATAGGACGGATGGAGGTCGCCGAAGAAGCTCATGGTGCGGCCGTCGGGCCGCGGGTCCATCAGGATCTGGGCGACCTCGGGCTTGGCCGTCCACTTCGGGCTCACCGGGTTGCCGTCCTCGTCCACCGCCTGGAAGTACTTGCCGTCGAGCTCGGCGAAGCCGGGGTGCTCACGGCACAGCACGGTGTTGGGCTGGGTCCCGGCGGCGATCAGCAGGGCGCGGGCGGGCAGCGTGGTCTCCTCGTTGGTCGGCTTGGGCCGGCCGTCCTCGCCGATCATCTGGCGGACCAGTTGGATCGACTCGACGTGGCCGTACTCGTCGACGTCGACCGCCTTGGGGGCCAGCAGCTCGGCGAAGCGGATGCCCTGTTCGAAGCCCTTGATGATCTCCTCGTGGTTGAGCTGGTAGCTGGGCGAGCCGGTCATCCGCCGGCGATAGGCGATGGTCGCCCCGCCCCAACTGTTGAGGAGGTCGATGAACACCGGCTGGCGGTTCTCGGCCGCCGCCTTCCCGCGCTCGGCGGCGATGGCCCGGGCGTGGCCGATGAATTCGTCGACGATGATCTTCTCTTCCTCGGTGTAGGGGGCGCGCACCGCCGCCTCGCCGTTGTCGGCGACCAGGGCGTCGTAACGGACCAGGAACTTCTCCACCTGGCGCACGTAGTAGGCCAGCGCCTCGGTCGCGGTGTCGATGGCGGTCAGCCCGCCGCCGATCACCACCACCGGCATCCGAAGCTGGAGGTTGGCCAGCGATTCCTTCTTGGCCGCCCCGGTGAGCTGCAGCGCCATCAGGAAGTCCGACGCCTGGCGGACCCCGCGGGCCAGCCCGTTGGGGATCGGCAGGAAGGTCGGCTTGCCGGCGCCCATGCACAGGGCGATGTGGTCGAAGCCCATCTCGAAGGCCGATTCCTTGGTGATCGCGCCACCGAAACGGACCCCGCCGAGCAGGGACAGCCGTTGCCGGCGCTCGACCAGCAGACGGACCACCTTGAGGAAGTTCTTGTCCCAGCGGACCGTGATGCCGTACTCGGCAACGCCGCCGAAGCCGGCCTGGACGCGGTCGTCCAGGGGTTCGAACAGGGTGCTGGCGTCCTCGACCGGCTGGAACGCCACGCGGCTGCCGTCGGCGGCGACGCCGCACAGCTGGGGCGCCAGGGGCTCGATCTTGAGGCCGTCGACGACCACCACCGTATGGCCCTCGTTGAGCAGGAAGTGGGCCAGCGAGAAGCCGGCCGGCCCGCCGCCGACGACCAGCACCTTGTAGCCGGTCGCCGCCTTGGGCACGGGCTTGGCGAAGTCGAGCGGCACCCAACGGGTCAGCAGGCTGTAGATCTCGAACCCCCAGGGCAGGGCCAGGATCTCCTTGACCAGCCGGGTCTCGACCTGGGGGATGTTGACCGGGTCCTGCTTCTGGTAGATGCACGACTTCATGCAATCGTTGCAGATCCGGTGCCCGGTGATCGCCACCAGCGGGTTGTCGACGGTGACGATGGCCAGGGCGGCGACGATGTTGCCGTCGATGGTCGCCTGGTGCATCTCCGAGACCCGTTCCTCCAGCGGACAGCCTTCCAGGGTCACGCCGACCGGGTTGACCACGTACTCGCCGGTCTTCTTGTCGCGCATCCCGGTGCGGCAGTAGTCGCGGCCCCGGTGGTGGCAGATGACGCAGTAGGTGGCCTGGTCCAGTGCCCCGATCAGGTCGACGCCGTGGTCGGTCAGGTGGAACCCCTCGCGGGCGTAATAGCGGCCGTCGGGCTGGAGCTTCATCTCGATGCCGCCCTCCTCGATGGTCGCGAAGTCGACCAGCTGCTCGAAGTCGATCTTGCCGGGGCGCTGGAACAGGACGTCGTCGCGGTGGCGCGCCTGACCCTCGGCGGTGAACAGCGCCCAGCACGTGTAGCGGGTCGCCAGGTCGAGGGCCTCGGCGTTGGCCTCGGCGTCCTCCATCCAGGACATGACCTTGGCCGCCAAGGCCAGCTGGTCGAAGGGTCCGCCCAGCAGTTCGGCGAGTTCCCCTTCCATGGCCGGGCCGTCGAAGGCGGCCGCCGCCTCGGCGTCGTGGGCCTTGGAGGCGCGGCGCTGGACGAACTGGCGCTTGCACTCGGCGAGGACGGCCAGCTCCCGGTGGCGGGCGGAGACGGCGTCGAGCTCGCCGCCGATGCCGAACAGCAGACCGACGAAGCCGTTGAGATGGGGCGCCAGGTCGAGCATCAGGTCGGCGGTGGCCTTGTTGTCCAGCTCGCCGGGCGCGGCGCGGGCCGCCGCCAGCCGTTCGCCGAGTTCGCCGTCGGCGGTCCCGAGATGGTCCACGAATAGGGCGTCGATGCGGGCCAGGCCGTCGTTGTCGTAGAGATCTTCGAACGTCAGGCCGTGAGCGAGGTCGAGTGTTGACATGGTTTGCGAACCTTTGTTTTGTCGTTTGCCGTGCGAAGGCGGAGCGCTTCGCCGGGAAATGGGATGACCGCCGGTCTTTTTATACCACGGTGCCCCATTTGCAAATCACAAGCCGCCCCCGGCCCCCGGGTCAACGGGGAATCGGTCGAAAAGGGCAGCGTCCCGCCGGGGATGGATTTTACCATCGTTTCGGACCACATTAGATTCCTCTACCCGTTGCCGGAGCGCCAACATGGACAAGGACTTTCTCGACCACCTGGAGACCGAGACCGCCGCCTTGCGCGAGGGCGGGCTGTTCAAGGACGAGCGCGTCATCGCCTCGTCCCAGCAGGCGGTGATCCGGCTCGCCGACGGCTCCCAGGTCGTCAACCTGTGCGCCAACAACTACCTGGGCCTGTCGGGACACCCGGCGATGGCCGGGGCGGCGGCCGAGGCCCTGGACCGATACGGCTTCGGAATGTCGTCGGTGCGCTTCATCTGCGGCACCCAGACCGTCCACAAGGAGCTCGAATCCCGGCTCGCCGGGTTCCTCGGCACCGAGGACGCGATCCTCTATTCGTCATGCTTCGACGCCAACGGCGGCCTGTTCGAGACCCTGCTGGACGAGCGCGACGCGGTGATCAGCGACGCCCTCAACCACGCCAGCATCATCGACGGCATCCGGCTGTCGAAGGCCCGGCGACTTCGTTATGCCAACAACGACATGGCCGATCTCGAACGCAAACTCGGCGAGGCCGCCGAGAGCCGGTTCAAGCTGATCGCCACCGACGGGGTGTTCTCGATGGACGGCATCCTGGCCGAGCTGCCGGCGATCTGCGATCTGGCCGATCGTTTCGGGGCCATGGTGATGGTGGATGATTCCCACGCCGTGGGCTGCGTCGGCCCGGGGGGGCGCGGCACCCCGGCCCATTTCGGCGTTGCCGAGCGCATCGACATCGTCACCGGGACCCTGGGCAAGGCGCTGGGCGGCGCCTCGGGCGGCTACACGGCGGCCCGACGCCAGGTGGTCGAGTGGTTGCGCCAGCGCTCGCGCCCCTACCTGTTCTCCAACAGCCTGGCGCCGATGATCGCCGCCGCCACGTTGAAGGCCCTCGACATGCTGGCCGGGAGCGACCAGCCGCGGCGCCGCCTGGAGGACAACAGCCGGCGCTTCCGCGCCGCCATGGAGGGGCTCGGCTTCACCCTGGCCGGGGCCGGCCATCCCATCATCCCGGTGATGCTGGGCGACGCCGTGCTGGCCACCGAGATGGCGGGGCGGCTGCTGGGCGAAGGCGTCTACGCGGTCGGCTTCTCGTTCCCGGTGGTCCCCAGGGGCCAGGCCCGCATCCGCGCCCAGATGTCGGCGGCCCATGAGCCCGAACACGTGGAGCGCGCCGTCGCCGCCTTCGCCAAGGTCGGGCGCGATCTCGGCGTCATCACCTGAAAGTCGGAGCAAGAACCATGAAATCCCTGGTCAAGGCCAAGCCCGAACCCGGCATCTGGATGGAGGACGTGCCGCCGCCCGAGATCGGCCACAACGATGTCCTGATCAAGATCCGCAAGACCGCCATCTGCGGCACCGACCAGCACATCTACAACTGGGACGAATGGTCGCAAACGACGATCCCGGTTCCGATGACGATCGGCCACGAGTACGTCGGCGAGGTGGTCGAGATGGGCGTCGAGGTGCGCGGCTTCGAGATCGGCGACCGGGTCTCGGGCGAAGGCCACATCACCTGCGGCCACTGCCGCAACTGCCGGGCCGGGCGGCGCCACCTGTGCCGCAACACCATCGGCGTCGGGGTCAACCGGCCGGGGTGCTTCGCCGAGTACCTGGCGATCCCCGCCTTCAACGCCTTCGCCATGCCGCCCAACGTGTCCGACGACATGGGCGCCATCCTCGATCCGCTCGGCAACGCCACCCACACCACGCTTTCTTTCGACCTGGTCGGCGAGGACGTGCTGATCACCGGCGCCGGGCCGATCGGCATCATGGCGACCGCCGTCGCGCGCCACGTCGGGGCCCGCCACATCGTGGTCACCGACGTCATCGACTACCGCCTCGATCTGGCCCGGCGGCTGGGCGCGAGTCGGACCATCAACGTGACGCGGGGCGGGATCGAGGAGGTGATGGAGGAACTCGGCATGATGGAGGGCTTCGACGTCGGCCTCGAGATGTCGGGCAACCAGAAGGCGATGAGCCAGATGCTGCGGGTGATGAACCACGGCGGGCGGATCGCCATCCTCGGCATCCCGCCGGCCGAGGAGCCGGTCGACTGGCACCAGGTGATCTTCAAGGGCCTGACGCTCAAGGGCATCTACGGGCGCGAGATGTTCGAGACCTGGTACAAGATGGCGACCATGCTGCAAAGCGGGCTCGACATCGCCCCCATCATCACCCACCGCTTCCCGGTCGACGACTTCCAGAAGGGGTTCGAGGTCATGAACTCCGGAGAGTCGGGAAAGGTGATCCTGGAATGGTGATCGGCCGGGCGGCGACCTGGTGGTGGATCGGCGGCCTGTTCCTGGGCACCCTGGCGATCTCCGCCGTGCTCGGGGGCGGCGACGTGGCGGGGATCGCCGGCGGGGCGCTCAGGATGTTCGTGTTCTCCGCGGTGCTGCCGTTGACGTGGTGGGCGATCGGCGGCTTCCATGTCGCCAAGGCCAGGGGCCCCCTGGTCATGTGGACGGTGCTGCTGGTCCTGGTCGGGCTGATGAACTTCGCCGCCCTCAATGTTCTATTCTAGTCTCCTGGATATTCGATGAAGGTCGTTGTCAACGATGCCCATGGCGACCACGACCCCGGGTTCTTCCTGGTCCGGGGCGTCCTCTCGGCGAGCCGGGAGGTCCCCGAACGGGCCGACATCCTGGCCGCGGCGGCGGCCCGCGCCGGCCATACCCTGGTCCGCCCCGAAGACTTCGGCCACCGGGTCCGGGCCGCCGTCCACGACCCCGAGTACCTCGACTTCCTGGAGACCGCCCATGACCGCTGGAAGGCCCTGGGGGACGGCGCCGGAGAGGTGATCGCCAACGTCTTCCCCAACCGGCACCCGGCCAGCCGCCCCGAGTCCGTCGTCGGGCGGGCCGGGTATCACATGGCCGACTTGGCCTGTCCGATCGGCCCGGGGACGTGGCGCGCGGCGTGCGGGGCCGCTGAGTGCGCCGCCCACGCGGCGGCCCTGGTCGGCGGCGGCGAGCGGGCGGCCTACGCCCTGTGCCGGCCGCCCGGCCACCACGCGTTTTCCGACATGGCGGGCGGCTTCTGCTTCCTCAACAACACGGCGATCGCCGCCCAGGAGCTGCGCCGGCGGTTCGAGCGCGTCGCCGTCCTCGACCTCGACCTCCACCACGGCAACGGCACCCAGCAGATCTTCTACCGCCGCGCCGACGTCCTGCACGTCTCGATCCACGCCGATCCCAATCGCTTCTACCCCTTCTTCTGGGGCCACGCCGACGAACGCGGGGACGGTCCGGGGGCGGGCTTCACCCTCAACCTGCCGCTGCCCCTGGGCAGCGGCGACGAGGACTACCTCGGGGCCCTGGCCCGCGCCCTGGCGAGGATTCGCGACTTCGCCCCGGGGGCGCTGGTCGTCGCGCTGGGCCTCGACGCCTACCAGGGCGACCCCTTCGCGGCGCTGGCCGTCACCACCGGAGGCTTCGGGGACATCGCCGCCGCCGTCGCCGGTCTCGGCCTGCCCACCGTCCTGGTCCAGGAGGGCGGCTACGTGTGCCGGGAGCTGGGCGACAACCTGAACGCCGTCCTGGCCGCCTTCTGAAGGGCGAGGACAGACGCCCGGGGCGGTTGACAGCCCGTTCCGGGGCCACGTAAAACCATTGCAGGGAGGAACGATGAATGATCAAGAAGAGAAAACCCGCCAAGTCCGGCAAGGGCGCCCGCAAGAAGACCGCGAAGAAGGCCAAACCGAAAGCCCCCGCCCAGCGGCCGGACGAGGACGAGGTCACGCTGAGCGTCGTCGACGGCCCCATGAAATCGGTGATGCGCTCGGCCTTCCTGAACCGCCCGGGCTGATCGCGATTCCGCGGCCGGCCGGCGGCCGGCGTGCTATCATGGTGGCCTTCTTCGAAACCGGAAATTCGGGAGGAGGCGACCATGAAATACGTGTTCGTGGGAACGCTCGATCGCGACTGGATCGGCAACCAGAAGGAACGGGTCGGGAAGGCCAGGGCGAAGGCCAAGGAATTCGGAATCGTCTTCGAATCCATCCACTATACCCAGGGCATCTACGACTTCGTGGACATCGTCGAGGCCTCGGACCCCTACGTGGTGCTCGGCTTCTCCATGTGGTACGCCAAACAGGGCTACGGGCGGATCATCACCATGCCGGCGTTCGACGAAAGCGCCATGGAGCGGGCGGCCGGGATGGTATAAGGGCGCGGGCCAGCCCCTTCAGGTTGAGGGCGATCCGCACCCGGTAGCTGGCCGAGGAGCGGAAGTAACCGTGGAGTTTCATCACGGCGCC
This sequence comes from uncultured Thalassospiraceae bacterium, assembly GCA_964632795.1. Taxonomy (GTDB): domain Bacteria; phylum Pseudomonadota; class Alphaproteobacteria; order Rhodospirillales; family 2-02-FULL-58-16; genus CAZWEZ01. The sequence goes on along the minus strand of CAZWEZ010000082.1, from coordinate 3,653 downwards.
TGGATCTTCTTGATCACGTGGAGGGGGTCGTGGGGGGTGATCGGCAGGCTCGGGCGGTCGGCTTCGGGCGCGCTCAACGCCTCGGTCTCGCGCATGGTCGCCAGGCTACGCTCGGCGAGCAGCTGGTATTCGCGGGTGCCGGTCCGCTTCCAGTCGATTTCCTGCTCGCTCAGCCGGCGCACGATGCGGGCCGGGACGCCGGCGACCAGGGTCCGGGCCGGGACCTCGAAGGCGGCCTTGACGAAGGCCATGGCGCCGACGAAGGCCTCCTCGCCGATCACCGCGCCGTCCATCACCACGGCGTTCATGCCGATCAGCGCGTGATCGCCGATATGGCAGCCGTGGAGCACCGAGCCGTGGCCGATATGGCCCCATTCGCCGATGCTGGCCGGGGCGCCGGGGAAGCTGTGCAGCACGCAGCCGTCCTGGATGTTGGTGCCGGCGCCGACCTCCAGCGACCCCATGTCGCCGCGCAGCGAAACGAACGGCGCGATGTAGCAGTTGGGGCCGACCACCACGTCGCCGATCAGCACCGCCGTGGGATGGACGAAGGTCGAGGGGTGGACCACGGGAACCAGACCGTCGAGGGCGTAGACCTTGACCATGTTGCCGACACTCCGTCTCTTTAACGACCCGCCCTTCTATCACGGGCCAGGACCAGTGTCTGCCAGTCCGCGATGCCGATCCGCCGGATCAGGCGGAGGCCGTGCGCGCGGTGGGCGGCCAGCACCCGCGCGGAATCGCGGGCCACGAAGCCGGCCAGCACGGCGGTTCCCCCGGCCTCCAGGTGGCCGGCCAGGTCGCCGGCCATGCGGCACAGCGGGTTGGCCAGGATGTTGCTGACGATCAGGTCGTAGGGCGCCCCGCGGCGGACCGCCGGCGCCCGGTAGCCGTCGCTGGGCACCGCGCGGACCAGGGGCCCCAGCCGGTTGCGGCGGGCGTTGTCGCGGGTCACGGCGATCGCCCGGGGGTCGATGTCGGCGGCGATCACCGGCGCCCGCCAGGTCCGGGCCATGGCCAGCGCCAGGATCCCCGAGCCGCAGCCGACGTCCAGGGGAGCGTGGAACCGGCGCCGCCGGGCCAGCCCGTCGAGCGCCAGCAGCACGCCCCTGGTGGATTCGTGTTCGCCCGAGCCGAAGGCGGCCCCCGCATCGAGGCACAGGGCGAGGCGCCCGGGCGGCACCGGGCTGCGGTAGTGGCTGGGGTGGATGAAGTAGCGCCCGGCCTCGACCGGCGGAAACATCCGCAGGTTGTCGGCCACCCAGTCCCGCGGCGGAATCCGGCCGACGGTCGCCGGGGGGGGCGCCACGCCGAGCCCGGCGGCGCTCCCGGCCAGGGCCCGGGCAATGGCCTCCGGATCGGGCCGCGAGGCGCAGAAACCCTCGATGTGCCAGCCGCCGCCGGTCTCGGTGGCGAAGGTGGACAGGGCCTCGCAGAACGGCTCCAGGGCGTCCTCGAAGGCGGCCACCGTCTCGGGCGAGGCTTCGACCTCGACCCGCCACGTCTCGGGAGGTTCCGCCATCAGCCGCCGGTGATGGCGATGGCGTACTCGGCCCCGGCGTCCTCCAGCCACCGCCACAGGAACTCGGCGAAGCTGCGGGCGATGTAGATCTCGTATTGGGAACCGCCGCCGCCCTCGCCCCCGTCGAAGGCGAGATGATGGATGATCACCGCCAGGTGGGCCAGCGGGCTCTGGGTGCAGTGGCCGGGGGCGAAGCTCTTGGGGTGGAGGTCCAGGGAGCAGCCCTTGGACAGCACCTGGCGCGCCCTGGGCCCCGCCAGGGCGATCACCGTGCGGGCCTCGCTGAGGTCGGTGACCGATACGTGCTGGCCGTCCAGTTCCCGCTCCAGGGCCCCGGCCAGGGCCGCTTGCGATCCCGGAGCGCAGGCCAGCAGCCACTCGTCGGGGCCCAGCCACAGGGCGCGCGGCCCGTCGCCAAGGTCGTCGGCTCCGGCCACCGTGTTGGCGGAATAGGGCAGGGCCAGTCCGCAGGCCTTGTCGACGGCGTCGCGGAACGGCTTGCGGGCGCGGTTGCCCCTGAGGTTGATCTGGCCGCGGTGGGGGCGTTCGCACATCCGCACCCCGGCCACCGCGGCCTCGGCGTCGGGCGTCGTCCTGGCCCCCAGCTTGAGGTGGGCCAGCGGGCTCTGGCGAAGGTAGGTGTCAACCATCGAGGCGGCTCCCTTCGAGGAAGACCGGGTCGCAAACCTCGACCCTCGAGGTCCGCTCGACCAGCGGCACGTGCAGGGTCTCGCCGTGGCGGGCGCGGCCTTGCTTGATCATGGCCAAGGCGATCGAGCGGCCCAGGTTGGCGCTGTAGTAGCTGGAGGTGACGTGGCCGATCATCGGCATCGGCGGCCGTTGGCGGAGTTCGGCGACCACCTGGGCGCCCTCCGGGAGAACCTCGTCGGGGTCCTCGGTGAACAGCCCGACCAGCTGCTTGCGGTCCTCGCGCAGGGTGTCGGGGCGGTTCAGCGAGCGCCGGCCGATGAAGTCCTTGTCGGTGCTCAGCAGCCGCTCCAGGCCGAGGTCGCCCGGCATCGCCGTGCCGTCGGTCTCCTGGCCGACGATGATGAACCCCTTCTCGGCCCTCAGCACGTGCATCGCCTCGGTGCCAAACGGGGTGATGCCGTACTTCTCCCCGGCGTTCATCAGCGCCGTCCACAGGGCCATCGCGAAGCTGGCCGGGACGTTGATCTCGTAGGACAGCTCGCCGGTGAAGCTGATCCGGAAGAGGCGAGACGGAATCCCGGCCACCGTCCCCTCGCGGAAGGTCATGAAGGGGAAGGCCCCGGGGTCGAGGTCGATGTCGGGGGTGAACTCCGACAGCAGCCGCCGGGCATTGGGGCCGCACACGCACACCGTCGCCCAGTGCTCGCTCAGCGAGGTCAGGTAGACCTTGAGGGTGGGCCATTCGGTCTGCAGCCACTCCTCCATCCAGCCGAACACCTTGGCCGCGTTGCCGGTGGTGGTGGTCATCAGGTAGTGGTTCTCGCCGAGCCGGGCGGTGACTCCGTCGTCGATCACCATCCCGTCCTCGCCCAGCATCAGCCCGTAGCGGCAGCGCCCGACCTTGAGGCTGCCCCAGGCGTTGGTGTAGAGGCGGTCCAGCAGCTTGGCCGCGTCCGGACCCCGGATGTCGATCTTGCCCAGCGTCGAGGCATCCAGGATGCCGATGGCGTTGCGCGCCGCCAGGCACTCGCGGTCGACCGCCTGGCGCATGGTCTCGCCCTTCCCGGGGTAGTACCAGGGGCGCTTCCACTGGCCGACGTTCTCGAAGGCGGCGCCGACCCGTTCGTGCCAGCGGTGGATCGGGGTCAGGCGGATCGGATCGTAGAGGGGGCCGACCCGGCGTCCGGCCAGGGCGCCGTAGCCGACCGGGGTATAGGGCGGGCGGAAGGTGGTGACGCCGACCTCGGGGATCGAGGCCTCCAGGGTCTCGGCCAGCACGGCCAGGCCGTTGACATTGCCCATCTTGCCCTGCTCGGTGCCCATGCCCAGCGCGGTGTAGCGCTTGACGTGCTCGAGCGAGCGGTAGCCCTCGCGCGCCGCCAGGCGGATGTCGGCGACGGTGACGTCCTCCTGGAAATCGACGAAGTGCTTGGCGCCACGGCCGACCGGCCGCCGCCCGGGCACCACCCACAGGGCGCGC
>CAZWEZ010000081.1:0-17233 GCA_964632795.1 uncultured Thalassospiraceae bacterium | reverse complement strand
TCAGGCGCACTTGCCGATACGCCGGCATCGCCGGCGCGCGCCTTCCTGCCGAGGAAGCGGGAAAGGCGATCGTATGGGTGCCATATGTCTGATCCAGGACACTAGACTCATCCCCCCTAGGAAAATACATTAGCAGATTGTCCCATGCCGGTCGTCACCCGCTTCGCTCCCTCGCCCACCGGGTTCCTCCACATCGGCGGAGTCCGCACGGCGCTGTTCAACTGGCTGTACGCGCGCCACCACGGCGGCCGCTTCCTGCTGCGCATCGAGGACACCGACCGCGCCCGGTCGACGGAGGCGGCGGTCGAGGCCATTCTCGACGGGCTGCGGTGGCTGGGCCTGGAGTGGGACGGCGAGGCGGTCTCCCAGTTCTCGCGGGCCGATGTCCACGCCGAGGCGGCCCGGCAGTTGCTCGCCGAGGGCAAGGCCTACCGCTGCTACTGCACGCCCGAGGAACTGGCCGAAATGCGCCGCCAGGCCCGCGAGCAGGGCCTGTCATGGCGCTACGACGGCAGGTGGCGCGACCGCGATCCGGCCGAGGCGCCCTCCGGGATCGAGCCGGCGATCCGCCTCAAGGCGCCGCGAGAGGGCGAAACCACGATCGACGACCTGGTCCAGGGCGAGGTCCGGGTGGCCAACCGGGAGCTCGACGACATGGTGCTGCTGCGCGCCGACGGCACCCCCACCTACATGCTGGCGGTTGTGATCGACGACCATGACATGGGGATCAGCCACGTCATCCGGGGCGACGACCACCTCTCCAACGCCTTCCGCCAGAGCCAGCTCTATCACGCCCTGGGCTGGCAGCCCCCGGCCTTCGCCCATATCCCGCTGATCCACGGCGCCGACGGCGCCAAGCTGTCGAAACGCCACGGCGCGCTGGGCGTCGAGGCCTACCGGGAAGCGGGCTATCTCCCCGAGGCGATGGTCAACTACCTTCTCCGCCTGGGCTGGGGCCACGGCGACGACGAGGTGATCGACCGCAACCAGGCCATCGGGTGGTTCGACCTCGACGGCGTCGGCCGCGCTCCGGCCCGCTTCGACGCCGCCAAGCTGACCAGCCTCAACGGCCATTACCTGCGCCAGGGCGACGACCGGAGGCTGGCCGGGCTGGTCGCGCCGCGGCTCGAAGAGAGGCTCGGCCGGCCCCTCGACGAGACCGGGCGGGAGCGCCTCGTGAAGGCCATGGAAGGATTGAAGCAAAGATCGAAGACAATCGTCGAATTATCTGATTCCGCTTGGTTTTACGTCGCCCAACGACCCATCGAACTGGACCCGAAGGCGTCCCGGATCCTGGATCACGAGGGACGCCGCCAGCTGTCCGCGCTGGCCCCTGTCCTGCGGGCCGTGGCGGCCTGGGACCGGGGCACCCTGGAGACGGTCGTCCGGGCCCATGCCGAGGGGCTGGATTCGCCCCCGGTCAAGCTCGGCAAGGTTGCCCAGCCCCTGCGCGCGGCGCTCACCGGGAGCACGGCGTCGCCGCCCATATTCGAGGCCATGGAGATTCTCGGGAAGCAGGAAACCATAGATCGTCTTGATGATCTCCTGGAGACATCGTAAACTTTAGCAAACCCTAAATTAATAACCCATCCGGCCGCCGACCAGGGCGCGCCAGGGGAGTGATTCGCGTCGCCCAAATTAAAGGGGAAGTGCAATGAAACCGAAAAAGAAGTCTTCCGCCAAAGCCAAATCGTCTTCCTTCACGCTCACCGACAACGCGTCCGGGAAAAAATACGACCTCCCCGTTCTGAAGGGAACCCTGGGTCCCGACGTCATCGACGTGCGCAAGCTTTACGGGCAGACAGGCCGTTTCACCTACGATCCGGGATACACCTCGACGGGCAGTTGCGAATCCAAGATCACCTTCATCGACGGCGAGAAGGGCATCCTTCTCCACCGCGGTTATCCGATCGAGGAACTGGCCGAAAAGTCGGATTTCATGGAGGTCTGTTACCTGCTTCTCCACGGCGAACTGCCGACGTCGCCGCAAAAGAAGGCCTTCGAGGAGAGCATCACCTACCACACCATGGTCCACGAGAAGATCCACAACTTCATCCACGGCTTCCGCCGGGATTCCCATCCCATGGCCATCCTGTGCGGCGTCGTCGGGGCGTTGTCGTCGTTCTACCACGACAGACTGGACATCACCGATCCCGAGCACCGGATGATCGCCTCGCACCGCCTGATCGCCAAGCTTCCGACCATTGCCGGGCTGGCCTACAAGTATTCCATCGGCCAGCCGTTCGTCTATCCGTGCAACGACCTCAAGTACGCCGAAAACTTCCTCAACATGATGTACGCCACGCCCTGCGAGCCCCACAAGGTGAACCCGGTGGTGGCCAAGGCCATGGACCGCATCCTGATCCTCCACGCCGACCACGAGCAAAACGCCTCGACCTCGACGGTCCGCCTGGCCGGCTCCAGCGGCGCCAACCCGTACGCCTGCATCGCCGCCGGCATCGCCTGCCTGTGGGGACCGGCCCACGGCGGCGCCAACGAGGCGGTCCTCAAAATGCTGGAGGAAGTCGGGACCAAGAAGCGGATCCCCGAATACATCAAGAAGGCCAAGGACAAGAACGACCCCTTCCGGCTGATGGGCTTCGGCCACCGGGTCTACAAGAACCACGACCCGCGGGCCACGGTCCTGCGCTCGTCGTGCCACGAGGTGCTCGGCGAACTGGGAGTCAACGAGCCGCTGCTCGAACTGGCCATGGAGCTGGAGCGGATCGCGCTGGAGGACGACTACTTCATCGAGAAGAAGCTGTTCCCCAACGTCGACTTCTACTCGGGGATCATCTACCGGGCGATGGGCATCCCGACGTCCATGTTCACGGTGCTGTTCGCGATCGCCCGGACCGCCGGCTGGATCGCCCAGTGGAAGGAGATGATCGAGGACCCGGGGCGCAAGATCGGCCGGCCCCGGCAGCTCTTCAGCGGCTACACCAAGCGCCGCTACGTCCCCATCGTCAAGCGGCGTTAGCGCTCGACGAGTTCGATCTTGTAGCCGTCGGGGTCCTCGATGAAGGCGATGACGGTGGTCCCGTGCTTCATCGGGCCCGGGAGACGGGGGATGGTGACCCCGTCCCTCGCCATCCGTTCGCAGGCGCCGTAGATGTCGGGGACGGCGATCGCCAGGTGGCCGAAGCCGGTGCCCAACTCGTAGGGCTCCTGCTGGTCCCAGTTGTGGGTCAGCTCGACCACCGTGTTGCCGCTCTCCTCGCCGTAGCCAACGAAGGCGAGGGTGAACTTGCCCTCCGGATAGTCGTTCCGGCTGAGGAGCTTCATGCCCAGATGGCGGGTATAGAAATCCAGCGACGCCTCCAGGTCGCGGACCCGGATCATGGTGTGGAGGAAGCTGAATTTATCGGTTTCGGCGGTCATCTGCTTTTCCTTCGATGGTGTCGAGGATCACCTCGGCGGCGCGGCTGCTGGGCGACGGGCCGCCGAGACCGAGGTGGCGCAGGGCCTCCCCGGCGTCCGCCGCCTGCCGGCGGCGAGCCGATTCATCGTCGAGAAGCCCGGCCACGGCCGCCGCCAGCCGGTCGCCGCGGCATTCCTCCTGGAGCAACTCCGGCACCGCCTGGCGCTCGAGGATGATGTTGACCAGATTGACGAAGCGAACCCGGATCAGGCGCCGCGCCAGCCACGCCGTGAGCGGGTTCATCCTGTAGGCGACCACCGTCGGCACCCCGGCCATGGCCAGTTCCAGGGCCACCGTCCCCGAGGCCGCCAGCGCCGCGTCCGAGGCCGCGAAGGCGTCGAACTTGTCTCCCTCGTCCTCGACCACCAGCGCCGGGACCGGCCACCGGGCGGCCGCCGCGGCAACCCGTCCGGCCACCGTCCCGACGGTCGGCACCACCGCCCGCAGGCCGGGCCGGGAGCGCCCGAGAATGGCCAGGGCATCGCCGAAAACGGACAGCAGGCGGCCGACCTCGCCCTGGCGGCTGCCGGGCAGCACGCTGAGGAGGGTCGCCCCCTCGGCGATGCCGTGACGGCGCCTGAAGCCCGCTCCGTCGCCCCGCTCGCAACCGCTTTCGACCACCGGGTGGCCGACGAAGGTGCAGGGCAGCCCTTCGGCCTCGAAGTACGGCGGTTCGAACGGCAGCAGCGCCAGCAGGTGGTCGAGGAAGGCGGCGACCTTGCGCGCCCGTCCCGGGCGCCAGGCCCACACCGAGGGCGCCACGTAGTGGACCAGGGTGATCCCCTGCCCCTTCAGGCGGCGGGCGACGCGGAAATTGAAGCCCGGGGAATCGATGGTGAGCAGCAGCGACGGCCGGGTCTTGCGGACCTCGGCCACGGTCTGGGCGATCCGCCGCGACAGGCGCGGCAGGTGGGGCAGGACCTCGGCCAGGCCCATCAGCGACAGTTCCTCCATGGGGAACAGGCTTTCGAGACCCTGGCTTTCCATCCGCGGGCCGCCGACGCCGGCAAACCTTACCTGGCGGCGCTCGGCGAGCGCCGCCATCAGGCGGCCGCCCAGGGAGTCCCCGGAAGGTTCGCCGGCGATCAGGAAGATCACCGGGGTTTCGCCGCCGGTGCTCACCGGCCTTCCGGGACCGCCACGCCGACGACGAACAGCCCCGCCTCGTCGGCCCGTTCGATCACCGCCGCCCGGTCGACGACCAGCGCCCGGCCGGCTTGCACGGCGATCCCGGCGAGGCCGGCGGCGCGCGCCATGTCGACCGTCGAAACGCCGATGGTCGGCAGATCGACGCTGCTTTCCTGGCCCGGCTTGGCGACCTTGACCAGCACTCCGCCGGCGCCGGGGCGGCAACGCTCCAGCATGGCATCGGTGCCCTCGGCATCCTCGACGGCGATCACCTCTCCCGCCCTGACCACCGCCCCCTGGCCGAGATCCCGGGCGCCGAGATCTCGCGCCGCCTCGATGCCCCGTTGGATGTCCCGGCGGGCCTGGCCGTCCGGTTCCACATCGCCGTAGACGCCCTCGGCGGCCAGGATATCGGGAAGCAGGGTTTCGGGGCCGACGATGCGGAAACCCTCGTTTGCCTCCAATTCCCCGATCACGGCGCTCAGAAGCCCGTCGTCTCCCAGGGCCATGGCCCCCGACCTGGCGAGGAAACGGGCCGCCCAGGCATCGGGTCTCAGGGCGGCGAGGCTCGGACGCCGGATGCGGCCCGCCATCACCAGCACCTCGACCCCTGCCTGACGCAACAATTTCAGCGTCTTGCCGGCGGCTCCCAGGCGAACCCAGGCATGGGGGGTTCCGGCAACGGTCGCGTCCTCTGCCTGGCCCTTGAAGGCGATTACGAAGAAGGGGCGGTCGTTTTCCCGGCAGGCTTCGATGATGCGGGCCGGCAGCTTCCCGCCGCCGGCCAGGATGCCGAGTTTAGTACCGACTTTCATAATTCCGCGCCCCATGTGATCTCTTTTCCCGCTTCCCCGGCAGGAGGCGGTGCGCCGGCGATGCCGGCACATCGGCAAGTGCCGCCGACGCCCCGGGGAAGCGGGAAAAGCGACCCTCCGGGCGGCCTTGCGCGGCTCCCGGTCGTCGTCGCGCACCGCTTGTGATGGGCCACCATCACGGCGCGGCGCGCTCCTAGCCGGGAACCGCGCAAGGCCGTCACATGGGGCGCGGAATTATGAAAGTCGGTACTATGCGGCATCTTCCAGGCTGGGCTGGCAGATCGAGCGCGAGGAATCGACGCGGATGAATTCGACGATCTCCATCACCGGCTCGTTGTCGTGCAACAGCTCGGAAACGTCGTCCAGGCGCTCGGACATGGTGCCTTCCTGGGCGAACAGCAGGCGGTAGGCGTTGCGCAGGGCGTGAATGACGTCGCGGGAGAAATTCCGTCGCTTGAGGCCGATGATGTTGAGACCCTGGAGACGGGCCCGGTTGCCCATCACCGAGCCGTAGGGGATGACGTCGTTCTCGACCCCGGTCATGCCCCCGACCATGGCGTGGCGGCCGATCCGCACGAACTGGTGGACCGCCGACAGGCCGCCGATGATGGCCCATTCATCGACCTTTACGTGGCCGCCCAGGGTGGCGTTGTTGACCAGGATCGCGTGGTCGCCGATCCAGCAGTCGTGGGCGACGTGGGCGCCGACCATGAACAGGCAGTTGTTGCCGATGCTGGTCAGCATGCCTCCGCCCTCGGTCCCCGGGTTCATGGTGACGTGCTCGCGGATGATGTTGTTGCAGCCGATCTCGAGGCGCGAGGGTTCCCCCTTGTACTTGAGGTCCTGGGGCGGCAGGCCGATCGAGGCGAAGGGGAAGACCTTGGTGTTGGCGCCGATGGTGGTCCGGCCGTTGACCACGACATGGGACATCAAGACGGTGCCGTCGCCCAGTTCGGCCTCCGCACCGACGGTGCAGTAGGGACCGATGGCGACGTTGTCACCGATCCGGGCGCCGTCCTCGACGACGGCCATGGGGTGTATCTCGGTCATCATTCATCCACGATCATGGCGGTGTAAACGGCTTCGGCGACGAGGGTTCCCTCGACCCTGGCCTGGCTCTTGAACTTCCACACGTTGCGGCGGCGATGCTGCTTCTCGACGTGAACCCGCAAGGTGTCGCCGGGCACCACGGGCTTGCGGAAGCGCGCCGAGTCCACCGACATGAAATAGACCAACCGGCCCTCGGCTTCCATGCCCAGGGTCTCGATCACCAGGGTCGCCGCGGTCTGCGCCATGGACTCGATGACCAGCACCCCGGGCATCACCGGGCGGGAAGGGAAATGGCCCTGGAAGAATGGTTCGTTGATGGTCACGTTCTTGATCCCGATGGCGCTGACGTCGGGGATCACATCGACAACCTTGTCGATCATCAGGAAGGGGTAGCGATGGGGGATCATCTCCATGATCCGGTTGATGTCGAGGGTCTTGCCCCCCGCCGCCGCCACCTTGGTATCCATTTGTCAGCCGCCTTTCTTCCTGGCCAGCCGCCCCACGGCGGCGACGCCGCGCAACCACTCGCGCACCGGCACCGCCGGCGAGCCGCCGACGGTCGCCCCCGGTTCGACGTCGCGCATCAGGCCGCTCTGGGCGGCGATGCGGGCGCCCTCGCCGATCCGCAGATGACCGGTCAGGCCGACCTGGCCGCCCATCATCACGAAATTGCCGACCGAGGTGCTGCCGGAAATCCCGACCTGGGCGACCACGATGCACCCCCGTCCGATCGTCACGTTATGGCCGATCTGGACCAGATTATCAATTTTGCTGCCGGCGCCGATCACGGTATCGGGGCCGGAGCCCCGGTCGATGGCGGTGTTGGCGCCGATCTCGACGTCGTCCTCGATGAGGACGCGCCCCAGTTGGGGGACCTTGGCGTGGCCTTTGGCGCCCAGCGCGAAGCCGAAGCCGTCCTGGCCGATTCGCGCCCCGGCATGGATGGTCACCCGGTCGCCGACGATGCAGCAGGCCAGCGAGGCGCCGGGACCGATCCGGCATTCGTCGCCCACCACCACTCCCTCGCCGATCACCGCGGTGGCCCCGATATGACACTGGCGGCCGATCTCGGCGCGGGCACCGACGACGGCGCCGCCGTCGACCCGGCAGTCGTCTCCCAGCCTTGCCGTTTCGTCGATCGTCGCCGAGGCGGCGACGCCGCCCGCCACCGGTGGCATCGGATAAAAGGCCCAGGCCGCCCTGGCATAGGCATGGTAGGGCTCCTCGGTCAGCAGCAGGGACATGCCCCGGGGCGCCTTGGGCGCCACCTCGGGATGGACCACGCAGGCCCCGGCCCCGCTGGTGGCGAAACGCTCGACGTACAGCCTGTTGTCGATGAAAGCGAGGTGGTCGGGGCCGGCCGTGTCGAGCGGGGCGACATCGCTGAAAACGGCCTCGGGATCAGCGTCGCCACCGATTTCGGCCCGCGAAATTTCCGCCAGCTGATTGAGGGTAAACGGTCCGGCGACGGTAAAGAATCGCGGATCGGCCATCGCCTATTTCCCGGGTTCGGGAACACTTATGGACGGCAGTTTTTGGTCCAGGCGGGCCAGGACTTCGTCGGTGATTTTGAGGGCGGTGGCGGACAGAACGACTTGGTTCTCCCGCAGGATCAAGGTCAAATTCCTCTCCTTGGCGATGCCGGTAATGATCTCGTTGAGGGCGGCCTGGACCTGCCTCATGGCGCCGATCTGGGCTTTCTCCAGTTCCTGCTTGCGCAGTTGGACCTTTTGCTGGACGGTGATCAGGCGCTGTTCGAACTTCCGCCGCTCCTCGGCGAAGGCTTCCGGCGACAGGATGGTGCGCTGGCGGGCAAGTTCCTGATTGGCATTGCGCAGTTCCGTCTCTTCCTTCTGGATATCGGCCTGAAACGCGGAACGGTACTTGCCGATCTGCGAACGGATTTCCTTGACCGCGACGGCATTGCGTTGGATCGCGTCGACATCGATGATGGCGATCTTCAAGAGGATGGTCTGCTCCTGATCCTGCTCCTGATCCTGGGCGGATACCGGGTGGGCCAGCGACGCCACAACCACCAGCGCCCACAGAACGGAACTCGGGATACGTGAAAAGGACATGGATTCAGAACCTCGTACCGAAATTGACCCGGAAATTCTCGTCAATATCGAAATTTTCCTTGATCACCGGGACGCCGAAATCGATGCCGATCGGACCGAACGGCGAATTCCAACTGACACCGGTGCCGATCGAAGCGCGCAGACTGCCCGTATCCTGGATCTGGGAGCCGGATTGAGCGATCTTGCCGATGCTTCCGAAGTCGGTGAAGACCTTGCCGGACAGTCCGAGTTCGTTGGGCAGACCCAGGGGAACGCTGAGTTCCACCGTCCCCGTGTACATCCATTCTCCGCCCAGGGCGTCGTTGGTTCTGCGGTCGCGGGGACCGATGCCATGGGTGGCGAAGCCGCGAAGATCGTCGCCCCCGGCGAAGAACCGCTCGGTCAAGCGGACATCCTTGCCGATACCGACGATGTGGCCGAGGGAACCGGTCAGGGATAGGATCCACTGGTCGGTGAGCTTGTAATAATTGCCGGCTTCGAAGCGGTTGCGCAAATGCCGGGTATCGCCGCCCAGGCCGGCGACGTCGTTGGTCATGCGCAGGAAATAGCCATCGCTCGGCAGGAACCGGTTATCCCGCCTGTCATAGGTCAGCGAATGGGAGATTTCCGAAAGCATCGTCTCCCCCTCTTCGGACTTGATGAACCGGGAAGCGCCGGTGGGGACATCGGTGACTTCGGTCTGCTTGATGGTGTATTTCCAACCCTGGCTCAAGTTCTCGGTGATCAGATAGCCGGCCCTGAGGGCGCCGCCGAGCGACTCCGAATCATACGAGCTGTAATCCTGGAAGTCCGCACTCCATCTGAAGATATCGAATCCCGCCGTCACCTCGCGATCCAGGAAATAGGGCTCGGTGAAGCTGAGGTCGATCTCGCTCTTGCGCTCGGCGAAAAGCAGGCTGAGTTCCAGGTCCTGGCCCCGTCCCAGGAAGTTCCGCTCGCGGATCCCCAGGTCGGCAAGCATGCCGCTGGTGGTCGAGAAGCCGGCGCCGATGGAGAGGGAGCCGGTGGATTTCTCCTCCACCTCCACCTGGATCACCGTCTTGTCGGGAGCGCTGCCCGGCACCTGCTCCACGGAGATCTTCTCGAAGAAGTTCAGGTTCTGGATGCGCTGCTTGGAGCGGCGCAGCTTGGAGGAGTTGAAGGCGTCGCCCTCGATCAGCCGGAACTCGCGGCGGATCACCTCGCCCGACGTGCGCACGTTGCCCGCGATATCGATGCGCTCGACGAACACCCGAGGTCCTTCGTTGACTTCGAAGGTCACGTCGATGGTCCGCTCTTCGCGGTTACGGTTGACCCGCGGGCGCACGTCGACGAAGGCGTAGCCGAGGGTTCCCACGACATTGGTCAGGCCATCGATGGCGACATCCATCTCCTCGGCGTCGTACCAGTCGCCCGTGGTGATCTCGACGGCACCCTTCAGGTCCTTCTTGTCGAGGTCGCGAAGCCGGGTCTCGATGTCGATCGCCCCGAACCGGTATCGCCCCCCCTCTTCGACGGTGAAGGTGAGGAAGAAATTCTTGCGATCGGGGGTCAGTTCGGCGACCCCGGACAGGACCCGGAAATCGGCATAGCCGCTGGCCAGATAAAACTGCCGCAACAGTTCCCGATCCAGGGTCATGCGGTCCGGGTCGTAGGTGTCGTCGGAGGTGAAGAAACGGTACCACCGGGATTCCCTGGTGCGCACCACATCGCGCAGCCGGGAGTCGCTGAACTCGTTGTTACCGACGAAACGTATCCTCCGGATCTCGGTCAGCTTGCCCTCGTTGATCTCGAACACCAGATCGACCCGGTTCTGGGGCAACTGGATGACCTTGGGGTCGACGGTGGCGGCGAACCGGCCGTTGCGGCGATACAGGGTGAGGATGCGGTTGACGTCGTTCTGCACCTTGGTCCGGGTGTAGATGACCCGCGGCCTGAGCGAAACCTCGGATTCGAGAATCTCGTTCTTCAGCCGTTGGTTGCCCTCGAAGGCGATCCGGTTGATGACCGGGTTTTCGACGACGTTGACGATCAGGGTGTCGCCTTGGCGGCGCATGGAAACGTCGGCGAACAGCCCGGTCGCGAACAGGCTCTTCAGGGAGCGATCGATGCGTCCGGTATCGAAGGCATCGCCTTCCTGGACCAGCAGGTAGGAACGAACGGTGTCGGCTTCGATGCGTTGGCTACCCTCGACGACGATCTCGCGCACGATGCCGCCGGACTGGGCAAGGGACGGCCAAGACGGCAACCCCAGCGCCAGAAACAAAACGGCAAACGCAAAATATCGTAACAAGTATTTCAAGGAACACCATGTGTAATAAAGGCTCAGGATATGAGCCTTTGAAAGAAGTCGAACACCTTGAGATGCACCAAATCGTTCCACGTGACGAAAATCACCAGGAGCAATACCAGAATCAACCCGAAACGCAAACCGTATTCTTGGACCCGCGGCCCCAACGGACGGCCCCGGACGGCCTCGAAAGCATAGAACACCAGATAGCCGCCATCCAGGATCGGGATCGGAAACAGGTTGATCAGGCCGAGATTGATCGACAGCAGGGCGGTGAAGCTCAGCAGATTGACGATCCCGCCCTGGGCCGACATCCCGGAGAACTTGGCGATCCTCAGGATGCCCCCGACGTCCTCGGTGGTTCGTTGGCCGGTGAAGATTTCGCCGAGGAACGAAAAGGTCTTGCTGGTGATGTCGGCGGTATGGGAGAGGGCCAGCCAGCTGGCGTTGAGCAGGTTGCTCGGCTGGTATTTGACCTGTGACGGATCGGCCATGATCCCCAGCCGGCCGATCTCCACGCTCTCGCCTGATTCGTCCTCGATCCGGATCCGTCTGGGGGTCGCCGACAGGATGAGATCACCTTCTCCGCGCCGGACGGTGATCTCCAGGGGCACCCCGGGGCTGTTCCTGACGATCCTGAGGAGATCGCGGAACAGCTCGATGGGCTGGCCGTCGATGGCGACGATCCTATCGCCCGGTTCCATTCCGGCCTCGGATGCCGCGCTATCGGCCAACACCTCGCCGACCACCGCCGACAGGAAAGGAACCCCGGTGGTGTAGAACACCCCGGCGAAGACCAGGATGGCGAACAGGAAGTTGGCGACCGGGCCGGCGGCGACGATGGCGGCACGCCGGGCGAGGGGTTTGTGCTGGAAAGAGACGGCACGCTCTTGCGGGGTCATCTCGGGCTGTTCCTCGCCCTCGCCCCCCAATTCGTCCATGCCGAACATCTTGACATAGCCGCCCAGGGGCAGGTAGCCGATTTTCCAGCGCGTTCCGGAGCGGTCGTTCCATCCGCAGACCTCCGGACCGAAACCGATCGAGAACACCTCGATGCGCACGCCGCATAACCTGGCGACCAGGAAATGTCCCATTTCGTGGACGAAGATCAATACCGACAGGACGGCCAGGAAGAGGACGACGTAGTACCAGGTGAAATTGAGGATATCCATCTCTAGGGTTCCGAATTGGGTATTTTTTGTTTTACTTCAAAGTCGATGTTTTGGAAACGAAACCCATGGCAATCTCCCGGGCCGCGGTATCGGCCTCGCTCACGTCGGCCAGGCTTTCCAGCTTGCCGTTGGGGGCCGTCTCGAGGGTTTGTTCGACGACCCGCGCGATATCAAGAAAGCCGATCTCCCGGGCCAGGAAGCTGTGAACGGCCACCTCGTTGGCGGCGTTCAATATGGTAGGCGAGCAGCCGCCCGTCCGCAAGGCCTGGCGAGCCAGACGCAGGGCCGGAAAGCGGACGGGATCGGGCGCTTCGAAGGTCAGTTCGCCGATCACATCGAGGGCCAGGCGCGGCGCCGGGGTGGCCATCCGTTGGGGCCAGCCGAGGGCGTAGGCGATCGGCGTGCGCATGTCGGGAGTCCCCATCTGGGCCAGCATCGAGCCGTCCACGTAGGCGACCATGCTGTGGATCACCGATTGGGGGTGAATCAGGATCTCGATCCGCTCCTCGGGCACCGGGAACAGATGATAGGCCTCGATCAGCTCCAGGCCCTTGTTCATCATGGTCGCCGAATCGACGGAGATCTTGGCCCCCATGTTCCAGTTGGGATGGTTCACCGCCTGTTCCGGGGTGACCCGGGCCATGGCTTGGCTATCCATCTCGCGGAAGGGGCCGCCGGAAGCCGTCAGGACGATGCGCTCCACCTTGTCGGCGCCCTCGAAGTCGAAGACCTGGAAGATCGCGCTGTGCTCGGAATCCACCGGCAGCAGGGTGGCGCCGTGGCGGCCGATCTCGTTCATCATCACGGCGCCGGCCGAGACCAGGCACTCCTTGTTGGCCAGAGCCACGATGGCGCCCCGGCGGACCGCGGCCAGGGTGGCTTCCAGCCCGGCGGCGCCGACGATCGAGGCCATCACCCATTCGGCCGGCCGGATCGCCGCCTCGACCACCGCCTCGGGCCCGGCGGCGACTTCGATCCCGGTTCCCGCCATGGCGTCCTTGAGCTCCCGGTAATAATCCGGATCGGCGATCACCACCGATTTCGGGGACAGCTGGCGGGCCTGTTCGGCCAACAGCGCGACGTTGCGGTTGGCGGTCAGGGCCTCGACGTTGAAGTCGTCGGGCTGCCTTTGGATCAGATCGACGGTGTTGCGGCCGATCGAACCGGTGGAGCCGAGGATGGTCACCCGGCGCGGCGCCGTTTCGGGCCGGGGCCGGGTCGCTACCATGTCAGGGCCCCGCCCTTGCCCGTCAGGCCGATCGCCACCGTCGCCACCGCCGCCGCCAACAGGCCGTCGACGCGGTCGAACAGCCCGCCGTGGCCGGGGATGATGTTGCCGGAGTCCTTGGCCCCGAAGCGGCGCTTGACCAGGGATTCGAGCAGATCGCCGCCCTGGGCGGTCAGTCCCAGGACGGCGCTGATCGCGGCCAGGACGGCGATGTCGCCGCGACCGAGAACCGTCACCGTGGCGGCGCCGATGGCGCCGGCGCAGAGTATCCCGCCGATCAGCCCGGCCCACGTCTTGTTGGGGCTGACCGCGGGGGCCAGCCGGGGGCCGCCGATCAGGCTTCCGAAGGCGTAGGCGCCGATGTCGGTGGCCCAGACCACGGCGATCAGCCAAAAAACGGTTTCCCGGCCGAGTTCCTGGTCGGCGCGAAGCCAGACCAGGGCCAGACACGGGATGACGACGCAAAGAAGCCCGAGGACCCGCCACAGGGTGCGGTCGGCGGGGCTCATCGCCGGCGCCTCCCGGGGGCCGTTCCGCGCCGCGGAAGGCGCGACGCCGCAGAGCCGGTTCCATTCCCAGACCAGGATCGCGGCGGCCACGGCGATGAGGATCTCGAAGTACGGCGAGCCCAAATAAACGACCGCCAGCACCGGCGGCGCCAGCACCACGGCGGACAGAACGCGGGTCGTCAACCCACCTCGCCCGGGCTCAGTCACCGGCTGCGCCATAACGCCTTTCACGGCGATGGTATTCACTGATGGCGTCCTCGAAGTCCCGGCCCGAGAAATCAGGCCACAGCGTGTCGACGAAAACGAATTCGGCGTAAGCCAACTGCCACAGCAGGAAGTTGCTGATCCTTTTCTCGCCGCTGGTGCGGATCAGCAGATCCGGGTCCGGAATGTCATGGGTCAACAGACGGCACGCCAGGGCCTGTTCGTCGATGTCCCGGGGATCGAGGGTTCCCGCCGCCACCTCCTCGGCGAGGCGGCGCGCGGCGAGGGTGATCTCGGTGCGTCCGCCGTAGCTCAAGGCGATGGTCAGGGTCAGTCTGGTGTTGGCGGCGGTCTGCCCTTCGGCCTCCTCGATGAGGTCGACGATGTCCGGTTCCAGGCGCTGGCGATCGCCGATGACGCGCAGGCGCACGCCGTTCTCGTGGAGATAAGCGATCTCGCTTCTGAGGTAATAGCGCAGGAGCCCCATCAGGTCGTTGATCTCGCTGGCCGGGCGCTTCCAGTTCTCGGACGAGAAACCGAACAGGGTGAGATAGGCGACCCCCGCCTCGGCGGCGCACCTGACCACGGTTTTCACCGCCCTGGCCCCACGCTGGTGCCCGGTCGTGCGGGGCAGCTTGCGGGCCTGGGCCCAGCGGCCGTTGCCGTCCATGATGATGGCGACGTGGGCCGGCGGCGTGGGCGAAAGGTCGGTTTTCAGGGGGGCTGCCTTCATGGCGTCACACCTGCATGATCTCTTGTTCCTTGTTGGCCAGGGATTCGTCGATCTTCTTGATCGAGGCGTCGGTCAGCTCCTGGATCTCCTGGCCGTAGTCATGGTGCTCGTCCTCGGAGATCTCGCCGGCCTTCTCGGCGCGCTTGAAGTCGTCCATCGCATGACGGCGCACGTTGCGCACCGCGATGCGCGCGTCCTCGGTGTACTTGCCGGCGACCTTGGTCAACTCGACGCGGCGTTCCTCGGTCAGCGGCGGAATGGGGATCCGCACCAGTTGCCCGTCCGCGGACGGGTTGAGGCCCAGGTTCGATTCCATGATCGCCTTGGTCACCGCCTTGACCAGGTTCTTGTCCCACACCTGGACGGTCAGCGTCCGGGGATCGGGGATGCCGAGGGTTCCCACCTGGCTGATCGGCATTTCGGTGTCATAGGCGCCGACCACCAACGGCTCCAGCAGGCTGATCGAGGCGCGGCCGGTGCGCAGCCCCGCGAACTCCTTGTGCAATACCTCCACGGCGCCGTCCATTCGTCGCTTGATGTCCTTCTTGATTGAATCGATGTCCGCTGTGCCCACGGTCCCCTCCCCTCGGTAGATTGTGGCGGCTAACTGATTATCGTAAAGGTCCCCCGGCCGGTGACGACTTCGGCGAAGGTTCCCGGATTGTGAATGGAAAAGACCAGGATGGGAACCTTGTTCTCGCGGGCCAGCGAGATCGCCGAGGCGTCCATGACCCGCAGGTCCCTGGACAGGACCTCGTGGTAGGTCAGCTTATCGAAGCGCTCGGCATCCTTCACCTTGGCCGGGTCGGCGCTGTAGACGCCATCCACCTGGGTCCCCTTCAACAGCGCCTCGCAGTCCATCTCCACCGCCCGCAGGGCGGCCGCCGTATCGGTGGTGAAGAACGGATTGCCGGTGCCCGCCGCGAAGATCACCACCCGCCCCTTCTCCATGTGGCGCAGGGCCCGGCGGCGGATGTAGGGCTCGCAGACCATCGACATGGGGATCGCCGACTGGACGCGGGTCTGGACGCCCCTGGCCTCGAGCACGCTTTGCATGGCAAGGGCGTTCATCACCGTCGCCAGCATCCCCATGTAGTCGGCGTTGGCCGGCTCGATGCCCACGGCGGCGGCCGAAACCCCGCGAAAGATGTTGCCGCCGCCGATGACCATGCACACCTGGACGCCCATGGCGCTAACGCTTTCGACCTCGCCGGCGATCCGTTCCATGGTGCCGCTGTCGAGGCCGAAATCCCTGTCGCCCATCAACCCCTCGCCCGACAGCTTCAACAGGATGCGTCGGTACTTCGGTTTGGCCGGCATGTTGTTTTCCATTGCCTTATATGCGCCAAGGTCAAGCGCCTTCAAGGCCTGAAGGCGAGAGTGTACTCCATCGATGGCCGCTTTCACAGGGTCGGGGCACGGCCGCGCTCTTCAGGCGGTCATCGCCGCCACTTCTCCGGCGAAATCCTGGTCGCGTTTTTCGATCCCCTCGCCCAGCGCGAAGCGACGGAATCCCTTGACCGAGATGGCTCCGCCGGCCTCCTTGGCGGCCGCTTCCAGGACCTTCGCGACCTTGCTTTCGCCATCGATGACGAAGGTCTGGTCGACCAGGCACGTCTCCTCGTAGAACTTGCGCAGACGACCCTCGACCATCTTTTCGATGATCGATTCTGGTTTGCCCGAGGCGCGCGCCTGCTCGGAGAGAACCCCCCTTTCGCGTTCCAGGGCCGCCGGCTCCAAATCCTCACGGCCGACCGCCAGGGGGTTGGAGGCGGCGACGTGCATGGCCAGCTGCTTGCCGAGGGTCGCCAGCTTGTCGGCGGCGGCCGTGGACTGGAGGGCTACCAGGACCCCGATCTTGCCCAGTCCGGGGGCCAGGGCGTTGTGCATGTAGGCGGCGACGGTGCCGCCGTCGACCTCGAGCACCGCCGCCCGGCGCAGGTTCATGTTCTCGCCGATGGTGGCGATGAGGTGGGTCAGCTGTTCTTCCACGGTCCTCTCGGTGCCCGGGAAGGACGCCCCCTTCAGGGCTTCCATATCGCCCCCGCATTCCAACGCCAGCCCGGCGACCTTCCCCACGAAGTCCTGGAAGGTGACGTTGCGGGCGACGAAGTCGGTCTCGGCGTTGACCTCGACGATGGCCCCGGCCCGGGCGCCGTCGTCGAGGGCGAAACCGACCAGGCCCTCCGAGGCCGCCCTGCCGGACTTCTTGGCGGCCATCGACAGGCCCTTCTTGCGCAGCCAGTCGATGGCCGCCTCGATGTCGCCGTCGGTCTCGGTGAGCGCCTTCTTGCAGTCCATCATGCCGATACCGGTCTTGTCGCGAAGCCCCTTGACCAGGGAGGCGGTGATTTGCGCCATCTTGATCCTCACACTCAAGAGTTATGAACAACTCATTGGTATCAATGGTATTTGTTCAGGTTTTCCGTTCGCCATTTTGGGCTTCGGCGGCTGCTTCCGGGGCATCGTCCGCGGCCGGGCTTTCCCCAGGCTGCTCCGCCCCGACCTTGGGCTCGGCCTCGGCTTCGGGAGCCTCCTCGACCTCGGGCTTGGGTTCGGGAGCCTCCTCGACCTCGGGCTTGGGTTCGGGAGCCTCCTCGACCTCGGGCTTGGGTTCGGCCTCGGG
>CAZWEZ010000080.1:0-17447 GCA_964632795.1 uncultured Thalassospiraceae bacterium | reverse complement strand
GTCTACGACAACAGCCACGTCTCGGGCGCCCAGGCGGTGGGGGCGATGATCGTCGCCGGCCCCGAGGGCCTGGTCAAGAACGCCTACCGCAAGTTCACCATCCGCGAGGCGGCGGGCGGGGACGACTACGCGATGATGCGCGAGGTCCTGACCCGGCGCTTCGCGCGCGCCCTCAAGGAGGACCCCGAGCGGACCCCCGGCAAGTGGCCGGAGGTGGTCCTCCTCGACGGCGGCGCCGGCCAGCTCTCCGTGGCCCTGGAGGTGTTCGAGGAACTGGGGGTCGAGGACGTCGTGGTGGCCGCCATCGCCAAGGGGACCGAACGCGCCGCCGGGTGCGAGCGCATCCACCTTGCGGGCCGCCAGCCGCTCACCCTGGAGGCCCGCGACCCCGTCCTCTACTTCCTGCAGCGGCTGCGCGACGAGGCCCACCGCTTCGCCATCGGCGCCCACCGGGCCAAGCGCTCGGGCAAGCTGTCGCGCTCGACGCTGGACGGCATCCCCGGCATCGGCGCCAAGCGCAAGAAGGCGCTGCTCCACCATTTCGGGTCGGCGCGCGCCGTCGCCCAGGCCGGGCGCGCCGACCTGCGGACCGTCGAGGGCATCAGCACGGCCATCGCCGACACCATCTACGACTGGTTCCACGACGGAAAGTGACCTTCCAACAAGCGGTCGAATGGATCGCCGCGGGCGTCGCCAGGAAACGAGTCTGCGTTTGGGCACTTTGGTATTATATTGGCCGGCGAACGGCGCCGTGCGCCCCGACACCGAGGACATCCGGCTTCCCCATGCTGAGCAAGCTGCCGAACATCCTGACCTTTTCGCGGATCATCGCGGTGCCGGTGGTGATCGGCCTGCTGTTCCTGCCGGTGCCGCTGGGCAACTGGCTGGCCTTCGGCATCTATACCTATGCCTGCATCACCGATTTCCTCGACGGCTTCCTGGCCCGGGCGTGGAGCCAGCAGTCCAACTTCGGACGTTTCCTCGATCCCATCGCCGACAAGCTGCTGGTCGCCGGGATCCTGTTGATGATGGTCGGGATCGACCGCATCGGCGGTATCACCATCCTTCCGGCGGCGGTCATCCTGTGCCGCGAGATCCTGGTGTCGGGGCTGCGCGAGTTCCTGGCCGAGGTCCGCGTCGGGATGCCGGTCAGCGGCCTGGCCAAGCTCAAGACGACGATCCAGATGCTGGCCCTGGGTTTCCTGATCGTCGGCGACGCGGGACCCGATTTCGGCGGCGTCGCGACGCTTGAGATCGGCGTCTACGGACTGTGGGCGGCGGCCGTGATCACCCTGATCACCGGTTACGACTACCTGCTGGCCAGCCTCCGGCACATCGCCGAGACCGACGCGGCGCCGGCCCAAAAGACTTCGAAGGGCTCCGACCCGGCCCCCGACAACCGTTGATTTTCCCGCCCGCATTCCCAATAACTAGACAATGAAAACAAGGAAACCCGGTGAATGGCGGACGACACCAAGACCATCGGCTTCGTGGGCTGGAGCGGCAGCGGCAAGACGACGCTGGTCAGCGTGCTGATCCCCGAGCTGATCGGCCGGGGGCTCGGGGTTTCGACCATGAAGCACACCCACCACGACTTCGACATCGACTCCCCGGGCAAGGATTCCCACCGCCACCGCCAGGCCGGCGCCAGCGAGGTGATGCTGACCTCGTCCTCGCGCTGGGTGCTGATGCACGAACTGCGCGGAGCGCCCGAGCCGGACATGGACCGCCTGCTGGCCATCATGTCGCCGGCCGACCTCTACCTCATCGAGGGCTTCAAGGACCACCGCCACCCCAAGATCGAGGTCCACCGCCCGGCGTTCGGCAAGCCGCTGCTGTGCCACGACGATTCCGGGGTGGTGGCGGTGGCCAGCGACCAGGCCCTGGACGGGCTCGGGGTGCCGGTGCTCGACCTCAACGACATCCCCGCCATCGCCGACTTCATCCTCGGCCACTTCGGGTTGGCCACGGAGAGAAGGGCATGACGCCGCTTAGGGACGACTGTTTCGACGCCGCCGACCGGCTGATGGGGCTGGAAGAGGCGCTGGGGCTGCTGGCCGAGCGGGTGGTCGCGGTGACCGACACCGAGACCGTCCCCCTGCGCGGCGCCCTGGGCCGGGTGTTGGCCGCCGAGGTGACGGCGCCGCGCGACGTGCCGCCCCACGACAACTCGGCGGTCGACGGCTACGCGGTGTTCTTCGACGACCTGGCACACGACGGCGAGACCCGGCTGCCGGTGAGCGGACAGATCGCCGCCGGCCATCCCCTGGACAGGCCGGCGCGGCGCGGCGAGGCGTTGCGCATCTTCACCGGGGCGCCGATGCCCGAGGGGCCCGACACCGTGTTCATGCAGGAGGACGTCGGACTGGACGGCGGCGACGCCGTGTTGGCGCCCGGCATCAAGCGCGGCGCCAACCGGCGCCGGCGGGCCGAGGACGTGCGTTCGGGCTCGCTCGTGATCGCCGCCGGAGCGCCGTTGCGGGCCCAGGAGATCGGCCTCGCGGCGTCGGTCGGGTGTTCCGAACTGGAGGTCTTCCGCCGTCTGCGGGCCGCCGTGTTCTCGACCGGCGACGAGGTCCGCGACCCCTCCGGAGAGGCGCCGGCGGGCTGCATCTTCGACGCCAACCGCTACGCCATCATGGGCCTGCTGGAGGGCCTGGGCTGCGAGGTCACCGACCTCGGCATCCTGCCCGACGAACTCGACGCCATCGGCCGGGCGCTGGGCGGGGCGGCCGACGGCCACGACCTGCTGATCACCTCGGGCGGGGTGTCGCTGGGCGACGAGGACCACGTCAAGGCCGCCGTCGAGGCCCGGGGCAGCCTCCATTTCTGGCGGCTGGCGATCAAGCCCGGCCGACCCATCGCGCTGGGCCAGGTCGCCGGTACGGCGTTCATCGGCCTTCCCGGCAACCCGGTGGCGGCCATCGTCACCTTCATGCGCATCGCCCGCCCGGTGGTTCTGCGGCTGTCCGGCCGGACCTCGGTGACGCCGTCCCTGTTCAAGGTCCGGGCCGGCTTCGACTACGCCAAGAAAAAGGGCCGCCGCGAGTGGCTGCGGGTCCGCCTGGAGAGGGACGGCGCGGGCGAGATGGTCGCCGTCAAGTATCCCGCCGGGGGTTCGGGCATCCTGACCTCGATGGTCGAAGCGGACGGCCTGGTCGAACTGTCCGAGGACCGGGGGCCGGTGGCCGAGGGCGAGACGGTGGACTTCCTGCCGTTCAGCGAGGTGAGCTGAATGAAAATCCTGTATTTCGCATGGCTGCGCGAGAAGGCCGGTCTCTCCGAGGAGGAGGTCGCGCCGCCGGACCATGTCGAGGACGTCCGGGGGCTGGTGGCGTGGCTCGCCGGACGCGGCGGAGGCTTCGCCGAGGCGCTGTCGGACCTGTCGCTGGTCCGGGTCGCGGTCAACCAGGTGCACGTCGGCCTCGATCACCGCCTGGGGGCCGACGACGAGGTGGCGTTCTTCCCCCCGGTGACCGGAGGATGACGGCGTGATCCGGATCCAGCGCGAGGATTTCGACGTCGGCGCCGAACTGGCGGCGCTCGGCGAGGGCAACCGGGCGGTCGGCGGCATCTGCGCCTTCGTCGGCCTGGTCCGCGACGTCGCCGGGGAGCGCGCGATCCGATCGATGACCCTCGAGCACTACCCGGGGATGACCGAGAAGCAGCTGGCCGACATCGAGGCCGAGGCGCGGCGCCGGTGGCCGCTGGAGGAGATTCTGATCGTCCACCGCTACGGCAAGCTGCTGCCGGGGGACCGCATCGTCCTGGTGGCCACCGCCTCGGGCCACCGCCAGGCGGCCTTCGAGGCCAGCCGCTTCCTCATCGACTGGCTCAAGACCAAGGCCCCGTTCTGGAAGCTCGAGGACACCGGCGACGGCGGCCGGTGGGTCGAGCCTCACCAGGACGACGATGCCGCGGCCGCCGGATGGGAGCGCGACGACCCGCCGGCGAAGTGAAAGTTCGAATATCATGACCGAGAAACACCTCTGGCCGGTCAAGGCCTACAGCAACGAAGCCTTCCTCGACAGCCGCGAGGCGCGGCCGCTGCGCATCCTTTCGGAGTACCTGGAGCCGGAGAACCGGTTCGAGGACCTCGACGTCTCCGACACCATCGTCTTCTTCGGTTCGGCCCGCGTGGTTTCGCGCAAGGAGGCCGAGACGGCCCTGGCGGCGGCCAGGAAGAAGGGCCGGGGAGTGGCCGAGGCCGAACGCAAGCTGGCCATGTCGCGCTACTACGAGGAGTCCCGCGAACTCGCCGGCCGGCTGACCGAATGGTCCAAGCACCTGGAGGGAAGCCGCCGCCGCTTCGTGGTCTGCACCGGGGGCGGCCCGGGGGTCATGGAGGCCGCCAACCGGGGCGCCTCGGAGGCCCGGGGGCTCAACATCGGCCTCAATATCGCGCTCGCCGGCGAACCGAGCAACAACCCCTACATCACCCGCGAGCTGGCCTTCGAGTTCAACTACTTCTTCATGCGCAAGTTCTGGTTCACCTACCTGGCCAAGGCGATGGTGGTGTTCCCCGGCGGCTTCGGGACGCTCGACGAGTTCTTCGAGATCATGACCCTGGTCCAGACCTCCAAGCTGGGCAAGAGGATCCCCATCGTGCTGTTCGGGTCCGGCTACTGGGACGAGGTGATCGACTTCTCCGCCATGGTCCGCCACGGCACCATCGGGGCTAGCGACCTGAAGCTGTTCCTGCGCACCGATTCGGTGGACCAGGCCTTCGACTTCATCACCGAGGACCTGGCCAAACGGGCCCTCGGGGACCCCGGCGGCAGGCTGTAGGGGGGGGGTCGGCATTAGCCCCGGACGACGGCCTCGGCGATGTCGCTGCGGTTGCACGTGGGGTCATATGTGGGGCCAGGTCTTGAATTGTGACTTTTCTTGGCACCGCAACGCTTAAGATCGTACGAAATTCACATTTCAAGACCTGACCCCACGCATGTGACCCCACGCGTGACCACGACCACCGCCAGGATCGGTGAAGCCTGTAATCTGAAGCTGGATGGTTGTATAATATAATCAGAAAACTATCTGGGTCGAAGATCGCCGGTTCACCATGCCATCAGATGATCAGGAAACACGCCAGATCGAGGCTGAGTTACTGGAACGCCTAGGCCGTGTAGTCATCGGGTGGGCTCGCGTCGAAAGACTTGTGGCCGATCTTTTCTCCGCCACCCTGATTAAATCCGACGCAGGTCAGCCAGTAGACCCTGGATCGCTTATTATCGTTACCCAAAATGTCTCGCTAGCCACGCTCACGGCTTGGATTCGAACGATGATCGAAGTTCGTCAAACCCCTGATGAGACAGCGTTAGAAATACGCGAAATGTTGAACGAGGTAGATGAACTCCGCGCCGAGAGAAATGCGCTTGTCCACGGCTTGTGGGGGACTGACAAATCGCTTCCTGGGACGGTCATGGTTCAAACTACTCGGCTGGAACGCAGGGAGATGATTCGTGATGAGTTAGTTACGGCGAAGGACCTCGATCATCTTGATAACGGCATACTGCGGGTCACAAAGGCACTTATCCAATTCCTCAGCGTCCATAGCCTGCCACATACCCGCTGAGGATAAATCCTTGTTTCTCATGTATTGTTTGGGAAAATACCAAGTGCATATGAAAATCATGGGGAGACATTCATGAAAATCATATTGACATCGCTTTCCCTTGCCCTTGCAATATCAGCATCGACACTGGCTCAAGAAGTAACTAGCCCCCTTACCCCAGAGGAAAAATCGGAGTTAATAAAATGGTCCGAGGAAGTGGTTTTTCATTCTGAAACCGTCATGCGTATTGCGCTACTATGTATCGATGAAATAAAAAAATATCATAGCATGCAAAAACGTGACTGCACAGAACTGAGACAGGTGCATTTGAATCTTGAAGCATCAACTGCCCGTTTCACGGCTATTATGAATCTCATTCGAGATAAGTATAGCTCAAAAATTAGTGAGAAGAAAACACCAGATGAAGCCCGCTATATCGAGGCTGCTATTGATGCCATTGAAAGGGCTGCCGCCATTTCCAATGTTGTGATCACATACGGTTTAGGCAACTTCACCCGCCAAGAGAATTTTCAGCGCCAAGATTAGAATAATGGAAACCCCATTCGTTTTCCACTCTAGGGTCCAGACTCATTCAAATCCAGCAACATATTCCCAAATCTCGTTTCATGGCGACTTACCCTCGGCCACGCCCGCCGCGTAGTTGGGCAACGAAGGGTGCCAGGCGGTCCTTGCCTCTGGCGTAGCCGCCCGAGGGTCCCTGATGTGGGAACTCCCACCCGTTACCCGTAAACTTGATATCCTCGTAGATTTCCTTGTCGCCCTGCAAGTAGACCACCTCAACATCTGCATCCTGGCCAGCGCCGTAGACTTTGGAAACGACGGCCGCGACACCTGGGGATCGACCAACCGTGATCCAGTCGAAGGGGTTGATTTTCGGACGGGTCATTTCCCAGAGTTTCAATAACGGCTATTTCAAAGGCCGCATGTAACTTTGAACACCGCAGTCAGAAGGCGAGCCCTCAAGGACCCCGGCGGCAGGCTGTAGGGGCTCAGGCCGCCGAGACGGAGTCCGCCGGGGTCTTGCCGACCGTCTTCTCGTAGTCTTCCATCAGGGTCCGGGTGATCTCGCCGGGGCTGAAGGTCAGGTCGTCGATGCGCCCCACCGGGGTCACCTCGGCCGCCGTGCCGGTGAGGAATACCTCGCTCGCCCGGGCCAGTTCGTCGGGCATGATGGTGCGCGTCACCACCTCGATGCCGCGGGCCTCGGCCAGCCCGATCACGGTCTGCCGGGTGATGCCGTCGAGGAAGCAGTCCGGCGTCGGGGTGTGCAGCTTGGCGTCGCCGAAGACCAGGAAGATGTTGGCCCCCGTCGCCTCGGCGACATGGCCCCGCCAGTCCAGCATCAGGGCGTCGTCGTAGCCTTCGTCCTCGGCGGCGTGCTTGGACAGGGTGCAGATCATGTACAGCCCCGCCGCCTTGGCGAACACCGGCGCCGACTGGGGCGACGGGCGGCGCCATGGCGAGGTCTTGAGCCCGATCCCCTTCATCCGCGCCTCGGGCGAGAAATAGGACGGCCACGGCCAGGCGGCGACGGCCAGGTGGATGCGGGTCTGCTGGGCCGACACCCCCATCATCTCGCTGCCCCGCCAGGCCACCGGGCGCACGTAGCCGTCGACGATGCCGTTGGCCTCGCACACCTGGATGCAGGCGGCGTCGATCTCGGCTACCCCGTTGGGCAGCTCGAAACCCATGTAGGCGGCCGAGTCGACCAGCCGTTGGCTGTGCTCGGCGAGGCGGAAGATCTCGCCGCCGTAGACCCGTTCGCCCTCGAAGATGCTGGAGGCGTAATGCAGGGCATGGCTGAGGACGTGCAAGTTGGCCTGGCGCCAGGGGACCAACTCGCCGTCGTACCAGATGACACCGTCGCGGTCGTCGAAGGGGGTGCTGGCCATGAAACTTTGTTCCCGAAAGTCAGTCAGTATGGAAATAATCTTGCTTTTCCTATCAGCCTCCACCATATATGTCAATAATGCTGACTTATATCAGTGCACCTTGGTATTAATGGACCGGGCCCACGCCGCCTTCCGCCATGACCGCACCCAAAGCCAATCCCCTGTTCCTGCGCGAGGAGGAACTGCGCCAGGCGATGGAGCTGCTGTTCTACGCCTACCGGGACTTCACCGCCGAGCCCGACGCCCTGCTGGCGGCCTACGGCTTCGGCCGCGCCCACCACCGGGTGGTCTACTTCGTCGGCCGCCACCCAGGGATCACCATCAGCCAGCTTCTCGCCATCCTCAAGATCACCAAGCAAAGCCTGTCGCGGGTGCTCGGCCAGTTGATCCGCGAGGGCTTCGTGGTCCAGCGCGCCGACGACGCCGACCGCCGGCGGCGGCGCCTGTTCCTGACCGACAAGGGGAGCGAGCTGGAACGCAAGCTGACCGAACTCCAGGGCCGGCGCATCGCCCGCGCCTACCGGGGAGCGGGGGCCGAGGCGGTGGCCGGATTCCGCAACGTGCTGAGGGGCATCATCAACCAGGAAGACCGCCGCCGGGTGCCCGATGAAAGCTGAGGCTGTGCCAATGTGGGGAGAGCGCAACCCCCAGGTGGCCGTCCTCGGCGCCGGAACGGCCGGCGACGCCACGAGGTCGATGGCCGGCGGCTAAGCCATGCGTTTTTTGCATGGCTGAAATGCGTTAATATCACTGGAATCCCACATTCCTGAGTCATATATTTCATTCACGTGATGTTGCATCGCAATATTGCCACGAGTTTCGGGCGCAATGCCCGGAAGAAGGGCCCACGCGTATTCGGGTCCTTGCGTCTCCCAGACGTGAAGCCTCCCTGTTAGACTCGCCGGGGCCTTTTGGCCCCGGCCTTTTTTTACGGTTCGTCGACCTTTCCCCACCCCGTTTTCCTCTTGCGGCGGCAGGATGCGCCATCATTCCCGCCAACGGAGAGATGTTATTCGTCCTTTTCGGCGCGCGCCGCGACCACCTGGTCGGCCGGCTTGCCGGACAGTTCCTGGAGGTGGTCGAAGGTCCACTGGAAGGAGCCCACGCCAAGGGTCAGCGAGCGCAAATCGATGATCAGGTCTTGCATCTCCGACTGCGGGAGCTGCACCGAGACCTCGTCCCAGTTCTTCCACCCCGGCTTGGCGTCGAAGCCGAGGATCTGGCCGCGCCGGCTGCTGACCAGGCGCTGGACCTTGGAGGTGAACTCGCTGGGCATCGACAGCTTGACCTCGAAGATCGGTTCCAGCAGCACCGGCAGGCAGTTGGGCATGCCTTCGCGCATGGCCAGGATGGCGGCCTGCTTGAAGGCCATCTCCGAGCTGTCGACGGTGTGGTACTGGCCGTCGGTCAGGGTGACGGAGATGTCGACCACCGGGAAGCCAAGCGGGCCGCGCGACATGTAATTCTTGACCCCGTTCTCGACCGCCGGGAAGTACTGGCGCGGCACGGAGCCCCCGGAGATGGTCTGGGCGAAGCTGAAGCCAGAGCCGCGGGGCAGCGGCTTGATGTTCAGGTGGACGTCGCCGAACTGGCCGTGGCCGCCGCTCTGTTTCTTGTGGCGGGCGTGCTGGGAGATCGGCTTGCGGATGGTCTCCTTGTAGGGCACCTGGGGCCGGTTCGAGGCGGTCTCCAGGTTGTAGCGGTTGCGCAGCCGGTCGAGGGCGATCTGGAGGTGCATCTCGCCCTGGCCCCACAGCAGCATCTCGCCGGTCTCGGGGTTGGGCTCGAAGGACAGCGAGGGGTCCTCCTCGACCAGCTTGGCCAGGGAGCCGGACAGCTTGACCTCGTCGGCCCGCTTCACGGCGTGGACGGCCAGCGAGAACAAGGGGTTCTTGGCCTCGGGCCAGTCGCCGGCCTCAGCCCCGCCGTCGGTCGACAGCACGGCGCCGGCGACGACCTTGTCCAGGCGTCCCAGGGCGATCACCTCGCCGGGCCCGGCCTTGCCGATCTTCTCCTGCTTCTGGCCCAGCATGTGGAACAGACCGCTGACCCGGCCGCCGTCGAACGTCATCCCGTCGCCGACCTCGCCGCGCCACACCCGGGCGATGGACAGCTTGCCGGTGTGGCTGGCGTGGACGGTCTTGAAGACCCGGGCCAGCATCCCGCCGGCGGCCTCGACGCCGATCCTGGCCGCCGTCGCCGAGGGTTCGGGGGTCTCGTGGCGAAGCGCCTTGAGCAGCCGGCGCACCCCGTGGTCGTGCTCGGCCGAGCCGAAGAACACGGGAACGATGCTGCCTTCGCGGAGGGTCTTGGTCAGGTAGCCGTAAATCTCCTCGCTCGGCGGCACGGCGTCCTCGAGCAGGGTCTCGAGCAGCCCGTCGTCGAAGTCGGCCAGCGATTCGAGCATTTCGTTGCGGGCCTCCTGTTCGCGGGCCTGCTCGCTGTCGGGGAGCTGGATCAAATTCGAGGTCTTGTCGGGGGCCCACTGGAAGGCGCGCTCGCTGGCCAGGTCGACGTGGCCGGTGATCCCCTCGTCGTTGCGCAGCGGAATCTCGCGGAGCACCAGGGGCCGCTCGGAGAACTCCTGGAGGGCGTCCAGGGTCTCCTTGAGGCCGCTGGTGGCGGTGTCCATCTTGTTGATGAAGATGAAGTGGGGAATCTTGTTATCGCCCAGGAACTTGAGCACCGGGGACACGGTCAGCGCCTTCTCGGCGCCGGTCTCGCAGACGATCACCGCCGCGTCCACCACCATCAGCGCGTTGAGGGCTTCCTGTTGCAACTCGATCGAGCCCGGGCAGTCGATGAAGGTCCAGGGATCGCCGAGGTATTCGGTGGTCGCCACCGACAGCTCGGAGCTCATCTGGCGGGCGCGGGCCTCGGGCGAGCCGTCGCCGACGGTGTTCCCCTCCTTGACCGAGCCCTTGCGGTTGACGGCGCCGGTGGCGACGAGGATGCTTTCCAACAACGTCGTCTTGCCGCTCAGGTAGGGCCCGACGAGGGCCGCGCAGCGAGGTGCGGATGGTTCTTTCTTGATCACGGAGGCCTCCCAGGGGCGGGGTGTTGACAAGGTCGGGCGGACGCGCCGCCGCTAATACCTTGGTATAACCCGGCAGCCTAAAGCCCCCTTTCCGGGATGCAAGAAAAAAGGCACCGAATCGGTTAAAGCGGAGCCCTCTCAAGCCGCCTCGAAGGGGCGGACGCGCGGCTCGACGGCCGGCCACACGTCGCGTTTGGCCCGGCGTATGTCGTATTCCATCTGCAGGCCCAGCCACAAATCCGCGGTGGTAGCGAAGTATTTGCCCAGCCGTAACGCGGTGTCGGCGGTGATCGCACGCCGTGCGTGTACGATGTCGTTGATCCGCGCCGGCGGCACGTCGATGTCACGGGCCAGTCTGTTCTGGCTGACCCCGAGCGGTTTCATGAACTCCTCGAGCAGGATTTCACCCGGCGGAATCGGATCGAGCGTCTTGGTCATGACACGGCCCCTTATTCTTCCTCCATCGGGATCGGACTAATGATAATCGACGATCTCCACATGCCCGGCGTCGCCGTCCTTCCACGCAAAGCATATCCGCCATTGGTCGTTGATGCGGATGCTGTACTGCCCGGCCCGATCGCCGCGCAACGCCTCCAGGCGGTTGCCGGGGGGGACACGAAGGTCGCCCAGCACCCTGGCGCGATGCAACAGGAGGAGCTTCCGTCTGGCGACCCGCTCGATCCGGGCGAACCGCCGCACGAACCTGTCCCGAAAGAGCCTTTCGGTATCCTTACAGCGGAAGGACCTGATCACGCCTCAGGTTATTCCGTTATTCGGAATATCGCAAGCGGAATAACCTATCCGGTATGCTTTATGTCAGCGCCGCGCAGGCCTTCCGGATGCGTCGGCAGGCCTCCTCCAGGAGCTTGGTGTCGGTGGCGTACGAGATCCGGAAGTAGGGCGACAGCCCGAAGGCGGCGCCGTGCACCGCGGCCACCCCCTCGGCCTCCAGCAGGTAGGTCACCAGGTCTTCGTCGGTCTCCAGCGTCTTGCCCTCGGGCGTCTTCTTGCCGATCACCCCCTGGCACGACGGGTAGACGTAGAACGCGCCCTCGGGCGTCAGGCAGGACAGCCCCGGGGTCTGGTTGAGCATCGACACCACCAGGTCGCGGCGCTCCTTGAAGGTCGCGTTGTGGTCGGCGATGAAGTCCTGGGGGCCGTTCAGCGCCGCCACCGCGGCGGCCTGGGAGATCGAGGAGGTGTGGGTGGTGCTCTGGGACTGGATCTTGTTCATGGCCTTGATCACCTCGAGCGGCCCGGCCGCCCAGCCGACCCGCCAGCCGGTCATGCAATAGGCCTTGGAAACCCCGTTGAGCGTCAGGGTGCGCTCATACAGCCGGGGCTCGACCTGGGCCGGGGTGACGAACTGGTAGTCGTCGTAGACGATGTGTTCGTACATGTCGTCGGTCATCAGCCACACGTGGTCGTGCCTCATCAGGACATCGGTGATCGCCTTCATCTCGGCGCGGCTGTAGGCGGCGCCCGAGGGGTTGGAGGGCGAATTGAGGATCAGCCACTTGGTCTTCGGGGTGATCGCCGCCTCGAGGTCGCCCGGCTGGAGCTTGAAGCCGGCCTCCTTGGGGCAGTCGATGATCACCGGCTCGCCCTCGGCGAGCAGGGTGATGTCGGGATACGACACCCAGTAGGGGGCCGGGATGAGGACCTCGTCGCCGCCCTCGACCGTCGCCACGATGGCGTTGTAGATGGTCTGCTTGCCGCCGCAGCCGACGCTGATCTGGTCGGGCGTGTAGTCGAGGTTGTTGTCGCGTTTGTGCTTGTCGCTGATCGCCTGGCGCAGCTCCGGGGTGCCCGGAACCGCGGTGTACTTGGTTTCGCCGCGGTCCATGGCCGCCTTGGCGGCGTCCTTGATGTGCTCGGGGGTGTCGAAGTCGGGCTCGCCGGCCCCCAGGCCGATGACGTCGCGCCCGGCGGCCTTGAGCTCGCGGGCCTTGGTGGCGACGGCGATGGTCGGCGACGGCTTGATCCGCGATAGGCGTGAGGCGATGAAGGACATGACTTGCTGGCCCCTTGCGACAGTTGTTCGGAAGATGCGCCCCAAGGTTAAGGCGAACCCCGGCGCATGCTTGCACCGAAGCGAACCCTATGCCCCCTGACCATGTCGCGCAAGGGACAATGGCGGCGAACGGCCACGCCGGCTTCGGCATAAGGGACCTCGACCGGCGGGCTTGCGGCAGTGGCGTTCTTCACAGGGCGAGTATAAAATCAACTACAACCACCTCGATTCCTGCGATATGCATCTCGGACTTCTAGGGATAGTCGCGGCGACACGTGATGCCCTGGCTTCAGACGGCGTGCAATGACCGCTGCCCGGATGATATACTGCCGACAAACCCGGACTTAGCGAGCCCATGACCGACAACCTCTCCATCCCCAATCGCGAGATCGCCGATTTCTGCCGACGTCATTACATCCGGCGGCTGTCGCTGTTCGGCTCGGTGCTGCGCGACGACTTCTCACCCGACAGCGACGTCGACGTGCTGGTCGAGTTCGAACCGGGACATGTGCCGGGGTGGGAGATCGTCTCCATGGGGGACGAACTCTCCGAAATCGTCGGCCGCAAGGCCGACCTGCACACGCCGGCGAGCCTGAGCCCTTACTTCCGCGACGAGGTGCTGGCCGAGGCCGAGGACCAGTATGTCGCGCCGTGACATCGAGGTCCGGCTACGCCACATGCTGGACTTCGCCCGCAAGGCGGTGACGTTCTGCCGCGACCGGGAGCGGGTCGATCTTGACCGCGACGAGATACTAGCCCTGGCGCTGTTGCGGTTGTTGGAAGTCATAGGCGAGGCGGCGAGGCACGTCCCGCCCGAGTTTCGTGAGCAGCATCCGGTGATCCCCTGGCGGGACATCACGGGCATGCGGGACCGGCTCATCCACGCCTACACCACCGTGGACATGGACATCGTCTGGACCGTCGCCACAGAGCGCCTGCCGCCGTTGATTGCCGAGCTGGAAAAACTGGTTCCCCCCGAACCCGACTGAGGCGCGCCGCCGCAACACCCGCAACCCACTGGCCATCGCTTTGCCGTTGCGCCTATATAACCGCCATGTCCGAGGCGGCGACCAACCAAGCCATCTTCGTTCCGGCCAAGCGCGCGCCGGTCGAGGGCGGGCGGCGGTTCCGGCTGGTCAGCGACTTCCTGCCCGCCGGCGACCAGCCCCAGGCCATCGACGGGCTGTTGGGTGGCCTGGAAGGGAACCAGCGCGACCAGGTGCTGCTCGGGGTCACCGGCTCGGGCAAGACCTTCACCATCGCCCACGTCATCGAGCGAATCCAGCGCCCGACCCTGGTCATGGCCCCCAACAAGACCCTGGCCGCCCAGCTCTACGGCGAGATGAAGGCCTTCTTCCCCGACAACGCGGTCGAGTACTTCGTGTCGTTCTACGACTACTACCAGCCCGAGGCCTACGTGCCGAGGACCGACACCTACATCGAGAAGGACGCCTCGATCAACGAGCAGATCGACCGCATGCGCCACGCCGCCACCCGCTCGCTGCTGGAGCGCAACGACGTGGTGATCGTCGCCTCGGTGTCGTGCATCTACGGCATCGGCGCGGTCGAGACCTATTCGCAGATGGTGGTCACGCTCGAGACCGGGGCCCGGATCGAGCGCGCGGCGCTGCTCGAGCGGCTGGTCGAGCTCCAGTACCGGCGCCACGACGCCAACTTCTTCCGCGGCGCCTTCCGGGTGCGCGGCGACGTGGTCGAGATCTTCCCCTCCCACCTCGAGGACCGGGCCTGGCGGGTGTCGCTGTTCGGTGATGTGATCGAGGGCCTGTGGGAGATCGACCCGCTGACCGGCGACAGGGTCGCGGCGCTGGAATCGGTCACCGTCTATCCCAACAGCCACTACGTGACCCCGCGCCCGACCCTGCAACAGGCGATCATCGGCATCCGCGCCGAGTTGAAGGAACGCCTGGGGGAGCTCGACGCCCAGGGCAAGCTGCTCGAATCCCAGCGCCTCCGGGAACGCACCACGTTTGACCTCGAGATGCTGGAGAGCGCCGGCTACTGCAGCGGCATCGAGAACTATTCCCGCTACCTGACCGGGCGCCTGGCCGGCCAGCCACCGCCGACCCTGTTCGAGTACCTGCCCGAGAACGCCCTGCTGGTGGTCGACGAGAGCCACGTCTCGGTGCCCCAACTGGGCGGCATGTACCGGGGCGACTTCAACCGCAAAACGACACTCGCCGAGTTCGGCTTCCGGCTCCCCTCATGCCTCGACAACCGGCCGCTCAAGTTCGAGGAATGGGAGGCCATGCGGCCCCAGACCGTCTTCGTCTCGGCGACCCCGGGGCCGTGGGAGCTGGAGCGCACCGGGGGCGTGTTCGTCGAGCAGGTGGTCCGCCCGACCGGCCTCATCGACCCCCTGTGCATCGTGCGCCCGGTCGATACCCAGGTCGACGACCTGCTGGGCGAAGTCACCGCGGCCGCGGCGCGCGGCCAGCGGACCCTGGTCACCACCCTGACCAAGCGGATGGCCGAGGACCTTACCGAGTACCTGCACGAGCACGGGGTCCGGGTACGCTACATGCATTCCGACATCGAGACCCTGGAGCGCATCGAGATCATCCGCGACCTCAGGCTGGGGGCCTTCGACGTGCTGGTCGGCATCAATTTGCTGCGCGAGGGCCTGGACATCCCCGAATGCGCCCTGGTGGCGATCCTCGATGCCGACAAGGAGGGGTTTTTGCGCTCCAAGACCAGCCTGGTGCAGACCATCGGCCGGGCGGCGCGCAACGTCGAGGGCCGGGTGGTGCTGTACGCCGACACCATCACCAAATCGCTGGACTACGCGCTCGGCGAAACAAACCGCCGGCGCGAGAAGCAGCAGCTCTACAACACCGCCCACGGCATCACCCCGGAAAGCATCAAGACGGCGATCTCCGACGTCCTCGATTCGGTCTACGAGCACGACTACGTGACGGTGGATACCGGAATCAGTGGCGAGGTCCACCTGGTCGGCAAGGACCTGCGCGCCCACCTCGGGGATTTGGAGAAACGGATGAAGGCGGCGGCCGCCGAGTTGGAGTTCGAGGAGGCGGCCCGGCTGCGCGACGAGGTCCGCCGCCTGGAGGCGGCCGAACTGGGCCTCGATTCCGCCGGCGTCTCGCCGCGCGCCGCCGCCGCCGCCGGCTGGTCCCCCGCCCAACGCCGCAAACGCAGGAAAAAGAAACACCGGCGAAGGGGGCCGTGATTATAATAACAATCAAAGGTCAGGAAAATTGACACGGATGAACACGGATGAACACGGATGATTTTTTTAATTTTTTGTTTATCTGTGTTTATCTGTGTTCATCCGTGTCAAATAAAAAATAAGTAAAAAAAAGCCCCCCCGTCGGCGAACGGTTTAGTTGTCCTCCGGCCGGGTTTCCGGCACAATTGGCGGCGGAGAGCGATCCGATTGGGAATCGCCGGCCGTGGGCGCCGGCGGGACATGGGGGGCTCGCTGCCTCCCGGTGAAGACGGGAGGGACATCATGACCATCTCGGTAACCGTCAAGCAACATCTTGACGATCGCGGCATCGACTACGACGTCATCAAGCACGACCCCACGGGGGGCAGCATGGAGACCGCCCATGCCGCCCACGTCTCCGGGGAGTCGATGGCCAAGGCGGTGGTCCTCAAGGACCACGACGGCTATCTGTTGGCGGTCATGCCGGCGACCTACAAGCTGACCGTCGGCGAGGTCTACGACGTCCTCGGGCGGCACCTGGAGCTGGCCCGCGAGGAGGAGCTTTCCAAGCTGTTCGAGGACTGCGTGCTGGGCGCGGTGCCGCCGCTGGGCGACGCCTACGGCCTGGAGACGGTGTGGGACGACAGCCTGGCCAGCCTCAAGGACGTCTATTTCGAGGGCGGCGACCACGGCTCCCTGGTCCGCGTCGCCGGCGACGACTTCCGCAAGCTGATGGGCGAGGCCAAACACGCCACCTTCAGCCACCACGTTTGATACCGGCCAGCGCATGTGGCGGCACATGCGCTGGCCGGCAAGCGCGACCGCGCGTCGCGACTTGTGTCGCGCCAGCCAAGGGCCACCGGCCCGCCCGGCGTCTGAGGGGCAATAAAACCGCCAAGGGCCACCGGCCCGCCCGGCGCCTGAGGGGCAACAAAACCGCCAAGGGCCACCGGCCCGCCCGGCGTCTGAGGGGCTATTATAGTACCTATCGCCCCTTCGACAGCTTGTCCGCGGCCCGGGTGGTCTCGGGCAGGCGGTAGCGGGTGGTGCACCGCATGACGGTGGCGATGGCGGTCTCCAGGCTTATGCGGTGGCCGAGCGACACGTAGAGCGGCTTGCAGCCGGGCCGTGTGCGTAGCGCCGCGCCGACCGTCTCGCCGCGATGAAGCAGGGGGGTCCAGTCGCCGCGCCCGTCGCCCGGCTCGTCGTGGCTGCCGACCAGGCGCGACTTGGCGACGCCGATGGCCGGAACGTCCAGCAGCACCCCCAGGTGGCAAGCCAGTCCGAAGCGGCGGGGATGGGCGAGGCCCTGGCCGTCGCACAGCAGGACGTCGGGCAAGACGCTCAGCTTGTCCAGCGCCGCCAGCAGCGCCGGCACCTCGCGGAACGACAGCAGGCCCGGCACGTAGGGGAACTCGACCGGGCGGCGGGCGAGCGCTTGGTCGGCGACCTCCAGCCCGGGCAGGCTCAGCACCACCACGGCGGCCCGGGCCACCGTGCCCTCCTCCTCCAGTCCGACGTCCAGCCCGGCCACCCGGGCGACCTTCCCCAGCCGGTCCTCGCCGACCACCCGGGCCGCCAGGCGCCGCTGGAGTTCGATCGCCTCGGCCACCGGAAGCGACCAGGAATGGGTCAACGGGTCGTTCATGGGCGTTCCTCGGTCGAATTGTTGGCATGGATTGGTGTGTCGTGCGAGGTTTTTGGCAAGTTTGTTTCGGTCGGCCTTTGGCTTTGCTATAGTCCGG